>WQUY01000036.1 GCA_009781855.1 Oscillospiraceae bacterium | reverse complement strand
TCAAGCCGCAGGAATCATCCTTGGACATGCGGACGGAAGATTTGCCCCAAGAGACACCGCAACCAGAGCGGAAGTGTCGGCCGTCTTTGCAAGGTTTTTGGAAGTTAGAGGCGGTTAACCATTTCGACGAACAATCCAACCATAGGTGACGCAGCGGCCGATATGGAAATCAATTTTGACCGTTCGGCGTCGTAGGGGAGACCACACTCGGTCGCCCACCGCAAAATCTCACAACCCTGCGGTCGCCCCTACAGCTTTAGAAAAGGGCGTAGTTCATTGTATGAACTGCGTTCTTTTCTATTTCTTTTGCAATTTTTAAAAGGTATCACGGTATGACATAATTGCAAACGTCATGAAACAAAAGTGACTTTACATACATTTTACATTCACCATACCAATTGCTGATTTTTTTCGCTGATTCGTTACGTTAAAATCTAACCGTAACAAGATAGTCTAAAAAAAGTGAGGAATAAAGTTGTGAGAAAAAAATTAGGTATTATGGCTCTTGTGCTTGTCGCCTTGGTGGGACTTAGCGCATGTGGTGGAAGTGATGAAGGGTTTGCAACAAATAGGGAGATAAATGTAATATCCCGTGAAGATGGATCAGGAACAAGAGGCGCGTTTATCGAACTTATAGGCCTACAAGTAACAGGCACAGATGGTAGTGTTGTGGACATGACCACATCAGAGGCATATATCGCAAACGGCACAAGCATTGTAATGGGCAGCGTTGCCGCCAATACATATGCAATCGGGTATGTTTCGTTGGGATCACTCAATGACACGGTACGCGCTGTGCCCATTGACGGCATATTACCATCTATTACTACGGTGCAAGACGGTTCTTATCCGCTCTTCCGTGCCTTTAATATCGCAGTACCTTTTGAAGTTAATGACTTGACACAGGACTTTATCGACTTTATTCTTTCGGCAGAGGGACAAGCAGTAGCAGAGGGACGCGGATACGTTCCTGTAGATTCCCAAGCACTCGCCTATGCTGGGGCACATGGCATGACCGGGCGCGTTGTCGTACTAGGCTCAACATCTATCGCCCCGGTCATGGAGCGTTTGAAAGAAGCATATGAAGCCATAAATCCCGGCACTACCGTCGAAGTACAAAGCGCGGGATCGTCAGCAGGGATAAATGCCGCAAGACAAGGCACAGCAGATATCGGCATGGCCTCGCGTGACCTTTCACAAGCAGAACTTGCCGAAGTGAATAGTGTTACAATTGCCTTTGACGGCGTAGCGGTTATTACGCATAATGACAATCCCGCAACTACATTAAGCTCCGAAGAAGTGAGACAGATATTTGCAGGAGAAGTCACAAGGTGGTCGGCGGTAATACAATGAACAAAATTCGCAAAATTCGAGAATTTGTAATGGCAAAGGTATTCATGGTTTGTGCGCTCATTTCGGTGCTCGCACTAACCGTGATATTCCTTTTCCTTTTAGTAAATGGTTTGCCTGCAATTCGCGAAATCGGGCTATTCAATTTCCTTTTTGGCCGCATTTGGACACCCGTTAGCCACCCCCCGTCATTTGGAATCCTGCCCATGATTTTGGGTAGTGTTTATATAACACTGGGTGCAATTATTGTTGGTGTTCCCATCGGAATTTTTACAGCGATTTTCTTAGCTTACATCTGTCCCAAAAAGCTGTATGCAATGCTAAAACCCGCCGTCAATTTGTTGGCGGGAATTCCCTCTGTAATTTATGGATTCTTTGGTATGGTTGTAGTTGTGCCACTGGTAGGAAGAATATCAGTATTGCTTACAGGAGGTGGAACGGGTGCTTCAATCTTTGCTGCATCTCTGCTCTTGGGCATTATGATTTTGCCAACTGTGATTAATATTTCGGAATCGGCCATACGTGCTGCGCCAAACTCCTATTATGAGGGTGCGTTGGCACTGGGGTCAAGCCCCATGCGGTCTATATTTTTTGTAATAGTACCTGCGGCAAAATCGGGGATTTTAGCTTCGATTATTTTAGGAATTGGTCGCGCCATCGGAGAAACTATGGCGGTATTAATGGTGGCAGGAAATCAAGCGCGTATGCCGATCAGCGTATTTCGCGGAGCAAGAACGCTAACAGCCAACGTTGCTATGGAAATGGGCTATGCCGAGGTTGGCAGTCTACACAGTAACGCTTTAATTGCAACAGGCATTGTGCTCTTTGTGTTTATCTTCGCCATCAATGTTTTATTTACAATAGTTACGAGAAAGCATAAAGGGGCATAGCCGAAATGGATATTAAAAAAAGCAATAGAAAACGCCATCTAGACACGCTGCTTACGGCAACAACTTGGACGTTTGCTGTTTTAACATTAACAGCCTTAATGTTTATCGTAGGGCATATCTTAATAAATGGTGTACCACACCTCACGCCATCGCTGTTTGAAATGCGCTGGACGACCGAAAATGTTTCTATGATGCCGTCAATCCTCTCTACGGCAATGATGGTTGTAATAACTCTTTGCCTTGTGGTGCCGTTGGGTATGTTTACAAGTATTTACTTGGTTGAATATGCGAAAAAAGGTAGCCGCTATGTTAAGGTAATTCGCCAAGCAACAGAGATTTTGGCGGGGATTCCGTCAATTGTGTATGGATTGTTTGGAAGCCTGTTTTTTGTGAACTTTATGGGTCTTGGCCTTTCATTGATTGCAGGAGCCTTGACGCTATCCATCATGGTTTTGCCGCTTGTAATCCGAACTACAGAAGAAGCGTTAAAATCTGTATCGGATGGATTTCGTGAAGGCGCTTTTGCCCTTGGCTCAGGGAAACTGAGAGTAGTTTTTCGCATTGTGTTGCCAAGTGCGGTACCGGGGATTTTAGCAGGAGTGATTTTAGCAACGGGGCGCATTGTAGGTGAAACTGCTGCCTTGATTTTCACAGCCGGAACCGCTCCGAACATTCCGCAAAATTTATACGGCTCTGTACGCACATTGGCTGTACATATGTGGTCACTTTCGGGTGAAGCCTTTCACACCAATGAAGCCTATGCTACAGCGGTTGTGCTTTTATTGATTGTTTTAATTATAAATACAGTAGCGGCGGCAATAGCCAAAGCGTTAAATTCTGGGAGGATCAAATGAACATGACGGAATTAAAAGACAAAGTCGATTTATGGGGAACAGATAATAATTCAAAGACAAGAACATCAGAGCGCGTTGCGGTAGATATATCTTACCGAGCACACGATTATAATCTCGCTGTGCGCGATTGCAACCTATACTATAGTGATTTTCAGGCATTAAAGAACGTAAATATGGACATCGCACAGCAAGAAGTGACGGCGTTTATCGGCCCGTCCGGCTGTGGAAAATCGACATTTCTCCGCATATTCAATCGCATGAACGACTTAATCGAGGGTTGCCGCATAAGTGGTGATATTCACATTGGCGGACAAGACATATATGCAAAGGATACGGACGTATCGCTTCTGCGCAAGAATGTAGGTATGGTTTTTCAAAAACCAAACCCATTCCCGATGAGCATTTATGACAATATCGCTTATGCACCGAGAACTTTTGGCATTAAGAAACGAGGGGAACTCGACGTAATTGTTGAACGATCTTTGAAACAAGCTGGGCTTTGGGAAGAAACAAAAGACCGATTAAAAAAGAGTGCGCTGGGACTCTCCGGTGGACAACAACAAAGATTATGCATCGCCCGTGCCCTTGCCGCAGAGCCGAAGGTATTGCTGATGGATGAACCAACAAGTGCGCTTGATCCAATTTCTACCGGAATTATTGAAGATTTAATAAGTGAACTGAAAGCGCAGTACACCATCATTATCGTTACGCACAATATGCAACAAGCAACGAGGGTGTCTGACAAAACAGCTTTTTTTCTGCTGGGTGAGGTGGTAGAGTATAACAAGACCATTGAAATATTTTCTAAACCCAAAGATAAGCGAACAGAGAACTATATAACAGGCCGCTTTGGATAGCGCCAAGTAGCAAATACGATTATACGTTGAAAGAACTATGAAAGAGGGGTAGACTTATGATAAGGCGAGCACGATATGAGCAGGAATTGCGCGACATTTCTGATAAACTGGTGCTGATGTGCAGACATATTGAAGTTGCTATCGAAAAATGTATCAAGGCACTTGTAGAAAGAGATGCCGACCTCGCTCAAGAGGTTTATGAAGAACACAATTTGATAGATAAGCTGGAGCGTGAAATTGAACACGCTTGCATGAGATTGTTGGTTATGGAACAGCCTGTTGCGGGAGATTTTCGTGAAGTGTCCGCCGCCATGAAGATGATAACAGACCTTGAACGCATAGGCGACCAAGCATGGGATATTGCCGAGATAACCACTCAGTTTGGAGATGCAGAATATCTTAAAAAATTGGAACATATACCACAGATGGCCATAATCGTCATTCAAATGGTTAAGAGTGGCGTACAGGCATATATCAACCGCGACCTTGATTTGGCGCGCTCTCTTGATGCAATCGATGATAAAGTTGATGATTTGTTCAATATCGTTATGGCAGATATAATCGCCCTTGTGAAAATAGACCCGGACAACGCAGAGCAAGCGATTATGTTAATGATGATAACAAAATATTTGGAGCGTATAGGCGATCATGCCGTAAATGTAGGCGAATGGGTGGAATATGCCATAACAGGTGTTCATCCGAAAGAGGAGTGAGTTTTGATGAAGCAGACAATCTATGTCGTCGAAGACGATATGGCTTTGCAAGAACTATATACTTACACACTAGAGACGGAATTTGATTGTCTTTGCTTTAGTGATGGAACATCTTTTTTAAAAGCGCTAAAGGACAAGCTGCCCGACCTTGTGGTGTTGGATATAATGCTACCCGACAATGATGGATTTGAAATTTTGACCCAGCTAAAATCCGAAAAAGTAACAGCCAACATACCTGTTATTATGGTATCTGCAAAGGGAGAAGAAATTTCTAAGGTCAAAGGGCTAAATATGGGGGCAGAGGATTATATAGCAAAGCCTTTCGGTGTTTTGGAGCTTGTCGCACGAATAAAAGCAAATCTACGAAAAAACACAAAAGCAACAGCCCAATATATTATTTTCAAAGATGTTATCATCGACTTATCAAAACATCAAATTATAGCGAATGATGTTCAAATGCAAGCAACGTTAAAGGAATATAATCTGTTACACTTACTCAGCGAAAATGCCGAAAAGGTATTGGAACGGGAAACGATATTCTCCGAAGTATGGGGCGATAGTTTTTACGGCGAAACGCGAACCCTTGATATTCATATCAAAGAACTGAGGCGAAAATTAGCAGAAGCTGGAAGTGAAGCAACCATTAAGACAATTCGAGGTGTGGGGTATATGCTGATATGAGAAAACATCTATTTTTATATACTACTTTGATAATATGTGCCGGATTATTGGGTTTCTTTTTTATCTCTGTATATATAACACGTGATAACAACGTAAATGTCGCCCGGAATACCGTTATAGAGAGGACACGCATTTTTGCGAATTTTTTTAATTATGCTGATTTAAACACCTTTGTTGAGGCCGGAGGCAATACACGGATTACAGTCATCGGCTCGGATGGATCGGTTTTGGCAGACAGTCACCCCTTTGATACAGGCGCACAAGAAAACCGCCTAAACAGACCTGAAATACAAGCCGCTGCAAACAACGCACCTGATGTATATATCCGCTACTCCGACACCTTTGGTGCAGACATGGTTTATTATGCCTTGCGGGTTGATGGCGAAGACGATTATGTTTTTGTTCGCACATCCATCCCTGTGGCTCAAATTGATAGCTATTTATATCAGGTTTTGCCGTTACTGATTATTTTGCTGCTTGCCATTATTTTAGTCTGCTTATTTTTGGTGCGGGGCGTGGCAAACCGTATTATAAAGCCGTTTAATTCTGTTGAAGAAAATCTGCGGCAATTGTCCGATGGCGAATATTCGCCACGTCCTCTTGCGGGTAGTTATGAGGAAATTGATAAAATAACAAAAGGCATTAACGATATTGCTTTCGTTTTGCAAAACAGCTTCAATGCCCTGCGTGATGAAAAAGATAAACTATCTTATGTTTTGAACAATATCGGTGATGGGCTTTTTATCATAGACGAAAACGCAAATATTGCGCTTGTCAATGGTATTGCGCTGGATATATTCGATGTTACGACCCATATAATCAATAGAAAGGTGACCTACTTAACAAACGATACTGTACTGAAAAATTCGGTGGAAGATTGCATAGCCCAAGCCAAGAGTAGTTTGTTTGAGTTGGTGCTCAATGGTAAAATTTATCTCGTTACAATAAAACGGCTAATGGACACCGGGCTAACAATGGTTGTGCTTTCAGATGTTACCGAGAGCCGCGAAAGCGCAAAACGGAAAGAAGAGTTTTTTTCCAATGCTTCACACGAGCTTAAAACCCCACTGACTGCAATAAAAGGCTTTAATGAGCTCTCCGTGATTAACAACAAGGATGACAGTATCAACAAATATATTGAGGGCATATCCCGTGAATCAAACCGCATGATGTCGCTTATCGACGATATGCTAAAGCTATCAGAATTAGAGAACGCCGAAACCGTAAACCCTGTGCCCGTTGCACTGGCTAAAACCGTAAGTGAAGTGTGCGAAGCTATGGCATTTGCAATCACAGACAAACACATTATCTTTGAAAGCAAAGGAGATGCAATCGTCGCCGCCGAGCCGAGACATATTTACGAACTTGTCAAAAACCTTGTAGAAAACGCTGTGCGATACAACGATAATGGTGGCAAAATTACGGTAAGCATTGAAAATAACAAAAATACCATGTATCTCACTGTTTCAGATAACGGTATCGGTATATCTCCCGCAGAGCAAACACGCATATTTGAACGCTTCTACCGTGTAGAAAAAAGCCGCTCGGTTAAAAACGGCGGCACCGGGTTAGGGCTTTCGATTGTCAAACATATTTGCTCACTCTATGGTTGGAATTTATCGCTTAAAAGCAGGCTTGGTGTAGGGACAGAGGTCAAAATCAATTTTAACCATACTTAGAAACAATAAGTAGGGTATAGATACGACAGATTTATTCATGTTGTCCTTGCCGAGCAAGATTGTGTCTTTTCCATTTGTTCAATCCCCCGAGCACATCACTATTACAATATATATTTTAAGCGGACAAAACTGTGAAAGTGCACTCAGTTTTGCCCGCTGATTTAAGCAAGTACTATACAACTTTTGCCAGAAAGTCTTGTAAGCGGGGGCTTTTGGGGTTGCTAAAAAATGTTTCCGGATCATTTTGCTCTACGATGACGCCCTCATCCATGAACAAAACACGATTGCCTACTTCGCGAGCAAAACCCATCTCATGTGTGACAACCACCATAGTCATGCCCTCTATTGCCAAATTCTTCATGAGATCCAGCACTTCACCAACCATTTCAGGATCTAAAGCGCTGGTCGGCTCATCAAAGAGCATTACTTTTGGCTCCATAGCAAGCGCTCTGACGATGGCAACGCGTTGCTTCTGACCACCGGACAAAGTGGCAGGGTAGTTTTTTGCTTTGTCCGAAAGACCGATTCGATCAAGCAAACGATGCGCCGTCTCAATGGCCTGAGCCTTGGAAGCCCTATTCAACGAAACAGGCGACAGTATAATATTTTCGACGACATTCAGGTGAGGGAAGAGGTTAAAGTGCTGGAATACCATGCCCATTTTCCGCCTATGTGCATTAAGATCCATGCCTTTTCTATATTTTGACACCTCTTCGTTCTCAAACCAAATTTCTCCGGCAGTAGGGAACTCCATGAGGTTCAAGCAGCGCAGGAAAGTGCTTTTTCCGCTTCCGGACGGGCCGATGATGACGACTTTCTCACCTTGGTCGATATGCTCATCTATGCCGCGCAGCACTTCGAGTTCGCCGAATTTTTTCTCTAAGCCTTTAACTTTAATCATTTTTAACAAGCCTCTTTCTCTTTAGCCTCTGCACCATCTTTCCGCTACGGCGATCGCTTTGACTGAGTTTGTTTTCCATTTTTCTGACAAGAAATTCCAAAAACAAGACCAGAATCAAGTAGATGAGCGCAACAAAAACCATCGGAGCTGGGTTAAATGTAATTCCTCGAATGACATTACCAACATGCGTCAATTCAGAGATAGCCACGAAACCTGCAATAGAAGTTTCTTTTAAAAGGGCGATAAACTCATTGCCTAAAGCAGGGAGGCAATTCTTAACTGCCTGAGGCAGGATGATTTTAAACATGGTCTGCGGATAGCTAAGCCCGAGACTGCGACCAGCTTCCATTTGTCCCTTGTCAATGCTGCTTATACCGCCGCGAAAAACTTCTGAGACATAGGCTCCGGAATTGATTCCAAAGGCGACGATACCGGTCAGAAGTTGATTGCGTGAACCGGCAAAAACAATAAATGCCCAAATCGCTAGTTGCACGACCATCGGAATGCCGCGAACGACCGAAACATAGGTTTTTACTATCAGATTGAGCAGTCTGAGCATGATGTTCGGCTTTTCAAATGCATCATGTGATACCCTGATAATAGATATGAAAAGTCCTATTCCAAGGCCGAGCAGCAATGCAAAAAATGTGACGGAGAGCGTCATTTCCAACCCGGAAAGCCATTGCGCCCACCTGTCATGCACAATAAAGACGTTATAGATGGCGCGTGATATGGGTTCTATAAAAATGCGATAGATATCAGTTGTTATAGTTTCTATCATGTGAGTCAAACCCTTTCGCAGTAGAAACCGAGGGAATTTAGACCCCTCGGTTTATTAGTGCTCTGTTTTGTAAATTTATTCATAAAGCAGAGCACCGGATATTGGATGGTTAAGACTATGGAGTCCTGACAATGACCACCTGTGATGCATTGAAATAACCCTGAGTGAAGTCAACAAACTCTCTGCGGTCTTCGCGGATTGTCATTCCGGCCATGCCGAAATCGGCCGACCCAGCCTGAACTGAGAGAATTATTGAATCAAAGTCCATGTCAATGATTTCGATTTCGTAACCAAGGACATCGCCGATTGCTGTAGAAAGACAGACATCGAAGCCGACAATATGAGCACCTTCCCAGAATTCAAAAGGTGGGAATCCTGCATTTGTTGCCATAAGCAAAGTGCCATTAGGATGTGCAGTTCCTTCTGGAGTCACATATCTTGAAGCATCGGGATTCTCGTTGACCCAGTAATCGTAAATTGCACCTAGAGTACCGTTTGCACGCAATGTATTTATTGCCTCATCAAACATTGCGGTATATGCACTTCCAAGCTGAAATGCAATACCATAATACTCAGCGGTCAAATCGCCTTCAAGAATCTTCAGGCCTGGATTTAAAAAGACAAACCGCGCTGCGGGCAGACTATCGATAACAACAGCGTCCACGGAACCGGCATTGAGCGCCAAAATAGCATCGCCAGCAGCAGGGAAAGCATCGATAGAAGCATCAGGGAAATTCTCTTCTACAAAGAGATGGCCTGTTGTGGCACGTTGAACACCTATAACAGCCGTTTCCAAATCAGCAATGCTCGTGATGATAGTGGAAGCATCATCATTGTTGTCGCTTTGGTCAACATTACTGTCTGGAGTATCAGTGGCAGTGCCGCTGCCGGTTGCAGGTGCTGTGGAAGGGGTACATGCGGCGATGGAGAGCGCTAGGGTAAGTGCAAGAATCAATACTAATAATTTTTTCATTTTCGTTCCTCCTCATTTTGAATACCACATAATTATACATTCGAAATGAATATAATGCAATATCTATCTTATACAATCTGCTTGTAATTGTTGCGACATAAATGTCACACATTTGCCAACAAGTGAATAATATTCATTTGCTATTCGTTGGACTGGTCATCAGAACCCTCACGCGGTGGTTCGGATGGGCTAGGCGATGGATTTTCAGCCGGAGGCTCGGGGTTAGGCTGAGGAATTGGATTATTAGGCCAAATCGGTTCCTCTGGGATGAACGGGTCATCCGGTATCGGTTCAGCCGGGCGGTCAGGCTCAGTGGGTATATCCGGCTCAGTTGGGCGATCTGGCTCAGTCGGGCGGTCAGGTTCGATGGGTATGTCTGGCTCAGTCGGGCGGTCAGGTTCAATGGGTATATCTGGCTCAGTGGGTACATCTGGTTCGGTAGGCACATCTGGTGCAGGCTCACGCCCTCCGCCGACCCATCTAAAGACAAACACCACTTGATTTCGCCCAGGGTCACTAGTTACAGTTAATGTCCTTGAGCCTTCTCCGACCAATTCATAGTACCACATTGCCGGTGCATTAACCGTAATCGTCGTGCCTGGTATTGCTTGATGTGTATCTACGCGTATGGTCTGACCGTTTACATCAACAACATTGACCGTATATGTTACAACTTCAACCCCACCAGCGCCAGGACGCGTTACTTGTGTTAGGGTGCCGGTGGCAAAACGCCTGTTTTCAAGATTTTCATGAATAGGCTGCATGACCATCCTAAATATATGTGCTGCCGGATTTCCTTGAGAAGACATTCGTGTAGGAGTATCAAATCCAGTCCAAACACCTGCGATAAGATGAGGTGTAAATCCGACAAACCAGCGATCTTGACTTTCGTTTGATGTGCCTGTTTTGCCTGCAACAGGCATACCGCCACCGATAATAGCCGCGCCACCTGTTCCGTTTACAACAGCTTCGACCAGCATAGCGGTCATCAAATTTGCGTTATTTTCGCTTATGACGCGTATGCTTATGGGTGTGTTATCTAAATATATCTCTCCATCGGGGCCGTATATTCTGGAATACATCCGCAGTTCAACACGTTCGCCGCCATTTGGGAAAATGGTAAAACCAGAAGTCATTTCACGCACGGTTGCACCGTTAGTAAGTTGCCCGGCAGCAAGCGGGGCATAGTCTTCATCGGCGGGATTAAGCGAGAAGCCCAATGCATCCCTGAGGAAGCTAAATCCGGCAGATGGCCCGATTTCGTCCAGAATAATTGCCGGAACTGTATTGAGTGAACGGCGTAGGGCAGTGCTGACGGTGACAAGACCGCTATGTCTCCGATCGGCATTTCTAGGCATCCAGTTAGTTCCTGTCAAAGTGATACCCGGGCCGTCAAAGTATGTGGTATTGGGTGTGATAAAGCCCATCTCCATTGCAGGGGCAAACACAGAAATTGGTTTTATAGCAGAGCCGGGTGGGCGCCGCGTCATGGTTGCCCTGTTGAGCAGCATGTTTGCATTTTTCCTTCCGGTGCCGCCGGAAATGGCTTTTACAGCGCCGGTATACGGGTCAGCAACAATGATGCCGGATTGCAGCGGTTGATTAGAACCGGTGACGCGAGGCAGATTATCCATATTTTGATAGATATTATCAACTATGGCCTGCATTTCCATATCGACAGTTGCAATAATTCTGAACCCGCCTGTATAGAGCTTTCTTCTAGCCATTTGAGGGCTGAGTTCGAATCGCTCTTGAAAATCGCGAGTCACATCACGAATAACAGCCTCTTCAAACCATGTATAGATAACGCTTTGAAATGTCTCATCCTCACCGCGCTGGAAGTTGAGCGGTTCATTTATAGCGAGCCTCAGCTCATGCTCGTTTATATATCCGAGTTCATGCATCCTGCGTAAGATGATTTCTTGTCTTTCTTTATTGGCGCTTCTATTTGCGTAAGGGCTGAAACGAGAAGGGTTGTTCGTTATGCCGATGATTGCAGCGCTTTCAGCAAGGGTCAGCTCTGTAACTTCCTTGCCGAAATAAAAGTGTGCAGCAGCGCCTATGCCGAACCTGCCATGTCCAAAGTAGGCTATATTTAAGTACATCTCTAGGATTTCTTCTTTGGTGAACTGTCGTTCGAAGTCAAGAGCCCTGAATATTTCTTGAAGCTTTCTTTGAACGGTGACATCATCCTCAAGAGTCAGGTTTTTTATAAGTTGTTGTGTTATGGTTGAGCCGCCGAAAGTATCGCGCATACTCAGGAACATATTCATAAATGCACCGGCTGTTCTGTACCAGTCAACGCCATTATGTCTGAAAAATCGGTGATCCTCAATTGCGATAGTGGCCTGGATAAGATGCTCCGGAAGCTCATCAAAGTGGATCATGTGGCGAAACTCAGTCCATTGAAGCGTTACAAGCTCGACCTCCTCACCGGTTTCATTATCTATATACATAATTACACTCGACTCCATAATGTTGTCGAATGGGTTGTGACCAAGATCAAGTCCTGTTGACACATTTGTCCTTAGATAAATTACGAAAATACAAGTAAAAACAGCGCCGGTTGTCAGAACAATCATGAGTACTGTTGCCAATGTTTTCAGCACAAGAAAGAAAATATCTGAAACAGCCCAAACCCCGTTCTTTGCCACGGTCTTTGCTATTCTTTTAGTTTTTGCAGTCATAAACGATACCTCAATTAAAGTTACCACATATTTTACTCATTTTATGTGTGCTTGTCAAATTTTATAATTTATTTGTATCAAATTTGCAAAACGTTATTAATCGAACCACATCGCCTCCCATCAGCTTAAATTGCAGCTATTGCTTTTTGACTGCTATTGAGTTATGATACAGACAGTACTGGGAGGTGAGTTTATGAACGACGATTTTGGAAATGACTTTGTAACTATTTCAGACGATGATGGTAACGAATTCGAATTAGAGCATCTGGACACGCTGGAAATAGACGGTGTGTTTTACATGGCGTTTCTACCGGCGGATATGGATGAGGACGATGAGAATTTTGGCTTGATCATCCTAAAGAAAGCGGACAATAACGGAGAAGAGACCCTTACCACACTCGATGACGAGGAGGAACTTTCTATCGTTTTCGAGAAGTTTGTTGAGCTTTTCTCTGATGAAGAGCAAAAAACTGATATATAATCAGTGTTTTCCCTGCTCTGCTCGTGATAGGTCTTTTTAAACCCACATTTATAATATGGGATGCTAACTCTTTCTGTGAATTGCAGGCCTCCCGAGCTGCGCTTGACGTGGTTTGGAAGAAGGAAGCGTGAAGCAAAAAGGAGGCGACCCACCTGCCCAAAGGTGCAGGTTATAAATGGGCTTACACGGTACGGCGGGGAATTTTTATGCGATTATTCTTGCAAAAACCTACAGTATAAAGTATAATACCACACTGCACGATAATGAAAACGAAATGAAATCAAAAGGACGAAACACGTTATGAGTGATTTATTTGAAAAGAGAACCGATGGCGGTGCCCGCAGAGAAGCAAGAAACCAGAAAGAGCAACTTGCTCGGAGGAAATCCAGGACTACTGCAATAACAGTGATATCGGTACTGATCGTTCTGGTAGTTGGTGCTTTCATCATAAATTCGAACTTTCTTCGCCAATCTGTGCCTGCAATTACAATTTCCGGCAGAGCTTTCTCGGCTGCAGAATTTGATTATTTTTACAACACCATTGTTCATGAGCATATGGAAGCTGAGCACCTTGTTCAACCGGCTCATGGCATACCGCTTGCCGCCCAGCTCCAAAATCATGAAACGGGCACAACTTGGGCTGATTTCTTTGTTGAGCAGACCAAAATCCACATGTCTGAATTGGTGCAGATGTATAATGCAGCGAGAAGTGCTGGATTTGAGATGTCTGATGAGGACAGACAAGCAATGGACTCCGAATTTTCATTATTAATGATGCAAGCCGGATGGGCAGTAGAATGGCAAGGGTTTCCCGATAGCTTAACTTATCTGAGAAGAGTCTATGGCAGCAGCATTACTGAAAATATTCTGAGAGATATATTCGAGTTTCAATTCACGGCGATGTCATACAGTGCAAACGTGTTTACTTCACCTACATACGCACAGTCGGAGCTTGAAGCTTTTTATCTCGATCGCAGACATGATTTAGATGTTTTCAGATACCGTTTCCTCCTGGTTCAACCTGAGCTTGTAGACCCAATGCAACTTGAGCCTGGACAATTAATCGAAGAAGCTCAGCAAATAAATCGTGAGCAGGCTGCACAACAGGCTGAACTCATAGCGGCATCTATCACAACAGAAGAAGAATTCATTGCAGCTGCGCTTGAACTCAATGCGGATATTTACAGTGACCCACGCTCAACTTTGGTAGTGCAACAAGGGTCGCAAGTTGATCCAAGCTTTGAGCAATGGGTACGTGATGAGGCTCGCCAATACGGCGACACTGTGGTGATTGAATTTTCACTTGGGTATTTTGTACTCTTATTTGTTGAACGCGATGACAACAACTACTATACGACGGCCATGCGTCAGATACTCCTTTTACGCGACGACGTGCATCCCGAAGATTTCCCCCTTGGTCAGCATGACCCAGAATATTTAGAAGCACGAGAAATTGCGGAAACAGAAGCAAGGGCGCGTGCAGAGGCAGCATATGCTGCGTTTCAGGCAGGCAATAGCTCTGAGCAAGCCATGATTAATATAATACCTGAATTTTCAGATGAATATGAAGAAGACGGCTTTAATGACAATGTAGGCTTTTATGAAGACATTGCAAGGTTTGAGTTTCAGAGTGTGCGCAATAGATTTTTACAGGTTGTGCCTGAGCTACAGGATTGGTTGTTTGACGAGAGCAGGGAACTTGGTGATTCCGCATTGGTACGCACAGAGCTTTTTGGATACCATTTAGTGTATTTTGCCGGTCGTGGAGAGAACATGCGTCAATTTATTGCCGAAGAAGAAATGATGACCAGAGATCATGCAGAGTGGATAGAAAACTTGCCGGAAGTCGAAGTGGAAACCCACTTTACATTTAGATTTACTACCCAATGATGAGGTGCCATAAATGAACATAGGACATATCGAACGTGGGGCGAAACTGAAAGTATTTGAAGAACATGACGGACGGGCTTTGGGTGAAGAATATGATGCGACTTTTCGAAATTTCGAGTCCGGAAAACTTTTTACGATTCATAGTCCGACGCTTTATGAACACTACGAGAAGCTAAGTTCTGATGCATGTTTGAATATAAGCTTTATGACTGATGCATATATTCATACATTTACCGGGCAGGCAGTAGAGAAGCAGCGTTCAAGTGGCATGATACTTATCGAACAATTGACAGAAATAGTGACGGCCAATCGACGTAAAATCGACAGGGATGAGTTTCGTGTCAGTGTGCGCGTTTTCGGACTGGCAGAAAAAAGGCTTGATGATACACATTTCAGCAAGCCGGAGACCGATGCAGATATGACAGACATGACATATGATGTTAGTGCCGACGGTGTTTGCGTAATATCCAACACATTGCTGGGTTCGAAGCATGACCCATATTATTTACTTGAGCTATCGCTAAGCAAAGGTGAAAAAGATTTGTTTTTGCTTCCGGCGAAGCTTGTAAGGCGCTCAAACTATCACCGCACAAAAATCGGCAGATATGATTATGGGTTTCAGTTTATTTTCGATAACCTGCCGGATGAAAAAGGACGACTGTCAAGAGCGATACTCAATAAAAAACTATCAAAATAAGTACAAATAAATAAGCGTTGATTATATCCGTAGAGTGGATTTAATCAGCGCTTATTTTTAGTAGTTGTGTTTTTGAAAAAATAGGCTTTATGTTGCAGCGCAGGAGCAAAAGATTATATTAAAACTCAATGGTCCAACCCATATCATCTTTGACAGCGCCCGTTTGTATGCCGTAGAGCGTGTCGTAGAGTCTTTGAGAGAGTGCTCCGACTCCGCCGTCACCTATGGTGATGAAATTGTTTTTTACCATGAGCTTTGCTACCGGTGATATCACAGCGGCAGTCCCTGTCGAGAAGATTTCTTTGAGTGTTCCATCTTCAGAGGCCTTAACAACTTCTTCTATTCTTAGCCTGCGCTCTGAGACTTTGAAATTCCACTTTTGAAGTAGCTCAATAACTGAGGCGCGTGTAACACCGGGCAAAATAGTGCCGAGCAACGGAGCGGTAATAACCTCGTCGCCAATCACAAAAAATGCGTTTGAAGTGCCGATTTCCTCAACATAGCTATGTTCGGCGGCATCAAGCCAAAGCACCTGCTCGCAGCCATGCTCTTTTGCTTTTGTCTGGGCTTTCATAGCTCCGGCGTAATTGCCGCCGACTTTTGCAAACCCTGTCCCGCCCTGAGCAGCGCGGACATACTCTTCTTCGACATAGATTGATGCCGCAAGCAACCCACCGCCCGGAGTGTCGTAATACGGGCCTACCGGGCTGCATATAACGATATACTTGAATCTGGTTGCTGGAGTTACGCCTATAAAAGTTTCATTTGCAAAGATAAATGGACGGATATAAAGAGAGGTTCCGGGTTTGGCTGGAATCCAATCTTTCTCTACCTCAACAAGTGCTTTCACAGACGCGACAAAAAGATCCTCATCCATTTCGGGGATACACATGCGCTCGTTAGTCAAATTGACTCGCTGTGCGTTTTTGTACGGTCTGAAAAGCAGGAACCGACCATCGCTTGTACGGTAGGCTTTCATGCCTTCAAACATTTGCTGTGCGTAATGCAAGACGGATGACGAAGGTTCGAGTTCTATCGGGCCATAGGGAACAACACACCCATCGTGCCAGCCTTTTTCCTCGGTATACTCCATGACAAACATGTGATCTGTAAATGCTCTGCCAAATTTCAGCGTATCCGGATTTGGTTTTGGTTTTGGTGATTTTGTCAGTTGGATATTAAAGCTGTAGTTCATTGTTCTGCCTCCTTAGGATAATGTGAAATTATTGCTGCCAAAAATTAAATGCCTTCAGGTTCAGCTCTAAAAGCGCCGACCTCTGGCCTGAAAAAACATCATGAATAATTTTCTCTATATTTTCAGGTGAGACAACATTTGTTGCACGAATAAAAGCTCCGAGCATAATAATATTTGCCACTCGCGAGTTGCCAAGTTCGTTGGCAAGCTCCGTAACCGGAACTTCGATGACATTAATGTCGTTTCGCTTCGGGGCGTGGCGGATTAAAGATGTGTTGAGCATTAATAGTCCTCCGGGTTTTAGGGTTTGCTCGAATTTATGCATAGAAGGCAGAGTCATAGCCACAACGCAATCTGATTCAAATATAAGAGGGCTACTGATTGGTTTGTCAGAAACGATTACAGTGCAGTTAGCTGTTCCTCCACGCATTTCAGGGCCATATGAGGGGAAGAAAGTGGCTTCCTTACCTTCCAGCATTGCAGCAGCGCCAATCATCTGCCCCATGAGTAATATACCCTGGCCGCCGGAACCGGCGAAAAACATTTTTGGTGCACCCATTTACTTTTCTCCTTCCGGCGTTTTAAATACTCCAAGCGGAAAATAGGGAAGCATCTTCTCGGTAAGAAAGCTCATTGCATCAATCGGAGAGACACCCCAGTTTGTCGGGCAGGTGGAGATAAATTCAACAAATGAAAAGCCGAGTTTTTTGTCTTGGATTTCAAAGGCTCTTCTGGCTGCTTTTTTTGCTTTGCCTATATTGGCGGGGCTGTTTAAGGCGACACGTTCAACATAGACAGCACCATCCAAGGTTGCCAACAGCTCACATACACGCATTGGTGCACCGGCGTGCTCTATTGTCCGGCCACTCTGGGTAGTTGTAGACTTTTGGCCAATCAGCGTAGTTGGAGCCATCTGGCCGCCAGTCATGCCGTATATTGCGTTATTGATAAAGAATGTAGTGATTTTCTCGCCGCGTGCTGCGGCATGAATGATTTCTGCTGCGCCGATTGACGCTAAGTCTCCGTCACCCTGATATGTGAACACCAAACTATCCGAGTGTACGCGTTTGATGCCGGAAGCGACCGCAGGTGCGCGTCCGTGTGCAGCTTCGAGCATATCTACATTCATATACTTATGCGCCAGAACACTGCAGCCTATAGGCCCGACCCCGATGGTGTGGCCAAGTTTGCCCATCTCATCAAGCGTTTCCATTATGAGCCTATGCGAGATACCGTGTGTGCAACCGGGACAATAATTGGTTTCGCCCGGAATCATTCCTTTTGTATATTCGAAAATAGGTTGCATTATCCTACCCTCCAATCTCTTCCAGAATTTTTTTTGTACGCTCGGCTATTTCAAGTGAGGATGGAATCATACCGCCGGTGCGGCCGACGAGGCGGACCGGAAAACGCTCGCCGACTCCGAGTTTAACATCCTCAATGAGTTGACCCATAGAAAGCTCAGCAGATATGACAACCTTTGTGTTCCTGGAAAGCTTTTTAAACTCATTGTACGGAAACGGCCAAAGTGATATAGGACGAATAAGCCCGACTTTGATTCCTTGCTCTGCCAAAATTTCTATGGCTTCCTTTGCGATTCTGGCAACAATGCCATACGCAACGATTACAACATCAGCATCTTCAAGACCAAAAGACTCCACGCGGCAAAGCTCTTTTTCGGCTCTTTCATATTTTTCAAAAAGCTTGTGCACATGTTTTTCCAAAACGTCGGGTTGTATGCGCAGTGAAATCACAGTGTTTCTTTCGGCATCATTTTCACCGTAGCCGGTAAGCGCCCAAGGTTTGTGCTTTTTGATATCTTCGCGTTTTATGTCCGGCAGCTTTTCCGGCAGCTTGACAGGTTCCATCATCTGCCCGAGAATTCCGTCGGTAAAGATGAAAAATGGGTTTCTCCATTTATCCGAAAGCTCCATTGCTTCAAAGACTAAATCAACGCCCTCTTGAAGGCTTGCCGGTGCAAAGACCGGGATTCTATAGTCGCCGTTGCCGCCGCCGCGCGTTGCCTGAAAATAATCGGCCTGTCCGGGCTGTATGCCCCCGATACCGGGGCCGCAACGCGAAACATTCATTACAACCGTGGGGACTTCTGCTGATGCGAGAAAGCTAAGCCCCTCTTGCATCAGTGCGATTCCGGGTGATGAAGATGTTATAAACACCCTTCCGCCTGCTGCGGCTGCACCATAAGCCATATTGATGGCACAAATTTCACTTTCAGCCTGAATAAATGACCCACCATGTTTCGGAAGTTCGCGAGACATGTATTCCGGAATTTCGTTTTGAGGGGTTATCGGGTATCCAAAATAGTATCGGCAACCGCCGCGTATCGCCGCTTCTGAAAACGCTTCGTTGCCTTTCATTAATACCTTCTCACTCACTGGGTTGCATCCTCCTTATATATGGAAATTGCTCCATCCGGGCATACGAGCGCACAGGATTTGCAGCCGACACACTCATCTTTTTTTATGCATTCAGCAGGGCTGTAACCTTTGTCGTTGATATAGGAGCTGATTGCTATGATTTTTTTGGGACAGAATAGGACACAGAGTTCGCAGCCTTTGCATGTTTCCGCACATATGCGGACATCAAATTTTGCCATGAATGTTCTCCTTTAATATTATAATCGAACAAAACGGGTGCCGCAGTCGGCATAGTCATGACTTTAGCCAAGCAGGGCGCATATGAAGCCCCATCGGAATTAAATGCCCGTACAGTCCTGTCAGTTGCTCAGGGTCAACGATGCCTGCGGGAAAGCAACTGCAATAAAAAAACTTATTTGTCTCTGCACATATTTTGAGGCATAAATCATATCCGTTTATTATGGTTTGAGCTGTTGTTTCACTGAGCATGTGGCTGTTATTGACCACTGCGTCTATTTGGAGTCCGGTAACGTCTTCAATCGATTTTATATGGTCAAGTGCCCCGGAGAGCGTAGCGGTCTCTGGCCGATTTGAATTGACCACCACCAACATGGTGGTGTCGTCATCGGTAAAGTATTTTGTATATTGATTCAAAACCATTGCGCCCGCATCGTTGCCGCCCACATCAATGATTACACGGCTATCTTTATCCTCAAGAGGTGCGCGAAGTTTTGCCCCGATGGCCGGAAGCTCGGCGGTTATCTCATAATCGTAAGTACTACCATACACCGAAACTCCAGAATTTTCAAACATTTCACGTCTTTCACGGGAGCGAAAGTAAGGGTTTATGATGTCTAAGTCAACGACAGCGATTTTTTCTTTTAGGGAAGCATACTGCATTGCAAGAGAAACGGCAAATTCAGTTTTTCCGCTGCCATAATGCCCAGTCACAATTATTTTCCTTCCGGTGTGACGGATAAACCGCATATCGGCCATTGAGCTTGTTCCTCCCACGAGCTTATTTGTCAATACTCTTTGGTTACTTTTACCAGTTAAATGTGTAATTGTCAACATGAAAGAAGAGATTTGGTTGATAATAAAAGAAATTGAGCGGATTATGCAATTGAGCAGATTGTGCAATTGGGTATTTAGGGAGATAATAAATCGGCAGATTCTTTATGACTTGTGAGCGTCAATAGTTTTGTGGTATACTTCATTTAATTTGTTATGGGAGGTGCGCGTAATGATTGATGATTTTGGCTTTATCAGAAATAAGTTGGAAATAAAAATCTTGATTCTCTTCATCCTGCGCCGCTTACCAGAGCCGATTTCCTTTGAGGCGTTGACTGAGCTGACAATGTGCGACGAGAACATAAGTTACTTTGAGTTTGCCGATTGTGTCTCTGATTTGGTCAAAAACGGCAACTTGATTGTTGTAGATGATAAATACACCTTGACTCAGAAAGGTGCAAGAAACAGTGAAATTACTGAAATCAACTTGCCATACTCCATCAGGGAAAAGGCGGAAAAAAAATCATCGGCGCTTCGCTCCGCTCAGAGTCGCAACGCGATGATTAAGACTGCGCACGATTCTTTGCCGGATAGCGGCTGTAAAGTCAAACTGTCTTTGTCAGATGGTATGGGCGAGATAGTTTCGATGGAGCTTCTGGCTGCGAATGAGAAACAAGCAATTTCTTTGGAAAATGGATTTAGAAAAAATGCCGAAAAGATATATAACAAACTGATTGAAATGATATTGGAGTAGTTGTGGTTACCTGCATAATGCGTATGAAAACATAGCCTGCTGTTCTGGTGCGTTACGCTGCAATAGCCTATTTTGACTTGACGAAAGTCCATATATGATGTAAAATGACCCGACTTTTACAACTTACATAATAAGTAAGCGATGGACAATTCAGCGCTTACATAATGATTGGAGTTTTCATGCGTATAGCTGCTTTCTTTATGCCTCTTCTTGCGCTACTTTCCGGTGCTGCTGGTTTTTATATTAGGCGTCTGGAGCTCAGATATGTTTTTGATCCGATAACAGGGCTTCCGGAGCGTGGAGCGACTTTGACCTACTTGCTTTTTGGGTTGACGGCCTTGGTTCTCCTTTTTATTTTGATTTTCTCAATTGTCGTTTCAGTCAAAAGAAAAACACTGCGTGGGTTTGAAGATACTTTTGGAACCGACCATTTGGCATACCCATTTATATATGGTTTGATTGGAGCGGTTTGGTCTGCTGCAACGGTGCTGCACTTTTTACATCTGCGTGAGCTGGGTCAGATACCGCTGATAGATATACTCTTTCTGGCGATGTCGGCATTGGCGGCGATTTCCGTATCGTTTTTTGCTATCGAGATGTTTCAAGATCCGCGCCGCAAATCTGTTTTTGCATTAAGTGTTATTCCGACAATATTTACATGTTTTTGGCTTGTGATTTTGTATAGGGAAAATGCCTCAAATCCCATTTTGCTCAGCTATGCTTATATGTGTCTTGCAATCATAACATCTGCACTGGGATTTTATTTTACATCCGGTTTCGTATATGGAAAACCAGCACCGGGAAAAACAATATTCTTTTACTTTACTGCGGTGTTTTTCTGCGCAATTACTCTAGCAGACCACCACCAGATGACTATAAGAGTCATATTTGCTGCGATTTTAATAATGAATGTTGTTTACTTATCTATGCTAATTAGAAATTTGCAACGAAAGGAATTGTGAAAATCTACAGCAGGTAAATACAAAGAATTTCGTGGCAAAAACTGAATAAAAGATAATTAGAAAAAAATCGAAATTAATCAGTTGACAAATAGAGTCGGACTGGCTATAATGAACTTCGCCTCAAAACAAGGCAAGTCCTAGACAAGCCTTTGATGGATATTCATGCGCGAGTGCTGGAATAGGTAGACAGGCACGTTTGAGGGGCGTGTGCCAACAGGTGTGTGGGTTCAAGTCCCACCTCGCGCACCAGGATTTAAGAGCTAAAAAAAGAGGCCCGAAATGAAAAGATTCGGGCTTTCTTGTTGTGCGAAATAATAAAACTATGCTATATGAAGCAGTATCTTTACCTCGGAAGGGCATTTTGCGCTTAAACAATACTTATAAAAAGATAAAGAAAACTTATGACACATTGGAGGAATTGCCAATGGCGCTAGTCTGAATTTAGAACTCACGCTAAACACACAAAAAGCAATGCAAAATAGTACGATAACGCTTGACTAAAATCAATTTTTGGAATATTCTATTACAAAAATGTGACAAATAGATTATTAAACAGTAAAATATTTTGGAACATTATTTTGCTAATTTGTCTGAGTTCAAGCAAAATATGCAATTGTCATGCAATCGTCGATTAAAATTGTAGTGTCATGATTGGAGGTGTTGCGCAAAAAGTGAAGCAATATCCGAATGTGAGGCTCAATATTAACAATTTTTGAAAGAGGAGAAACAAATGAGAAAATTCAGAAGATCTATTGCACTTGTAATTAGTTTGCTTATGGTTGCGGCTATTGTTGCAGCGTGCGGCCCGGCAAACCAAGCACCCGCAGGTCCAGGACCCGGACAACCTGCTCAGACACCCGGACAACCTGCTGCCCCAGCCGCTCCGCCGGCCATGGTAGCCCCTGCAGCGCCCGACCCAACTGCGATATTCGCAGAGCACATTGATGTAATCAAAGACAACAACAACGTAGGTGTTCTTAATCCGCTCAGCCCGGCTGCAAACAACTCGCCGACAAACTGGAGCTTTATCATGATTCATGATAGGCTCATGGAGCTTGATTTTGATACCTTAGAGTTTGTTCCTTCACTTGCAACAGCGTGGGAAACAGAAGACTATCAGACTTTTACATTTACACTGCGTGATGATGTAGTCTTCCACAATGGCGACAGATTTACAGCACAAGACGTAGCAAATACCGTAGAACTGGCAAGAGAACTTGGTGCCGGCTCACAAGGTGGCTCTTTCTGGGCACCGGTTGAATCATTCAACGTAATTAATGATACAACTATTGAGCTGACACTGAGCGGCGTTCGTGTAGATTTCTACTTCAACCTCGCAATGCCGGCTGCCGGAATACTCAACAGAAGAGCAATTGAAGCTGATGCAGAGCGTGGCTTCTGGGTTGGAACAGGTGCATATTCGGTTGGCGAATTCGTTCCCAACGACTTCATTCGCTTTGTTCGCAACGACGACTACTGGAATACAGACAAGAACATCCTGACTGAGCAAATCACACTCCGTTTTGTTCCTGAAATGAGTGCGCGCACAATCAGAATGCAGCGCGGCGAAAGCCAGCTCAGCTTCGGAACAAGCGCAGAAGATTTACCGCTCTTCCAAGCTGAACCTGAAAACTTCGAAGTATATCCGCTCACATTCAACAATCCGCAAGGTCTTTCTTTCAACATGAATGACCCAATCACCGGTGACCACAACTTCAGAATGGCCGTTGCACACGCAATGGACAAAGACGTTATAGCGCTTATGGCTGCAAGTGAATGGGCAATCGGCGACTACTTCACCGGAACAATCTGGGGCTACAACACGGAGTTCCGCAACAACAGCATCCCTGCAATCCCGCATGACCTTGATTTAGCAAGAGAATTCCTTGCAGCATCAAACTACAATGGCGAGGAAGTTGAAATTGCTGCTGCAATCATTACAAACATCAGAGCGGCTCAGGCACTCCAACATCAACTTGCAGCAATCGGAATCAACGCAAGAGTTGCAGAGTTTGACTCGCCTGGACTTAACGCATATATGATTGACCCGAACAGCGGTTCACAAATGGTGTTTTTCAATATCGTTATGAACATGAGCTCGGCATCGTTCAGAAACATCTTCATCCCAGGCGGCCCGCAAAACAGAATGTTCTACAACAATCCTGTAGTAACAGAAATGCTGGACGAAGTTGCAACAATGCTCGATGCATCTGAGCGTGAAGCGCACTTCATGAGACTGCAAGAAATAGTTGCTGAAGACATTCCGTTTATCAATGTTTTCTGGCGTATCAACGGCATACTTGCAGCAAACGGCATCGGCGGAGTAGGATTGCCGCCTGACAATCAACAAGCAGACTTAAGAGAACTATTTTATATCATAGGTTACAACTAACCTAGCTGAGATTTTGGGCTGTACTCCGGGATCTTAAAAAGAGAGTACAGATTCAAAGCTACGTTTTCAGCGGCCGGGGTTCCGCACCCCGGCCTGCTTTAAGGAGGAAAAGAATTGATTCGCTATATCTTATTGCGCATCTTATGGCTTATTCCGGTAATAATCGCCGTTTCACTTATCGTGTTCTCGCTTATGGAGTTGGCTCCTGGTACCGTTGTTGATGCAATGATGACCGAGGAGATGACAGAGGAAGCTCGAGAAGAACTGATTCGGAGATATAACCTGGATAGGCCAATGTTGTATAGATACGGTCTATACATGTTAAATCTGCTTCAGGGAGACCTGGGGACATACGATACTACAGGAGCAGATGTTTGGCGTGAGTTTATCACAAGACTACCTAATACACTGATTCTTTCTTTTACAGCGCTTATAATAGGAACTGTAGTTGCCATACCGCTGGGTATAATTGCAGCCAGACGTGCTGGAACACTGGTTGATAATACCGTTACTGTATTTTCTATGATAGGTATGTCAATGCCTTTATTCTGGTTGGGACTTTTGTTATTGCTTGCGTTTTCGCTTCATCTGAGATGGCTGCCATCGGGTACATTTGATGATGGTATCCGCTCACTGATTTTGCCTGCGTTGTGTAGTAGCTTTACACTTATGGCAAATGCTGCCAGACAGACAAGATCCAACATGCTTGAAGTCCTAAAGGCTGACTACTTACGTACAGCCAGAGCAAAAGGTGTACCGGAAGAAGCTGTCATAAGAAGACATGCCCTCGGGAATGCATGGATTCCGATTATTACGGCAATCGGAACATCACTGAGTGTTCAACTTGCAGGTTCTGTCGTTATTGAACAAGTGTTCACATGGCCGGGAATAGGCAGAATGGCAGCCGAAGCAGTCCGTGCCCGTGATGTTACGGCAGCCACCGGCGTAGTTATAATGACATCTATTCTATATGTCTTGGTTCAGCTGATAGTAGACCTGCTGTATGCATTGGTTGATCCGAGGATTAAGGCCCAGTACCTGAGTGCTGGCAAGAAGAGAAAGAAGCGTGCAGCATGAGTGATAAAGTAGAAGCAAAAACACAAGATGCAAAAACTCTTGTAAAATCAAAATATAAAAAGCGCAGCCAGATATATGAAATAGCGCACCATATGAGCAAGAACAAAGGTGCAATGGCCGGACTGATAATCCTCGGCATTATGGTACTTCTGTTCATTATCTCATTGTTTATTTCATGGGAACAAATAACTGCAATAAACCCACATGCGAGATTTGCACCTCCGAGCAGACAGCATTGGTTTGGAGCCGACAACTTCGGCCGAGACCTCTTCCTGCGCGTCATATTCGGAACAAGATATACATTGGCTATTGGCATTGGATCGGTTGCTTTCGCCTCTATATTCGGCGTTACAGCAGGTTGTTTTGCAGGCTATTATGGCGGCAAAGTTGAGGATATCATTATGCGCGCCTCTGACGTTATCGCATCAATACCCGGAATGCTTTTGGGCATGGTTGTTGTAACTGTTCTTGGACAGAGCTTGCAGAATCTCATTATAGCCGTTGGTGTGCAGTCCATACCGATTTACTTGAGAATGACAAGGGCATCTATACTCTCTGTCAGAAATCAAGAGTTCGTAGAAGCGGCAAAATCGATTGGCCTTTCAAACACCCGCATCATCTTCACTCAGGTTCTGCCTAACGGCCTGGCTCCGATTTTTGTCACTGTAACGGCGAGCCTTGGCATTTCAATCATCGTTGCATCCTCACTGAGTTACCTTGGTTTTGGTGTGCCGGTTCCGCATCCTGAGTGGGGCGCAATAATTTCCGGAGCGAAAGAATTTGCCCGTCTGGCACCAAACCTTATGTTATTCCCTGGTATATTCATAATGGTAACAGTTTTGGCGTTTAACTTGCTTGGCGATGGGTTGCGCGATGCACTTGATCCTAAGCTAAAGAAATAGAAGGGAGATACTGAAAGTGGAGAATCTAAGCGAAAATAAAACGGCAGTATCGTCCGGCAATCTCGAAACTGTCCTTGACGTTAAGGATCTCGTAGTGCACTACGTACTTGAAGACGAAACAGTTGAAGCTGTAAACGGAGTTTCATTCAGCCTGAAGAAGGGTCAAACTCTGGGTTTGGTTGGAGA
Organism: Oscillospiraceae bacterium; assembly: GCA_009781855.1. Lineage (GTDB taxonomy): Bacteria > Bacillota > Clostridia > Oscillospirales > Oscillospiraceae > WRMH01. Next base: position 10 of record WQUY01000036.1, on the reverse strand, counting down.
AACCGGAGCC
>WQUY01000035.1 GCA_009781855.1 Oscillospiraceae bacterium | reverse complement strand
TTTATCTCGCCCCCAAAGACCACCCCGTCAGGCTTCGCCTGCCACCCCTCCAAGGAGGGGAATAAAGTCAAATGTCAGGAATTCCCTCGACAGCAAAACCATCAGCAACACCTTGTCAATCTGGTATAGTGGAGTGCTACTAATGATTTTGCTATTTACTCGCTTTTCCACCCTGGAGCTCAATAATACGGTCACGCAAAGCCGCGGCATACTCAAACTCAAGCAACTTCGCAGCAGCAGCCATTTCCTTCTCCAGCCTCTTGACCTCCTCATCCAACTCGCGCCCTGTCATCTTGACCCCGGAAGCAGAAGCAGATTGCTCAGCCTTTGAAATCTCCAACAATTCACGCACACTCTTTATAACCGTCTGAGGCACAATGCCATGTACCTCATTATAAGCCCGTTGCTTTTCACGCCGGCTGTCGGTTGCATCAATTGCCGCCTTCATAGAAGGCGTAACAGAATCTGCGTACATAATAACAAGCCCCTCAGCATTTCGCGCAGCGCGTCCAATCGTCTGGACAAGTGATGTGGTACTGCGCAAAAAACCTTGCTTATCCGCATCAAGAATCGCAACCAGTGAAACCTCGGGCAAATCAAGCCCCTCTCGCAAAAGATTTATTCCGATAAGTACATCAAACGCACCGAGCCTCAAATCTCGGATTATTTCCATACGCTCGGTTGTAGAAATATCATGATGCAAATAACGCACACGGATACCCGCTCCAGTAAGATAAGCGGTCAAATCCTCTGCCATCTTCTTTGTTAAGGTTGTCACGAGCACGCGCTCATTCCTTGCAGACCGCGCATTGATTTCACCAATCAAATCATCTATTTGCCCATCGACCGGCCTGATCGATATCTCCGGATCGAGCAACCCGGTTGGTCGTATAATCTGCTCGACAACTTGACTTGAACGTGAACACTCATACTCCCCCGGTGTTGCTGAAACATAGATAGCCTGATTTATGCGGGCGTTAAACTCATCGAAAGTGAGCGGTCGGTTATCAAACGCAGACGGTAGCCGGAAGCCATATTCGACCAGGCTATCCTTGCGTGATTTATCTCCGGCATACATAGCACGAACCTGCGGCAATGTAACATGACTCTCGTCGATGAACATAAGATAATCTTTCGGAAAATAATCCAGCAGCGTCATTGGCGCACTGCCGGGATCGCGTCCGGAAATAATTCGCGAATAATTCTCAATTCCACTGCAAAATCCAAGTTCGGAAAGCATCTCAATGTCATACATTGTGCGCTGATGTATACGTTGAGCCTCAACGAGCTTATTATTTTGCTCAAACTGCTCAATACGCTGCTTCATTTCGGTTTTGATTTCCGAAATAGCCTTCTGCGTCTTTTCCTCGGTTGTGACATAGTGTGAAGCAGGATAAATAGCAATGTGAGAAAGCGTCCTGATAGGCGCTCCGGTAATGACATTTATTTCACTGATTCGCTCAATCTCATCACCAAAAAACTCAACACGAATAGCATTTTCACGTGAGTAAACCGGATAGATTTCGACCGTGTCGCCTCGAACACGAAATGCATTCCGTTCAAAAGCAACATCATTTCGAGCATAACGTATAGAAACCAACTTTTTGAGCAAAGAATCCCTGCTGCGCTCCTGCCCGGGTCTTAGTGAAATGACCATGCTTGAATAATCGATGGGATCTCCAAGTCCGTAAATACAGCTCACAGATGATACGACGATGACATCACGACGCTCAAAAAGTGAAGAGGTTGCGCTGTGACGCAGCCGCTCTATTTCCTGGTTGATTGTGCTATCTTTTTCGATGAAAGTATCTGTATGCGGAAGATATGCCTCGGGCTGGTAATAATCATAATAAGAAACAAAAAACTCAACAGCATTGTCGGAGAAAAACTCTTTGAACTCTCCGCACAGCTGTGCAGCAAGGGCTTTGTTATGTGCAAGAACAAGCGCGGGGCGCCCCAGCTGCTCAATAATTTTGGCCATAGTGTATGTCTTGCCGGAACCTGTAACACCAAGCAAGGTTTGCTCATCAAAACCAAGATTTATACCATTGACTAAAGCGCTGATGGCCTCCGGCTGCCCACCGGCAGGCTCAAATGCACTGACTACCTTAAATTCGGACATTAGCGGACTCCGTACTCTTCCAAATAGGTTTCCATCTTGGCGATTCGCTCATCACCATGTGGGAACGAAGCAATAATATCCCTGGCATTTATTATGGAGTAGACACTGATTCCAAACTCATCCCTAAGCTCGTTTAAAGTGGACTGCGTGCCTGCACCGCGCTCCATCCTGTCTACAGAAACAAACAAGGCAGTTACATGGACATCCGCAACAGCTTTGAGTAGCTCAAGGCTTTCGCGCACAGCGGTTCCTGCGGTTACAACATCTTCTATAATGACGAGTTTGTCACCATCTTTGGGCTTATAGCCCACGAGAGAGCCACCCTCCCCATGATCTTTAACTTCTTTGCGATTGAAAAAATAAGGCACATTGATACCATGGTTACGATACAAAGAAGAAGCCGTTGCTGCGGCAAGCGTGATTCCTTTATATGCGGGGCCATAAAGCGCATCGAACAAAACGCCGCTTTCTGCCACGCGCTGTGCATAAAAATCACCGAGCTTTGAAATATGCATACCGGTTTTATAGTTTCCTGTGTTGACAAAATAAGGAGTCTTCCGCCCGCTTTTGGTTGTAAAATCACCAAACGTCAGCACACCGGCATCAGCCATAAAATCAATAAATTCTTTTTTGTTTTTCATAGTACACGCTCCAAATCATAATAATTTACGCTTGATTATCTATATTGTATCGGTGAGCCGCAATATTCACATTTAGCGACTTGCCCTTCGATTACGCTGTTGGTGGCGCCACAACCTACGCAGGTGGTAACGCGCAACTGACCTTGCGGCGCAGAAATATTTGAAGCTTGCGATGCGACATTTGTCGCTGTGCCGCCGATAACGATTTCATTTGTAAGCGCGTCTATGTAAGCGTTACAAAAGAATTTTTTGTTAATCATCTGTTGCAAGTCGCTTCTGACAAACGCGGCCGACTGAGATGTATTTGCAGCGATATTATCAATTGAAGTCATATGATGAACTGAAATCAGAGAAATGTATTGCCTGAAACGCTTTATCCTCCGCTTTGTTTGAGCCCCCTTTATGATAAGGAACACGCTAAGCGCAAGCAGAAGCAGAAAAAACACTAATGCAACCACCGCACCGACAGCGTGGAGATCAACCAGCGCAAAAATGACCAAAAACAATGAGATTGGCCCAAGTGTATAACCGACAATGCTTGCGATCTTTCCGAAAATGATACTGGTGGTTATGGCCACCTTTGATGTATTCATATAGACTCCTTTTAGCCAGCCAGGCGATTGGGTTCGATTTCTGGCAGCTTTGGCAATTTGCGTGAATGAAACAGATACCATACATATATCCATATGCCCCGAAGCCCTGCTCCGGTAGCAATTGCAATCCATACCCCAGTAAGCCCCAAATCAGTAAAATGAACCAAGACAAACGCAAGCACAACGCGCAAAATATTGGAAGTTACACTTGCAATTGAAGGAGGAATCGTTTTGCTCTGCCCTCTAAAGATTCCGGCAGCGACCCCTTCCAGACATTGAGGAATCTGAACCAGTGAAAGTATTCTTAAATTCTCAACGCCAATTGCGACAACCTCGGGTGCATTTGGGGCAAAAACCTCGATAAGGAAACGCCCACCGAAAAAAAGAATCAGAGCAACAACAAGCCCCCAACATGACATGATAACCGAGGAAAGCTTAAAACCCTTAGAAATTCTGTCCCACTTCCCGGCACCGAAGTTCTGGCCGGTAAATGCAGTCAAAGCTGAGGCAAACCCACCGCCGATAAGCCATGTCAAGCTCTCTATTTGTGAGCTTATGCGTGCTGCAGCCAGAGCGCGTGCACCGTAGGACGCAATGAGGAAAGCGACAAGCATTGTAAGGAATGTAAACAGGAAGCTCTCAATGGAAATAGGCGTGACCCATTTGAATATTTGTTTGATGATTGTCGTATCGAGTCTACGCAAGAGCTTGATTTGTGCAAACGGCCTTTTCTTGTGTTTTTTCAACAAGAGTAGTGCAAAACACGCTGCAACCGATTGTGCTATGACAGTGGCTATCGCAGCACCTCTAATACCCTGGCCGGTGCCGAAAATCAATATAGGCCCTACGTTTATGGAATCGGGAAGCATAGGCTGCAATTGAATGCCCAGCTCCGAGCCGAATATAAGAATGGGGGTAAGAATCATGTTCAGTGCAAACCCAAGGCCGTTTATCAGCAGAGAAGTTCTTGAATTGCCTGCACCGTTGAAAACTCCAGAGACGGATGCGATAATAAATGCCATAGGCAAACTCAGGCTGACTATCGACAGATAATCTCGTGCATACTGCGCAACATGTGCTTCAGGTATTTGGAAAAACCCCACAAAAGGTGTTCGGCCCAAAATAAAAACTATGGCAAGAAGTATACCCAAAACGACACTGAGTACAATTGAATTCTGGGCAAATTCAAGCCCTCTTTCCCTGTTGCCACGGCCAAAGCTTTGTGAAACCCCTATCTCAGCGCCCATGCGTCCGAAAAGTAAAAACGCAATCGACATCCACAAAAACAAACCAACAGTTCCGGAGGCGGCGACAGCATCACTGCTAAGCCTTCCGAGCCAAAACATATCGGTAAGGTTATATGTCATTTGAAATACTTGTGTCATAATCAAAGGAGCAGCAATAAAAAAGAGCTTGTTTATAATTCTGCCCTCAACCAGACTGTATTTATCTGCGGTTTTTACAGACAATTTATTCTACCTTCCTACGAATATGCGCTACTGCTTGCAACTATATACAATGGCAGGTATAATGTCAAATGTCAATTGAAGATAATGGAGTTAGAATGCTTAACATGGAAACGAATCAAAACACATTGCGCATAGGAATAGACATAGGCAGCACAACAGTCAAAACCGTAGTCATTTCAGAGACAGGGGAGCTGTTATTTCATTCATATGAACGACACTTTTCTCAGGTGCGCGAAAAAGCGGCTCAGCAACTGAAGCAAGCATCTGAAATACTGGATGGAAAACTTGCTACACCCGCAATCACAGGGTCTGGGGGTCTTGGGGTGGCAAAATCATCCGGACTGCCATTTGTGCAGGAAGTTTATGCCACCGCAGCAATAGTGCGCGAAAGGATTCCGGATGCCGATGCAGTGATTGAACTGGGCGGCGAGGATGCTAAGATAATATTTTTCGGAAAAAGCCTAGAAGAGCGCATGAACGGAACCTGTGCAGGCGGCACAGGTGCATTTATAGATCAGATGGCAACATTATTGGATGTAACGGTAACAGAGCTGGACGCACTTTCGCTGAGGCATGAAAAAATATATCCAATCGCATCACGTTGCGGTGTTTTCGCAAAATCGGACATACAGCCGATTCTCAATCAGGGCGGCCGGAAAGAAGACATTGCGGCATCTATCCATCAAGCAGTCGTAGACCAGACGATAGGTGGGTTGACCCAAGGTCGTGACCTGACAGGCAAACTCGTGTTTTTGGGCGGCCCACTCACATTTATGAAAGGGCTGCGTCAGAGATTTATAGAGACCCTTGAACTTGACGAACAAAGTGCAATATTCCCCAAAGATGCCGAATGCTTTGCAGCAATCGGCGCAGCCATATGCGCAGATATAAACAAAGCAATGCCCTATAGCGAGATATTACAGAAACTGGAAAATGCAGTGGATGATATTGGCGTCGGAAACACACTGGAGCCGCTGTTTACCTCTCAAAAAGAGTATGATGAATTTTGTGCACGCCACGCCGGGGCAGCCCCGACGCAAGTTGATGCGAAGACATATATAGGCGAAGCTTATTTGGGCATTGATGCCGGAAGCACAACAACGAAGCTCACCCTAATCACCCCCCAGGGGGCAATATTATATAGCTACTATAACAACAACAAGGGAAATCCTGTATCTATTGTGCAAGTGCAGCTCGAAAAAATCTACGAGACTTTTGGGGACAGGATTAAAATACTGGGTTCTGCTGTAACAGGTTATGGTGAGGAACTTATAAAAAACGCATTTAATTTGGATTTTGGGTTTGTTGAAACTATGGCACACCTCAGAGCAGCGAGGCACTTTGATCCGAATGTCGATTTTATTATTGACATCGGAGGACAGGATGTAAAATGTTTTAAAATACGCAATGGGGCAGTAGACAGCATTATGCTCAACGAAGCCTGCTCGTCCGGCTGCGGAAGCTTTATTGAAACATTCGCAGTGGCACTGGGATATAGCATCGCGGACTTTGCAAAGTTGGGGCTACTTTCCAAAGCGCCATCTGACCTGGGTTCGCGCTGTACCGTTTTTATGAATTCGAGTGTCAAACAATCTCAAAAAGACGGCGCATCAGTGGAAGCCATATCGGCGGGGCTGTCCATGTCAATCGTAAAAAATGCTGTGTATAAAGTGATTCGTGCCGCAAGTGCAGAGGATTTGGGAAAAAACATTGTAGTCCAAGGAGGCACATTCTTAAATGATGCAGTCCTGAGGGCATTTGAGCGAGAGCTGGGAGCAGAGGTTACACGACCTGCAATCTCGGAGCTTATGGGCGCCTATGGTGCGGCGCTCATCGCAGCGGATAGTGGCAACATACAACCATCTGCGATGCTTAACAAAACCGGCTTAAATAACTTCACCCACGAAGCCAAACCAGCAACATGCGGCCTATGCACAAACAACTGCAGCATGACAATCAACATATTTGACGGCGGTCGCCGCTTCATATCGGGCAATCGCTGTTCAAGGCCTCTTGGAAAAGGTGCAGCTACAGAACCAAATCTGATGAAATACAAATATGACAAACTCCGCGCCATGCAAGGCAAAGGCATTAGCAGTGGGATGCGCGGGCAAATCGGCATTCCATTTGGACTGAACATGTTTGAAAATCTTCCGTTTTGGTATGCGTTTTTTACAAACCTCAATTTTGAAGTGGTGCTTTCAGCAGAATCATCACGCCAGCTATACATCCTTGGGCAGCGCACAATCCCATCAGACACCGTGTGCTATCCTGCCAAGCTGATGCACGGACATGTGGAATCACTGCTTGAAATGGGTGTCCAAACAATATTCCTGCCATGTATGCCATATAATTTTGATGAAGGCATCGGCGACAACAACTACAACTGCCCCGTTGTGGCATATTATCCGGAGCTGCTTGCAGCGAATATGCCAAGTTTGAAAAATGCAAATTTCCTCATTCCGTATTTTGGCCTACACAAGAAGCGAGGCTTTATGATAAAGGCCGGTGCGTATTTCAAGGAGCACTTCGGGATTCCCGAAAAAGAAACAAAAGCTGCGGCAAAAGCAGCATACGATGCTTATGCCGGGTTTATAACGGATATAGAATCTGAAGCCAACAAGTATATAGAATATGCAAACGCAAACGATAAGCGAATCATTGTTGTTGCAGGCAGACCATATCATGCCGACCCCGAAGTCAATCACGGTATTGACGAACTGATATCTTCTATGGGGCTTGTGCTTATTACGGAAGACGCTATTTCCGGGAAGCTCGGAAAAGAGCCGCGTAGGGTGCTTAATCAATGGACGTATCAGGCGAGGATGTTTAATGCGGCCAGAGTTGTTTTGACGCATCCGAATATGCAAATGGTGCAGCTGGTATCTTTTGGTTGTGGAACAGATGCAATTACTACGGATGAGTTGCGTGATATATTGGAATCGGGCGGGAAGCTTTACACGCAGCTTAAAATTGATGATATAAGCAACCTCGGTGCGGTGCGCATCCGCATCCGCTCACTTATTGCAGCGATGGACATGGTAAAGGTACGCTAACTAAAGCTGGCGGGAGTTCGACTCCCGTCAGCTAAGGGAGAAAAAGAGAGGGAAATTAAATTGGCGAATCTCAAATACGACAAAAACGAAAGACTCCTATTTACGAAGGAAATGAAAAAAGAATACACCTTGCTCATGCCGCAAATGCTGCCGGTCACATTTTCCATGATGAAAAAAGTGTTTGAACTGTATGGCTACAAAATCGATATGCTGACCACAACACATCGCCGCATTGTAGAGACAGGCCTCAAATATGTACACAACGATACTTGTTACCCGGCGCTTCTGGTAATAGGGCAACTGCTCGAAGCGGTCAACAGCGGAGCGTACGACAAGCACAAAATCGCTCTACTCATATCGCAGACAGGTGGGGGCTGTCGTGCATCAAACTATATACATCTGCTTAGAAAAGCGCTTGAAAAAGCAGGGATGCCATATATTCCGGTTGTATCAGTAAACCTCTCGGGGCTCGACACAAACCCCGGATTTAAAATGTCACTGCCCATCATTCGACGTCTTGCAGCAGCAATGATTTATGGCGACCTCATCGTATGGCTGGCAAATCAATGCAAACCTTATGAAAAGACCGCCGGGGAGTCCGACAAACTGACAGACAGGTGGACTCATGATCTGGTCAAAATGTTTGGACATGGAAAAGGGCTTCGCAAAAAAGAAATGTTTGACATTATGAAAAACATTGCTGTGGATTTTGCAAAAATCGAAGTCCTGGGTGCGCGGAACAAACCACGTGTAGGTGTGGTCGGAGAGATATATGTTAAGTATGCTCCACTTGGGAACAATGGCCTTGAAGAGTTCCTGCTTTCAGAGGGTTGTGAACCGGTGGTGCCCGGCCTGACGGACTTCATGATATTCAAAATAAATAACAGAGCAGTTGATGTTGACCTATATCATGGAAACAAAATCAAAAAGCTTCTGGCAGGTATATTTCAGCGATATATAGAGGGACTTCAGCGAGATATGATTGAAGCAGTAAAGACACAGCCGAACTTTAGGCCGATGGGCACATTTGCAGATTTGCAGAAGCTCATCAAGGGATATCTTGGTTATGGCAACAAAATGGGCGAAGGTTGGCTTTTGACAGCAGAAATGCTTGAACTGATACACACCGGAACCAACAACATCGTATGCACCCAGCCATTTGGATGCCTGCCGAATCATGTCGTCGGCAAAGGTATGATCAGGCGGCTTAAAGACGATTACCCGGACTCAAACATAGTTGCGATTGACTATGACCCCGGTGCAACAAAAATCAATCAGGAAAACCGCATAAAACTGATGATTTCAAACGCCGGACGCATAAGCTGACGGGAGCTTGACTCACGCCAGCGAAACAAAGCCCATGCAGTGGCAGCTTGTAGACAGCTTCTGCATGGGCTCTATGAGATTGTTGCAAATTATTTAAATATGTTATACCAGAATCAGCACTGAGTCTAAATCAAAAGCCCCAAGAAAGTCATCAACAAATTCGGGTGGGATAAGCCCATGCATATTGGGAGGCAAAGATAACAAAGCGCCAAGATTTCCACTAAACTGTGTGATGCGCCAGTCACCTTCAAAGTTGGCAACATTAACAATCAATATATAATGTTCCGCTCCAAGCTCAAAAAGTGCAACAAGACTGACCAACTGCTGTGCCCCCATCAATTCGGCTTTGGCGGATAGAATATCCTGATTTTCTTCAGAGGCATATCGCTCATTGAGTACTTCCGGAGCAATAAAGCCGAGCAGTTCGAGAGAATTAAACGCGTATGGATTCAAAGGGCTTTGAAAGTCTTCGAGCAACCAATTGAGATGAGCGACAAAGTCACCGATATCGTCGGCAGTGAGGCTACCGCCCACAGGGTCGTCCGGCAAAGCTTCGGCCATGCGACTCAGGTCAGAATCTCGGAGTCCTTGAAGATATGCAATCACAGCAGCTTCCGGTGAACGAAATCCAGGCTCTTCTGCAAACCCGTCAGTGTCTGTCAGCCCGTCAGTACGCATAGCCGCTATTTGCGGGTCTGTGTCATCAGAAGCACAAGCACCCAATAAAACCAAGCCAGCAATTATGAAAACAACCCATCTCAATTTTCTCATCACTACACAACCTCCTTCAAAACCCATTGACTATTTTTAGATAGTGTGGACATGAGTACTAATAGTTGACATCTAAATTATTTGCACCGCTCATTTTCGCATTACTGAGACGCGTCAGCCGCTTGACCAATCTGTCATTTTTCACAACCCCGCTCACAGTAGTCTTAGTGTCCTTTTCATGCCTGAACCGGGCTTTTTTATTGCGATATTTCGTATAGATAAAGTAATAGTAAAGGAAACCCGATGAAAGAAGTGCCAAGGCAACAATCCCCTCATCAACGGCGGCGAAAAGGTCAAACGCCATGAAAATTCCAGCCACAGTGCCGATTATCTGTACAATGAGCGAGAATAAAAACAGCTTTAGATGGTTTATCGGCACGCTGCCCATAGTCTTCTTGTTTCGCGCATTAACGGCAACGTAATGCAGAAGACCGTTTCCACTATTCTTTTTTTGCTGATAACTGTAGAGCCATATTGGCAGATAAGAGGCTTTCCATTGCTGCCCTTTGACATCCAAATTTTCATGCGCCCACTTAACTCCGCGGTCATACTCACCTATGGTTTCGTTGGCGCAATGTCTGGCAATATCTTTAGCCTTGACATCGACATCACGCCTTAAATCCTCGATGTTGGTGTCGCGTTTCTCCGATGAAAGTCCTCTAAGATAATTGGCATCCCACTTCACGCAATTCTCGTGATCAAATGGTTTTATGGCATTGATGATGTTGTTTGTCCTGTCAGATGAGCGATTAAGCTTATCGGAACTGGATATGATTGTAAGCCCATCAATGACCAAATCAAATTGTCGCTCAACATTATATAAGTCTGCGTCGTAAACGGTTCTTTGACTCTTTCCGGTGCCTACGGTATATCTTCTGACCAGTCGCTCACCCTGTCCGGAAAAACTGGCGCGGGTATTTTTGCCGACAACCATGTATGGTAGATATACGCCCATGATATTTTCCGTGCAAAACTCAGCTTTGAAAGCGGGAAGCGCGAAAAATTGACGCTTTTTAACAAAATTGTTGATTTCAGATTGCGCATCGGTTTTTTTGACACTAAAAGGCAACACCATGTCAGGGATACTGCCGTTGGGAATTTGCTTTGCCAGCGAAAGGGTATTGCGACACCAGTGACAGCGAGCGCCCACAGCCTCATTGGTATCGATGACCACCTCAGCACCGCAGCTGCTGCATTTGAGCGTTACGATATCTTCGGCATCTGCGGTGATATTCATTGCACCCGACCCGACAACCGTGCCCTCTAATTTACTTAAATCAGTATCCAGACCAACCGCCTGCTCAGCTTCAAACTCGAAACGGCAAAAGTTGCACCTGAGTACGGAGGAGCCCATATTGAGCGCAATGTCGGTCGCTCCGCATTTAGGGCATTTGTTCTGCCCATCCGTGGCTCCGGCGTTGGTTTGCACAACTTTGATTTCGGGAGTGTCACTGCTTATCATAATATGCCGAGCCCCCCTAAGATTCTCGCCTTTGCGCTGTCGAACTCTTCTTGCGATAAGATTCCGGCATCAACCAATCCTTTGAGTTGTTTGAGCTTTTCAATAGGATCATCTTGCGGTGCTTGTTGTGCGGGTTGCTGATGCATAGGCTGCTGATGCATAGGCTGTTGGTGCATAGGCTGTTGGTGCATGGGCTGCTGATGCATGGGTTGTTGTTGCATTCCGCTCATCATTGCACCTGCCGCATTGGCACCCATACCCATAAAGGCCATACCCATGCCGCCGCCATTCGGGTTTTCGCCCGCCGCTTGCATACCGCGAGCCACGGCCTGTTGCATGAATGAATTGCCACGATTTCCGGACAAAGCATCCGCTCTTTTTACATCGCTGAGCAGTGCTCTGGTATCTGCGTCATATTCAACTGCCTTTATGGCAACCCTTTGTATCTCAAGGCCTCTAGCGGTTTTCCATTGATACCCTTCTTCCACAGCTTGTGATAAAGACTGTGCAAAGCCAACCTGGTCTTGTTGGATTCTGGACATACGATTGCCCATAGAAGGATCGTTTGTATAGCCCGAAAATGCCGCAGACAAACTGCTGACAACTTCATTGAAAAGCTGTGTGCTGGCATCATTGTCCATGTCAGCGAAATCAAACAGAGGTGCATTAGGTTGTAAATATTTTGCAGGCACAAAATTTTTGACAAACATGATAGGATCAACTATTTTTAAAGTGTATGTTCCCCTGGTAATCGCGCCCACCTGTGTGCCTAAAAACGCATCATCCCAATAAATTTCTGATTGTGTGCCAAAGCGGTTGTTGGGGATTTCTCTCAAATTGATATAAAACGCAAGTTGCTGTGCCCCCGGCTGCCCACCGAATTTGAAACGCTCCCATGAAGTGCCTACTGTAGAAGCTAAGATGCCGTCACCTGAAAAAAACGATCTGGAATTAGGGTCGTCCGAAGTGTAAATGAATCCGCCCGGCTCTGCAACAAGCCCTGTTATAGCACCGCTTTCCATTGTAATCAGCGCAGTGCCTTCAGGTACGATTATTTTGCTTCCGTTGGTTATGATGTTTTGTGACCCTTTTGTATTAGCCCCACGTCCGGCATTTGTTCCCTGGGCAACGGCCTCAAAGATTGCCGCTGTAGCGGTAAGCCCGGCTCTGGGCTGCAAAAAATCTTTCCATTGATCTGCAAAGGTTCCGCCCAATGCTCCTGTAAATGCTCTTATAAATCCCATAAATATATTCCTCCATATATTTTTGTTACTCTTTTTGTCGAAAAACGCAACGCACTGCACTCGTGCATATGCGTCTATTAGGCGGACTGGAGCCGAACGCCATAGCCTAATAGCGGATATGCTCAATGCGCGGCACTCCATTTTTCTTGCCTTGTTGCGAATTATACTACAATAGCGGTGCAAAGTCTACCACCGCAATAAGATATGTGATACAATGATTGCGGCATAGCTGTGACGCATTCTCGGACAGTCATTGTAGCCGAGCCTGTCCTGAACTTGATTCAGGAAGTCGCAACCCCATGCAATCATCATACAGGATTAAAACGGGTGAAGTGTAGGACGATGAGTAAGTATAAGCGAATAATAAAAATCCTAGTAAAAATAGTCCTCATAGCCACCTGTGCTATTATGCTTATCGTAGGCGCAGGGTGGCTTTACTTACGCAGCATAATGAAGCCGCCGGAAATCCCCGTTCATTCTGCTGATGCAGCGGCATTGGGTTACACTCCGGTTGGCAATAGGCCGCAAGTCAGCTTGACCCCCAATTTCGCACAAACAGAGTCAGAGCCTCAGGACGATGCCAAAGAAGACAAAACCCCTCCTCCTCCTGCAATGCATCTTGAAAACAGGCGGCCGCTGTTTTTCACCTTTCTGATTTTCGGATTGGACGAGAGCCGCAATGCCGACACCATCATGGTCGGCGCATATGACGGGAAAACTCAGCAAGGCTATATAATCAGCATCCCTCGTGATACGCGAGTCGATGTGCAGCGCAATAATCAAAAAATAAATGCAGCCTACGCCATCGGACAAAATAGAGGTGGGCATCAGGGCGGTGTAGATAGGCTAAAATACGAGGTTTCTACTGTGATTGGATTTCGTCCGGACTTTTATATCAGTATCGACTATATGGCCTTTGTCCGCATGGTGAATGCGATTGGTGGAGTTCCAATCTATGTGCCGTTTCATATGCTTTATGATGACCCGGATCAAGATTTGCATATAAACATACCGGCAGGTATGCAAGTTCTTGATGGGCAAAATGCCCTGCACTTTGCAAGATATCGTCTGGGCAATGACCGCCGATTTACAATAAATGATTACCAGCGCATAGCACATCAACAGCAAGTAATCTCTGCATTGTTTCAAGAACTGCTGACACCTGCAACGCTATTGAGGATACCCGAGTTCGTCCGCATCTTTAATGACCATGTGGGAACAGACTTAGCTTATGGTGAGCTTCTTTGGTTTGCAAATCAAGTGAGGCTGGTGGGTACGGATGCGTTAGCGTTATACACCTTGCCCAGTCACGGAACAAGCGGCGCACCTTATTGGTATGAGCTGGCTGATATGACTGGAATAATAGAACTGGTAAACCGGACGGTAAATCCATTTACCCATGACATTACATCGGCAGATTTGCGGATAGTAAGGTAAAACCGATGGAATTCAGTTCTCGGCAGCCCAAGCAACACATATTCTACTGATAGTTTACCTCGTTTGACGCAATTCCACTACAAGTTTCTTGTGGGCTAACGCACCTTACTGTAAAATAAACATAAGATTTTCGGAGGCATCTGGTGATGGACAATGCTAAGATGGGTCAATTCATTGCAGAATTGAGAAAATCGCATCAAATGACACAAAAAGAGTTGGCGGCAAAACTGGACGTTACGGACAAGGCGGTATCCAAATGGGAACGCGGACAAAGCTATCCTGACATATCGCTTTTATCGCCCCTTTCCAATATTCTTGGCATCACAGCAACGGAACTGCTCAACGGAGAAAAAGCGGGTCCAGAAGAAGCAAGTGTGGAAACCAGCGTGGTCAAAGCCCTAGAATATGCCGGAAAGACAGCCAAAAGCAAAATAAAGTTGGTGCAAAATATTCTCGCAGCGACCTTATCCATTTCAATTTTGCTTGGAATCTTTGTAGTTTCGATTATCAATGTAGCGATTTCAGGCACGTTTACATGGTCGCTCATACCCATCAGCGCTGGCATTTTTGTCTGGCTTGTATGCTTTCCAACAACGAAATTTGGTGTTAAAGGTGTCGTCTGGTCTTTTGTTGCATTGAGCCTTTTTGTAGCACCATTTCTGTATGTGATCGACCATGTAATCAATAGACTTTATGCAAATAATGCGCCGATATTTTCTATAGGTATAGCTGTAGCGCCGATATCAGTTGTATTTTTATGGATAGTATTTCTTGTTTTGAGAAAGTGCAAAGCCAGAAAACTTCGCGCACTCGCTGCGTTGGCATTTCTGGCAAGCCCTCAGACCTTGTTTATTAATATCATGATTGCCAGAGCCTTGGGGCAGCCATGGTTTGATGTGTGGACAGTTTTTAATGTTTCAACCCCAATCATGGCCGCCATCACCCTTTTTATCATAGACCTTGTTGTACACAGACGAGATTAGCTGCAAAAAGAGGAGGAAAAACTGTGAACAGCCAAAAACGAGTGGAAATTTTCGGGGATTCGTTACTAAAAGGCGTGCAGATCAATCCTCAAAACCTGCGTTATTATATCAACAATAACATAGATGTCGAAAGGATAGAAAAAACGCACCTACTGGATATCAGGAACTTTGCAAAATTCGGATGTACAGTAACAAAGGGGCTTACCCTTATCGAAAAACGGCTGAGAGGCAATGAGCCTTTTTGTGATGCCATTGTAATGGATTTCGGAGGAAATGACTGCGACTACAACTGGGGCGCAGTCTCGGAACGACCGGACAGTAATCATTTGCCGCAAACGCCCCTGGATGTTTTCGCAGAAACATATTACAAAATCATTGCGCTGCTTAAGGAAAATGGGATTCGCCCAATCCTAACCACCCTGCCGCCGCTTGATGCGCAAAAATTTTTCAATTGGTTCTGCAATGGGCTGGATAAAGCGAACGTATTAAAATGGCTGGGGGATGTGCATCTGATATATCGCTGGCAAGAGAGCTATTCGAGAGCCGTGGAAAAAATTGCGGCTGAAACAAACACGCTTCTGGTTGATTTGCGCGGTGCATTTTTAAAGCATAGGGATCTGGAACGCCTCTTATGTGCGGATGGCACGCATCCAAACACCGAAGGGCAAAAGATAATTACGCAAGCGTTTTTGGAGTTTATCGAAAACGCAAAGCAAAAAGGGGAAATACAAATTTAAAGCTGCTGAGCTATGACAAATTACAAAGCACAAATTACAAATGAATTGAGCGTTGAGAGCGGCGAGATGAGCGTGAAAAATCCATCACCTTAATTCTCAACTCTCAATTCAATATTCCGCCCTTACAAATTTGAATATAGCGCTTCAAGCCGTTCTATATAAGTTCTCAGAGCAGACCTTACCGCATCAACATCTTCATTTGTTGTAAGATTTCTCAAAGCTGATGAAAAATCCTCCGTTATTTGGCCAAACATTTTTTCAAGCGGCTGCAATGCATCCGGTATTGGCTCAATCGGAGGTTTACTTGTTTCGGTTTGTGCTGGCCTTGGATTTCTGCCCGCAAAGGTATCGTTTTCTATACTGGTGACAAGTTCGGCAATATAGTCTTCTGCCCCTGCCGCCATTTCACGAAGCTGTGTTCTGGTCACTTCAACCTCGCCGGATAGAATCCTTCTTTTGACATCCGGTGATTTTGTACCTATTGCATCAATCGCATTGGCCAATTGCGCATCGCGATCAATGGTTCTCGGATTAACATTGTATATCTCAGCGAGTCGCCTGGCTGTTGACTGTCTCGGAGGTTGTACGACATTTTGTCGTTCATCCTCCGAGTGTTGGTTTATACCGCTTTCGTTTGTAACAATTATCTTTTCGGTATTGTAATGAAGCCCACGAAAATAGTTTAGTTGGATGGCCGTTAGGTTGCGTCTGCCTACCTGTGTGGTCACAATCCAGACGATAACCTCTTCTCTCGAATCAAACGCTTTGCTGACGACATTAAACGGCAGGTTATGTTTTTTGATTATCTCGAATCGGTTATACCCATCAATGAGTATCCCCTGCCAGAGAAAGAGAGGATTTTCGCAGCCATGTATCAGCAGACTCTCTTCAAGGCTTGCGCGTGTATGATTGTCAAGTGCGGGCAGCAAGTTTTTAAATCCATCGTCAATGATAATATCAGAAATTATACCCGGTTTCATAGTGTCCCTCCCTCAAAAATTTAGTGCCTACATAATATCCCGAAAATCCTTTAAAATCAACGTTTCATCAAAAGAAACAATAACTGATTAATTTTTATCATTTCTCAGACTAAAAAGCTCCTGAGCATATTGCGGAAGCCATGGGGCTTGCATTGCACGATGTTTTGTCTGTCATAAAGAAATTTCAGGCGTGAAATCGCCATAATAATTAATGCTTAGAGCACCTGCCAGCTTAAGAACAGATGAGCGTTCGACTCCCAGCACCCTAATTACGTATTTTTCGGGCTGGAGTTTTGTGTAAGAGAAACAGCTCTCCTGTATTAAAAAGCGCCCCTATCGGAGTTGTCGTTCCGATAGGGGCGTTTGTTTGTAAACAATTAGGGTGATACCTTAGCTTCTTTGCCAGCGTGCGTAAAAAGGCAACTCATTTAATGTGGGATGAACATAGGTAGAAAAGTGTGTCCCGGCCGCTCTAATAGGTCCCATAGCGACCCCTAGATTCGTACTCCAGCCAAGGAATGTATAGCCTGGTCTTGTTGGTATTACAGATGAAAGGTTAAATGATACGTGCTGTGACCCTCGTTCATTTTCAGTTACTGCAACGGTGTGGCTTGGTGGCGCACCAGCTCCGCCATTAGCAGAATACCTTATAGTCAGTGTTCTAACTTGTGTTGGTACGGTAGGTGTCGGTTGTTGCGATGAAACAGCCCTCCAGTGTGCAAAATATGTCAGCGTCTCATTTCCGAATCTGCTTTGGAAAGGAAATGTTATATGCTGTCCGGAACTATCTATATCAAAATCGTTACTGTTTTCAAACCGCCAACCAATAAACTCATATCCAGTTCTGGTTGGTCTGCCGTTGGTTAGATGAAATCTAGCAATTCCGTTGTCATCTTTTGTCACGGAGTGACTAGCCGGAGCGCCAGTGCCGCCATTTGCATTATAACGTATGGTGACAACACCATTTTGCTGTTGTGTTGCGATGTGTTCCCACTGTGCAAAATATGTCAGTGTCTCATTTCCAAATCTGCTTTGGAAAGGAAATGTTATATGCTGCCCGGGACTATCTATGTCAAAATCGGTACTGTTTTCAAAACGCCAACCTATAAACGCATACCCGGTTCTGGTTGGTCTGCCATTGGTAAGATGAAATCTGGCGATTCCATTGTCGTCTTTTGTCACAGTGTGACTGGCCGGAGCACCTGTGCCGCCGTTTGCGTTATAGCGTATGGTTACAACACCGTTTTGCTGTTGTGTTACGGCTCTTTCCCATTGCGCATACAAAGTCCAGTTGTGTGGGCCTGTGTGGCTGTACACACGCTCACCCGGCTGCCATAAGAAATCCTCGCCGTTTCGTTGGGGAGACCAGCCTCTGAATGTATGCCCTGACCTCGTCGGGACAGTATTTGGAATCAGAATATAGTCTATAAATCCATCACGAATCCGCCAGCCGTGGTTTGCCGGTGCACCCGAACCGCCATTGGCATCATAGCGCACGATTTCTGCTGCGGGTTGCTGAGGTTGTTGTACCTGCTGCTTTGTAATTCTGAACTGAGTCCAAGCGGATGCACCTGCTGAATTAACTGCTCGGACTCGGAAATCGAAATAATTGTGATTCTGCATTCCTGTCGAAGTGTATGTTGTCGCCGAATTATTCCTATAGTCCGGATCCACGCGCCAAGCGTTATGACTTCTGCTCCAAAACTGCACTTCATAAGAAGTTGCTCTGGCTGATGCATTCCATGATATCCGGGCTCGTGAGTTATCAAGAAAAGTTCCGCTTGCGCCAGTAGGGGCATCCGGTCGAGTTTGCTGGGTTTGTTGTGTACTTGTGCCGCCATTAATTTGATCGTAGTTGTTTGCGCGAACAAAAGTCCTATTGCCCCAGCTCGAAAAGTTGGAGAGCGTTCTGGTATGGTATACTCCCGCAATTCTGCTACGAGAATTCGAGTCCAAAATTCTTCCGCCACCTAGATATATTGCCCAATGCCCATCCCATATGACAAGGTCTCCGGGAAGTGCATCAGCCCGACTGACTTGGCGTGTTCCTGAGCTGCTACGACCACTTACACTTACGCCAAATATCCACCAGAATGCATACCTTGCAAATGCAACACAGGTATTTCCGTCTCTCAAACTCACATTTGAATAGCCCATGTTGCTCATCACTGCGCTGAGCAGACAATTGTTGCACGTTCCTCTAGTGCTGTTTTGTTGATGTTGCACACCTGACCACTGCGAAGCAGGAGATCCTGGAGTACAAGCTCTTCCGTTAACAGTGAAGGCAGAGCCATGCGGAAATCTCTGCATAAACTGATCCAGACGCTGTTGAACATTGCCGGTTGCTGCTGCAGGTCTTGCTTCTGCGACATTAGGTGGCGCAACCAATGCGATTGATAATGTAATCATAAGCATCATTATGGTCGCTATAAATCTTTTTGCAATCATTTTGATGCTTTGATATTTTAAGTGTTTGTTTTGCTGCATTTCGAATGTTACCTTTCTTCCCTGAAATAAAACCGTAAGTAAGAAAACCTACTTATTATCCTAATCTTTGATGTCCTCTTCGCCGTCAAAATCGCCCCAACTATCCCAATCCCAATCGCTCAAATCGCCCCAATCTTCCGGATTTTCATAATCTTCCGTAGGTTCTTGCAACGATTCAGAAACAATGGTCACCGTCCGCGCATTCCCATCCCAAGCGACTTCCGCACCGAGTGCTTCAGAGACAACCCTCAGCGGAACGAATGTTCTACCACCTATGACCGTTGGTGGTGCATCTATTCTAAAAGCCATTGAATTGATGTACATACGGTCGGCATTTATCATCAAAATAATTGTCAAATCATCTCTTGTGGCTGTGATATTCTGATTGCGCTCATTCCATAGAACTTCTGCGCCCAGTGCTTCAAATATAGCCCTCATTGGCACCATCGTCCTGCCATCAATCATCTGCGGCGGCACATCAAATTGCAGGGGGCTTCCATCAAGCAAAACCCTGATAGGGCTTGACGCACTGGCTGCGCCTATGCTTGCACATAACAAAACAACAAGCAACAGGCAAATAGATTTTTTGAATTTCTTATACATTAATTTACGATCCTCCGGATTAAGATTGATTTTTGCTCACATCTTGAAATACTACAATAAATTGAGGTTATTTGTCAACCTTTTTTAGCTTGAATGGAAAGCTTTACAATATATTTTTGCCTCCAATCCTAACTTGTTACAATTTCCTCTAGTTCTTCATTCTTCGCTCTCAATGCTCATCTCTCAATTTGTTTGTTCCTCGAATATTACCAGTTGAACAGATTAAAGCAACATGGTAAAATAAAGCACAATTCCACATAGGATGTAAGATTATGAAAATTCAAACGCATGAATCAGCCGAAAATTACCTTGAAACAATATACATGCTGGGCAAAAGCGGAAACCCTGTGCGCTCAATAGATATTGCAAGTGAACTCGAATACTCTAAACCCAGCGTGAGCGTCGCAATGAAAAACCTGCGCTCAAATGGACATATAACAGTCGATGGTGATGGGCATATCACATTGACGCAAAGCGGGCTGAAAATCGCAAAAAACATGTATGAGCGCCACACACTGATATCAAGTTGGCTGATTTCACTTGGCGTTGACAGCACAACGGCCATCAATGACGCGTGCAAGATGGAGCATGGAATGAGTGAGCAAAGCTTTATTGCAATCCGCAATCACATTGACCAATTGAAAATGAACAAGTGACAGCGACAGAGTCCAAAAGACACGCCATCAAGCCATGTTTTATATTATATCAAGAGGGCAGATGCTTGTGAGCAATCACTGAGATAGCATTATCATTTAACAATAAGAGGGGTAAATACACTTGAAAACGACAATGTTCAACCGCAAATACTGCGGCAAACTGCGCACAACCGACATAGGGCAAGAAATGACCGTTTGTGGATGGGCGGCAAAACGCCGCGACCTTGGTCAACTTATTTTTATTGACCTGCGAGATCGCACCGGAGTGTTGCAACTGGCCTTTGACGACAACACAGACAAAGCTGTTTTTGAAACAGCATCAGCAGTTCGCGGTGAATTTGTTCTCAAAGCACGTGGCATTTTGCGTGAACGTGCTGCAAAAAATCCAGAATTACCCACAGGTGATGTTGAGCTGGAAGTGACGACACTGGAAATCCTTGCGAAATCAGAGACCCCACCCTTTGAAATCACTGAAAATTCCGATGTAAATGATGCGCTGAGACTCAAATATCGTTATCTCGACCTGCGTCGTCCGGACATGCAAAGATACATAGCCCTGCGTCATCGGGCAGTTAAAGTTGTGCGTGACTATTTTGACGAAAACGGATTTCTTGAAATAGAAACCCCTATCCTGACAAAGTCAACACCGGAAGGTGCACGAGACTACCTTGTGCCAAGCCGTGTGCATCCGGGCAAGTTTTATGCCTTGCCGCAATCGCCCCAGCAGTACAAACAGCTGCTTATGCTTGCGGGTTTCGACCGGTATATGCAAATCGTGAGATGTTTCCGCGATGAGGATTTGCGTGCGGACAGGCAACCAGAATTTACACAAATAGACCTCGAAATGTCATTTGTTGATGTTGAAGATGTTATGGAAATAAACGAAGGCTTCGTCAAACGTCTTTGGAAAGAAGTGCTTGACGTTCAAATCGAAACACCCATTGTGCGCCTGACATGGCGCGAAGCCATGGACAGATTTGGTTCCGACAAGCCTGATTTACGCTTCGGGCTTGAATTGTGTGACATCAGCGCCATAGTGAAGTCCTGCGAGTTTAAAGTGTTTTCTGAACCTGTCGCAAATGGTGGCAGTGTGCGCATGATTTATGTGCCGGACGGTGCATCTATGCCAAGAAAGCAAATAGATACCCTGGTCGAATTTGTCAAAACATATGGAGCAAAAGGCCTTGCGTGGACAAAGCTTAATGAAGATGGAAGCGTTTCGTCATCCTATTCGAAATTCCTGATCGAAGAAGAAAACGAAGCAATATTAAAATGTGCCGGAGCCAAACCCGGAGGACTGATACTCATAGTTGCTGACGCTAAAGACGATGTGGTATTTGCCTCACTCGGAGCGCTACGCTGCGAATGTGCCAAACGGATGGAACTTCTAAAAGAGGGTGAATATAAATTTGCTTGGATCACGGAATTTCCACTGTTTGAATATTCTGAAGAAGACGAAAGATATGTTGCAAAACATCATCCCTTCACAGCGCCGATGGACGAAGATGCCGATTTGCTCGAAACAGACAAGCTCAATTGCCGTGCTAAAGCATATGATTTGGTGCTCAACGGAACGGAATTGGGCGGTGGCTCGATTCGTATTAACACACCTGAGCTTCAGGAAAAAATGTTCCGTGCATTGGGCTTTACCAATGAGGCGGCTCAAGCACAATTTGGACATTTGATCAATGCATTCAAATTCGGAGCGCCCCCACATGGCGGTATTGCATTTGGGCTCGACCGGATTGCTATGCACCTGGCAGGACTGAGCAGTATCCGCGATGTTATTGCATTTCCAAAGGTGCAAAATGCATCCGAACTCATGACAGGCTGCCCGGATGTTGTTGATCAGTCGCAACTTACCGAACTGGGCGTGCAGCTTGCAGCGCGCATGGAAAGCGAATAAATCATGCAAAAAGTCCTGTAATCATGATGATTACAGGACTTTTTTGGCAGGGGCGACAGGGATCGAACCCGCGACCTACGGTTTTGGAGACCGCCGCTCTACCAGCTGAGCTACACCCCTATATTAAGTTTTGCGGCCGACAGCTCTATATCAAACTGTCGGCCTGTATATTACCATACTTTTTTTGCGTTTACAATACCTAATTTTTTTGTTAGTTCAATCTAGTTCGGTATCAAGGAAAGGCAGGAGCTTTGTGTATAGCCCTATGAGCGGGCCGGTGAATATGGCACATATTACTGTGCCTATACCGACGACCAGAAACGCATTGCCACCTATGATTAAAGTAATCAAGGCAGCGATAATAGTCACAACAATATCAAAAATAAGCTTCGATTTTGACATTGGCCAGCCGAACATGTTGCCGACGGTTCTTGCCAGCCCATCCGGCGGAGCCAAGACTATATTTGCCCCGACAATAGCCCTTATACCAAACGAGAAGATAATCACGCCCAGAACAAGAAAGAACAGCGCGTGCCAGAAAGATATGAGTGAGAGGTCGAGCCTGTCATAGAAAAAATCCAGCATGAGTCCGAACACATACGCAAGTGGGAGTTGGAGCAGATGTTTTAATGTCGGACGGCGGGTAATAATCACCTGTATGATTACGCAAAGGGTATTAAATAATGCAGAACATTGTCCGATGGTAAGAGGGACAAACATATACGCGGCAACAGCTATAGCGCCTCCGGGAGGAACGCCTATTTCAGCTCTTATAGCCATAGCAATGCCAAACGACATTACGATAAGCCCGAGAATATAAAGCGCAATCCTTTTTGTCCACCAGCGTTTCTTTTGAGCGTCTGTCATGTTTACCCATACCTCATATATTTAATTAAATTCCAGTGCCTATGCCATGTCTCCTTTGATGCCCTCCAACTCAAGCAAAAAAACCTTCTTGTCAACCCCGCCGGCATAACCGGTCAAGCTACCGCTTGAGCCAATAACACGGTGGCAGGGAATGATTATCGAAATTGGATTATGACCCACAGCGCCGCCGACAGCGCGGCTATAGCTTCCGGATTTACTTCCGTCCGGAGCCACTTGAGCAGCAATGTTGCCATAGGTAACTATCTCGCCATATGGAATCGCGCAAAGAACTCGCCAGACATCTTGTCTGAACGCAGATCCAATCGGTGCGAGGGGCAGCTCGCTGACAGAAGGCTTTTCGCCATCAAAATATCTGCTCAGCCAATTTTTGGCCAAAGCAAAGATAGGCAAATCATCCCTTTTGCTTTTGTCCTCAGACATGGAAGCGCTGTGGTATTTCTGTCCATCGAGCCATAAGCCTATAAGGCTTTCACCATCACTTGCCAATGTAATCAAGCCCAAAGGCGAATCATAAGTTGTAAAATAATGCATTAAGACCCCTCCCACAATAAATGAAAACTGCGCAAAACCTTACCGAAGCAGCATATCTCTAACATCGCTATCAATAGCCAAAAAATTGTTGCCATCTACACAAATCGCCATGTCAACGCCATCTTTGAGCAAATCAACAGCGTACTTTTCCTGAACCTCCATACAGCAGTCTGGCTTAAACCACCGGTCTCCAAGTCCAGCGGCCTTAGCTTTCTTATTAGCATCATCAGCAGATTGACACTTGCAAATGATTCGGGCGCTTTTGCCAGATTGCCCAAACTCCTTCATGACAGCCTCCATTTTGCTGTTCATCGCTCTTTCCGAACCCAAAATTATATCCATTAAAATGCGTCCTTTCCTTATTTCCAAAACGGCTGATTTGTTATCAACCTCAAAAGTTATTTGACAACGGCCTTTACAATAATATAATATTATATCCACCTAAAGCAATAATAATCTGCATATTTATTTGAGCAAAATACAAAAAGAGTATAAAACCAACAAAAAAAGTTGACTTTTAAAAAAATTCATAACTTTTTAGAAAAATGTGTGGTACAATGCACAAAAAAGATTGAGAGAGCTTGTAATGGAACATAAAATTATTGTTGATAGTTGCTGCGATATGACGCCAGAGCTTGCGAAGCGGCTTGACGTTACCTCGGTTGTGCCAATGACTATGATTTTAGGAGACAAGGAATACGTCGATGACGAGAACCTGAACCTGCCTGAATTTCTGGCCGAAATGTCAGCCTGCAAAACGCGTGTAAGCTCAGCAGCGCCTCCTCCACATGCGTTTATGGACGCGATAGAGTCGGCAATAAACTCTTTTGTTGTGACGATATCTAGCCAATTGTCAGCATCGTTTGAGAATGCTCAGTTGGGCAAAAAGTTTGCGAGTGAAAAAGGAATCGCCAACACACATATTATCGACTCGAAAAGCGCCTCTGCCGGTGAAGTGTTGGTTGCCCTCAAACTGCGCGAGCTACTGACGCAGGGATTGCCTACAGATCAAATCATTAGCCTGACCAATGGATTTATAGACAACATGAAAACCTATTTTGTGCTGGAACGTTATGAGAACCTAATCAAAAACGGCAGACTCAGCAAGGTCAAAGGCAAAATTGTTCAGCTTATGAATGTCAAGCTCATAATGGGTTCTGACGGCAATGGTGCAATAGCATTACATGCAAAGCCGCGCGGAACCGACCAAATGATAGAAAAGCTGGTTTCTTTTGTCAAAGGCAGCAACAAGGAAACGGCGGGTGAGCGTGCGGTTATCTGCCATAACAACAATATGCCGCTTGCCAAGCAGATATCCAATGCATTCACTACGCATTTTGACTTCAAAGAAGTATTGATTGTTCCGATGCGCGGTGCGATATCGCTCTATGCAGACAATAAAGGCATCGTGGTGGCATTCTAATTTTTCCTGCAAAACAACCACTGACCAACAGGCTGTAGCAGAATGAAAAAGTAGAGACGCCCGTTACTCCTCTGCCATAAAACAACAGGGAAAACCCAGTAAAACCAGCAACTTGTGAGTAGGTGGATAAAACGGAATAGCTGGAAACAGGACGCATAAACGAAATACGTCCTGTTTTTTTATCAACGATTAGTATATGTTGTTTCTGCATAGGAATGCTAAAGCTGGCGGTCGAAAAGGAGGGGGTGTATCAGTGACGCAAGCCCAAACAAAATCTTTGCGGCAAAAACTAAAGCCTCTGCGGCCGTATCTCTCCCTGCCCCTAATCCTGCTGGTAACGATTTTATTGTGGCTTAATTTGCCCGAGGAACATTTTTCATCAGTCTACAGCAATACGGGTACATGGGATTTGCAGGGGTTTAACTTCGATGCCGCCACAGCAGCTTTGCATGGGAGGGTAGAAACAATATACAGCCCGTTCCTTACTCCGCAAGAATTTTCGGAGCGTGGAGATGAGCCCACTCTTGCCTATCCCAGAACCGGAACTGGTAACGCGACCGTTCGTATTAACATAGTTTTGCCAACGAATGATTATTATGCCATCACCCGCATCAGCACAGGCAATGCTGATAGGATATATGTAAACGGTGAATGGTTGCGTGATATTGGTGTCGTATCGGGTGATGATTTATACTCCACAACCTTCACATTCGCAACAAGACCGATAGCCGGCGTAATTGAGATTGTACATCAGCAGTCCAACTTCATTTACCATATCCACGGCATATACCGCACCGGCACCCTTGAAGGATATAACCACGGCATTGACATCCACAGGACGGAACTGACAACGAGCATCATATTGGGCATTTTGATTGCACTGGCGATAATATCATCGCTTATGTTCATTCTTTTGCACAGCTATCGCCCAGCTTTGCTGTTTTCTCTCTTATGTGTAGCATGGTTTCTTTGCATAGGGGCTATGGGTTCGAGGGCGTTTTTCCCTCTCATGCCGTGGCATATTGACCCGCTAAGGGTTCGCTTGGCGATAATCATATCGCCTGTAACATCTATTTTGATGGC
>WQUY01000034.1 GCA_009781855.1 Oscillospiraceae bacterium | reverse complement strand
GGTTCTGATTGAATGTACATCGTCCCATCCGATTTGTCGCATCTCTCTTCTGAAAACAAGTTCCAATGCTTGCCTGAGTCCGGGGTCTGTGATGACTTCGTTCGGCTGGCGATGCGCATCAGCTAGAGTGTCACCACCTGTTGCGGCCGGTGCATTTCCGGGAATTTGCTGTATCGGCGCATTGCCCATGCGCTGCTCCTGCCATGCGGTGTGGCTTTCTTGCCAGGCAATATGGCTCTCACGCCAAACTTCTCTGGATTCTCTGTCGGACATTTCTAAAATTGCCACAAGTGCGATTATGGCAAATACGATGACCAACCCGGTCACGATAATGCTTGCTTTTGTCTTCGGGGGTGCAGCTTCTTTTTCCGATTGCGGCACAATTTTCGGTACAGGGGCACCGCACATTGGGCATGTGTCCGTGATATCTCCAATTATCTTTCCGCAATATTTACACTTAACTGTCGTCAATTTGAATGCTCCTTGGTCATCTTAAAATATGTTCGGCTAGTTTGAAACTATCATTTAATCTCAGTTTACAAACCGCAATGGTATAATAATATCATTATATTGAGACTCGCACAATAGCCATTTTATGCGCTAGAACACTTTATGGATACGCTGGTCTGTATTATTCCCCGGTGTCTGCACCCTTCTCTTGCTACAATATACAGCACGCCTGACCCTGTGCAAAAAGGCCGCCCAAGAAGGAGGCCTTTTGTACAGTGTGTAAATTATACCCCAAGCTTTCTAAACCGCTCATAACGGCGCTGAGTCAGCTCATCTACCGGAATTTCCGATGTATTTTTATACCACTCGATAATCTGTGCGGACAAGTCGTGCAGCATTTTTTCCGGATCCCTGCTCTTTTCGGGAATCACTCTATCCACAACGCCCAAATCGCTTATATTTTTCGATGTCAGTTTAAGGTTCTGAGCGGCTTCATCGGCTTTTTCCGGCTCCCGCCAAAGTATGTTTGCGCAGCCCTCAGGCGATATAACTGAGTATACCGCATTTTCAAACATCCAGACTTCATCGGCAACTGCCAGTGCCAGTGCACCACCGCTACCGCCCTCTCCTATGAGAATCGACAGGACAGGTGTTTTGAGCGTCATCAGCTCCATAATATTTTCTGCGATTGCTTGCCCTTGCCCACGCTCTTCAGCACCAATTCCGCAAAATGCCCCCGAGGTATCAACAAAGCAGATGACCGGTCGCTTAAATTTTTCAGCTTGCTTCATGAGCCTGAGTGATTTTCTGTATCCTTCCGGATTAGGCGTTCCAAAATTATGCTTAATCCTGCTTTTTGTGTCACGCCCTTTTTCTGTCCCAATTACTGTAAAAGGTGTGTCTCCCAAATATGCCACTCCAGCGATTACCGCAGGGTCATCAGCAAACCGTCTGTCCCCGTGCAGTTCAATGAATCCACGAAATAGCCCCTTGATAAAATCCAGACTCGTCAGCCGGTTTTTTGACCTTGCACCCCGGACAAGTTCATAAGGCGTTTTCTCTTTGCCTGCGCTTTCTTGTTTTTGTTTTTCCTGCGCAGCTTTTTCACGTGCTTTCCGTTCACGTAATTCTTTGACTCTTTTTTCGCGCGCTCTTCGTTCTTCGGCCTTTTTTTCGGTCGGAGTCATTTCTTTATTTAGATTCTCTGTATCTGTAACCATTTGAAAACCTCCCGGTACTTCATTTAGGCAATGTGGACATGAATCCAAAACGCCCATATTTTAGCGTAATTCCCACCATGCTTCATCAAACACCTTTGCTCCTGCAAGAATTTAACTAGCTGTGTGCATTTTAAGCAGTGATGATATTATCTCTCGTTGTTTCGATCGCGGTACTATGCTGTCTAAAAAACCGTGCTCTATAA
Source organism: Oscillospiraceae bacterium (assembly GCA_009781855.1). Classification (GTDB taxonomy): domain Bacteria; phylum Bacillota; class Clostridia; order Oscillospirales; family Oscillospiraceae; genus WRMH01. The sequence goes on along the minus strand of WQUY01000034.1, from coordinate 24,792 downwards.
GCAATTCTGCCTTTTGAAATCCCGGCGGCAACTTCTTGCGTACCGTTTGTTCCACAACACGAGCACCGGCAAACCCTATGATTGCACCCGGCTCCGATATGATAACATCCCCTTGCATTGCAAAACTTGCGGTCACTCCACCGGTAGTTGGGTCGGTGAGCAGTGCAAGATAGAAGTTGCCCGCATCGCTGTGGCGTTTAACTGCCCCGCTGGTCTTTGCCATTTGCATAAGTGATACGATGCCTTCTTGCATCCTCGCACCGCCGGAAACTGTGCATCCGACAACCGGTAGTGCGTTTGCAAGTGCGTATTCGAACACTCTTGTGATTTTTTCTCCGACAGCAGCGCCCATGCTTCCCATCATAAAATACGGATCCATCACATACATCGCACATTTCGCCCCGTCAATGGTCGCTATTCCGCATACGACCGCTTCCGGCTCACGCGAGCTTCTTTTGGCTTGCTCCAGCTTTTCGGCATATCCTGGAAATTTGATTGGGTCTTTGCTCTCAATTTCCGAAAACAACTCCGAAAAACTATTGCTATCAGTCAGATATCCGATTCGTTGCCTTGCGGAAATACGGAAGTTGTGACCGCAGGAGCACACATGCATATTCCTGCCAAGGTCACCTATGGGATTTGCATATCCGCACACCGGACATGTCTCGGTCATTTCGATATCGCTTTCGATACGTTTGTCAGGTGAACGTCCACCCTTTTCGAGTTCGTTTTTTGGTTTTCTAAATATTGCGCCAAATGCCATTATTTTCCACCTCGTTTCTCAACAAAGTCTGTTTGATACTTTCCGCTCTGAAACTCGGAATCTGATAAAAATTCGATTTGCTCGTCAATGTTGTTTTGTACGCCATCAATAACCAGTTCACACAGAGCTGCGTGCATCTTACGGATTGCTTCTTCTCGTGTCGATGCATGTACCATGAGCTTGCCTATCAGCGAGTCATAGTACATAGGCACAGTGTATCCTGTCCACAAAGCGCTATCAAACCTAACTGCCGGGCCACCAGGCACATGCAAGAATGCTACTTTGCCGATTGTCGCGGCATTTATTCTGCATTCGATTGAATGGCCTCTGAGTGTGATGTCTTTTTGGGAGAAGTCAAAAGAAACGCCTGTCGCAATGCGTATCTGCCATTTTACTATATCCATACCAGTTATTTGCTCAGAGATACCATGTTCAACCTGAAGTCTGACATTCATCTCCATGAAATAAAAGTTCTCGTCTTCGTCCAGCAGAAACTCAACTGTTCCGGCATTCACATAGTTTACCGTTTTTGCGACTTTGGTTGCAGCATCGTATAGTTTCTTGCGAAGTTTTTCAGTAACTACCGGTGACGGAGCTTCTTCAAGAAGCTTTTGATTGTTCCTCTGAACCGAACATTCCCGCTCCCCAAGGCATAGAACTGTGCCGCTTTCATCAACGAGAATCTGGACTTCAATATGCTTTGCCGGATGAATACGCTTTTCGATGAAAAGCGCACCGTCTCCGAATGCAGCCAAAGCCTCACTTGATGCGATTTGGAATGCACTTTCGAGTTCATCAGGGGCATTAACCAACCTGATGCCTTTGCCTCCACCGCCTGCACGAGCTTTAAGAAAGATCGGATAACCTATCTTTTCGGCAGCCTTTTTTGCTGATTTAACGTCTGCCTGTATGTCCGTGCCGGGAATGATTTGGACGCCCGATTCGGCCATTATACGGCGAGCCACATCTTTATCACCCATTTTTATAATAGCTTCTGATTTGGGCCCGATGAAAGTAATATGGTGCTCTTCGCAAAGATCCGCAAGCTTGCTGCTTTCAGACAAAAAACCATATCCCGGATGTATCGCCTGCGCCCCGGTTGCTATCGCCGCACCTACAATTCGCACTTCGTCAAGGTAGCTTTCTGAAGGCGTTGCACTACCGATACAAACGCTCTGATCAGCAAGCGCCACATGCATTGAATCCCTGTCTGCTTCTGAAAAAACTGCAACAGTAGCTATCCCCATTTCTTTGCATGAGCGGATTATTCGTATCGCAATTTCGCCCCTGTTGGCGATGAGTATTTTTGAAAACATTAAAAACCCCCGGCCTTTCAGACCGCCCCTTGACCTGCAAGGGACATGATTTAAATGATTGCAAACGAGAATTCGGCTTTGAGGCACAAATTACCGTCTACGCGGAGTTCGCCTGAAGCAAAATAAAACGGAGCTTTTTCCCTTGTGATAACACATTGCGTTTCTATTATATCACCAGGCTTTACCGGCGACTTGAAGCGCGCTGAGGTTATTCCGGTGAAATATGGGGTTTTGCCAGATTCTATTTTATCCCCGAGCAAAACGCATGTGGACTGAGCCAAAATCTCGCACAGAATCACACCTGGAACCACAGGGTTTCCGGGAAAGTGGCCATCCAAAAACCACTCATCACCACGCACAACATATTTTCCTCTGGCTGTGCCTTCAACTACTTCTGCCTCATCTATTAACAGCATATTTCCTCTGTGAGGTAATATATTTTTTATCTCTTCTTGATTCATTGCGCTGATGTGTCGATGCGGAATAGTGTCTGACCAAACTCCACTATCTGATTGTTATTTGCACATATTTCTGCAATAACTCCATCTTTTTCCGCTGTTATCTCGTTGAGCATCTTCATAGCTTCCAGTAAGCACAATACATCACCCTTTCGCACAAACACGCCTACCTCTACAAATGGGGTCTTGCCTGCTTCAGGAGCAGCATAGAACGTGCCAACCGTCGGTGACTTGACTTCAAATAGCTCCAGGGTGTCAGCAGTCTCTATCTCTCGGACAGGAGCTTGGGCAGCTGCTGCTGTTACTGCTGTCGGCACTGAAACGGCTGTAGACACATTAACCACACCTCTTTCTAACCTTATTGATTCACCTCGGCCATTTAAGTCAAGCACAGTTAAGTCTAATTCCTGCATCATTGCAGCCAGTTCTCTGATTTCTTTATGTTCCATTATCGTTTTCCTTTCAACTTTGTCCTTGCTGATAGTTTTGCATTATACATGTTTAAACGCCACACAAGCATTATGACCGCCAAATCCAAGTGAGACCGAAAGCGCCAAATCAGGCGATGCTTCTCTTGCTTTAAGGGGTACATAATCCAGATCGCATTCAGGGTCAGGTTCATTAAGACCTATTGTCGGCGGAACAATCCCCTCTTTAAGCGTCAAAACCGATATGATCGCCTCTACTGCACCGGCAGCACCCAGCATATGGCCTGTCATTGATTTTGTTGAACTGACAAGCAGATTTTCTGTATTTCCACCTAACGCTATTTTTATTGCTTTGGTCTCCGCTACATCATTAAGTGGAGTGCCGGTTCCATGTGCATTGATGTATATTAGCCCCTCTGGTTTTCCTGATTCCTCAATAGCATCCGATATTGCTCTGGCTGAGGATGCGCCATCAGGTGTCGGCGCTGTAATATGGTGTGCATCGCATGTTGAGCCATAACCTGTCATTTCTGCATATATTTTAGCCCCACGTGCAACGGCATGTTCATATGCTTCGAGAACCATAACGCCTGCACCCTCCCCTATAACAAAACCACCACGCCTTTTGTCAAATGGCAATGAGGCCGCTTCGACATCATCGGAGGTTGTCAGCGCAGTCATATTTGAAAATCCAGATACACCCATCGGGGTTACCACCGCTTCACTTCCACCTGCAATTGCCGCATCTGCATACCCATGTTTAATGGCTCTAAATGCCGAACCAATAGCGTCCGTGCCTGTTGCACATGCTGTAATCACTGCGGTGCACGAACCTTTTGCATTAAATCTTATCGCAATATTCCCTGCCGCCAAATTGGGTATCATCATAGGAATAAATAGTGGTGATACCTTTCGTGGGCCTCCTGTCAGCAATTTTTCAACTTCGCTTTCAAATGTTGTCATACCTCCGATGCCCGAACCAAAGCAAGTAATAAGGCGTGCAGGCTCAACATTTCCCTCCAGCCCACTATCTTCCACTGCTTGAGTGGCCGCCGCAATAGCATATTGTGAATAAAGATCCAACCTGCGCACTTCATTGCGCTCCATATAGTTGAGCGGGTCGAAGCCTTTGACTTCAGCCGCAAGCGATGCCTTGTATTCTGAGACATCAAATCTGGTTATAAGACCTATGCCATGCTTTCCGGCAATGAGATTGTCCCACATTGTTTCTATATCATTTCCGACTGGTGTAATCACACCCATACCGGTCACCACTACTCTTTTCATATAGCCAGACCTCCATCAATACATATCACTTGTCCGGTTATATAGTCGGCGCTACAAAGAAATGCTGTCAATTCCGCTACCTCATCCGGCAAACCTATACGCCCCAAAGGTATTGCCGAATTGATGCTTTCTTCGCTAGCCAAGTCCTGAGTCATGTCTGTTTTTATAAACCCCGGTGCAACGGCGTTACAGCAAATATTTCTCGATGCCAGTTCTTTGGCAATGGTCTTCGTAAGTCCTATAAGACCTGCTTTGGAGGCCGAATAATTTGCTTGTCCCGCATTGCCCATAACTCCTGCAACAGAGCTTATGTTAATGATTTTCCCTGTGCGTTTCTTTAGAAAAATTGGTGAGCAATGGCGGATCATATTAAATGCACCTTTAAGATTGACGTCAATAACACGATCAAATGCGTCTTCTTTCATCATCATTATGAGTCCGTCTTGGGTGATTCCAGCGTTATTAATGAGAATGTCTATCGTTCCGAGGTTCTGTTTGATTGTCTCTACGGTTTCTTTTACTGCCAAAAAGTCGGAAACATCACAGTTGAATGCTTCTGCCTGCACTCCAAGCTTCTGCGCTTCGCTACACACTTCGACGGCTTTTTCAGCATTCCCAGCGTAAATCACCGCTATATCGGCTCCGAGTGACGCCAGTTTCAACGCTATTGCTTTACCGATTCCTCTTGAGGCGCCTGTTATCAGTGCAACTTGTCCTTTGAGCATTGGTTTCTTCCCCTTCTTTATAATGTTGGTGGTGGATGGGCGAGGATATCCACCACTACGGTACTTTTGTTAACTTATCGCAAGTTTTTCTAAACTTGCGTTATCTTCTACATTAAAAACACGCACTTTGTCGGAAATCCGTGAGACCAATCCCGCAAGTGTTTTTCCCGGCCCTACTTCTATAAAAATATCCGCACCTGCTTCTATCATATTTTCGACTGCAATTCGCCACATGACAGGATTGCATATCTGCTTTGAAAGAAGCTGTTTTATATCGCTTTCATACGGCTTTGCGGTTACATTGGAATAGAGCGGTATCTGCGGATTTTTTATTTCTATTGCATCAAGCACATCGACAAAGCTTGCAGATGCCCCTGCCATAAACGGGCTGTGAAACGCCCCTCCAACCTTAAGTGGCATTGCCCTGCCTCCGGCTTCCTTAACGCTTTGTATAAAAGGTTCAAGCTCTGTTTTAAGTCCTGCAACGACAACTTGTCCATCACAATTGAAGTTGACAGGATATACATTTTCAAATTCATTACATAACTCCGTAACTTTTTCGTCAGAGAGCTTCAAAACTGCCGCCATTCCGGCAGTCACAGTTTCAGAAGCTTGCTGCATAAGCTTTGCTCGGATGCAAACTAGCTTGAATCCCGTCTCATAAGACACAGCTCCCGAAAATGTCAAAGCAGCTACTTCTCCTAGCGAAAAGCCCGCCAACATGTCTGCCGCTATACCTTTCTCTCTGATTGCCGCCGCTGCCGCCAAATCGACGCAATACACACATGGTTGTGTATTTTCAGTGATTGAAAGTTCTTCTGCACTTCCGGAAAAGCATTGCTGTATAGTTCCTGGCCTTATCTTTTCGGCTTCGTCAAATACTTGTCGCGCTGCCGGACTGCTTTCATATAACTCTTGCCCCATCCCGGGATATTGGGCTCCTTGCCCGGAAAACATCAATACTATTTTACCCATTTATTTGCACTCCGTAAGATAAGTTCTGCTTCTTCAAAAATTTCGCTAATCATTTCTGCTGCTGGCTGTTCTTTTTTTATCATGCCGGAGACTTGCCCTGCGAGAAAACAGCCTTTTTCGTTGTCTCCCTCGACTGCAGCAAGCCTCAATGCACCTGCCCCTAATTCTTCAAGCTGTGCATCTGAAATACTGCTATCATACTCGGCTTTTTGATATTCTTTGGCAAACGGTGTCTTTATGCTTCTCACCGGATGCCCCAAGCGCTTTCCGGTAGCAATAGTCGATATATCCGTAGCTTTTAGTATTTTGCTCTTGTAGTTTGGATGTACCGTACATTCCTCAGCAACCAAAAATCTTGTACCCAGCTGCACACCTTGCGCACCCAGCATAAACGCTGCCGCGACTCCGCGCCCATCAGCAATGCCACCTGCTGCAATTATCGGCAAATCGGTTGCATCGCAAACTTGCGGCACTAACGCCATAGTCGTAAGATCACCAACATGTCCTCCGCTCTCACCGCCTTCGGCTATGATTGCAGATGCACCGGCTCTGCTCACGAGCTTCGCCATTGCAACCGACGCAACAAGCGGTATAACAATTACTCCCGCCGCTTTCCACATATCCATGTATTTTGATGGATTACCTGCACCGGTCGTTACTACCGACACTTTTTCATCCACAACTACTTGCGCGACTTCAGCTGCAAAGGGGCTCATCAGCATAATGTTGACACCAAACGGCTTATTTGTTAATTCACGCGCTTTGTGAATTTGAGTGCGCAAATAATCTGCATCGGCGTTCATAGCAGATATTATACCCAAGCCGCCGCTATTTGATACTGCGGCGGCTAAGTTTGCATCAGATATCCACGCCATACCACCCTGAAATATCGGGTATTTTATTGCTATCAAATCGCAAATTGGTGTTTTAATCATTGGGATTTTCCTCCGATTGTTCTGTTTGCGTCTTTCGAACGGCCCGCGGCGTTCAGGGTCTCGCGACTCTCACACGCATTCTCGCGACCTCTTTCGCCTAAGGCCTCTGGTTAAAGGGTTTTACGCTATTTTTGATTCGACGAATTTCGCAAGTGCGCCAACTGTTTCAAACTTTTCCTCAAGTTCAAGTTCTACACCAAACTCTTCTTCAAAGCGCATAACCATTTCAACTACATCGAGTGAATCCACACCGAGCTCTTCAAAGGTTGTTGTTTCTGTGATAGTGGATGCATCTCCACCTGTGTGGTCGGCTATTACCGTTGCAATTTTTTCTAATACGTTCATTTTTTGTTCTCCTTATGATTTATAAAATAATAATAAATAATGCGAAGTGCATCATTTGATTGGTTACTCTTCCCACCTGATAACACACGCCGCACTGGTGAGCCCTGCGCCGAATGCTGCCATCGCTATGTAGTCTCCGTCTTTGAGCTTACCCGAACGGCAAAGTTCGTCTGCCAGAATTGCCACACTTGCTGCAGATGTATTTCCGGTTGTTTCAATATTCTTTAAGCATCGCTCCGGCTGTATATTGAATTTCCTGACTGCCGCATCAATAATTCTTGCATTCGCCTGATGCGGTACTATCCACGCAATATCTTCAATAGTAAGTCCTGCGGCCTCTATTACGTCGGCAAGATCGGTACACATTGCGTTTACCGCAAACTTAAATACTTCTTGTCCGTTCATATGCACATAGGGTTTTAGTGATTTGTTTTTATAAAATGGCGACTGTCCTTCAAAACTGGGAATACTCAACACCGTATCCCCACCTTTTGCAACAAGCTTAGAGGATATATAAGATTTTCCCGGTCCCAGAACCATTGCACCTGCGCCATCGGCAAATATTACCGCAGTACTCCTATCTGTCCAATCAACAACACGAGTCAGCCTTTCCGCACCGATAACGAGAATTCTCTTATATCCTATTGCAAAAAATCCTGCTGCTGCTTCCAGCATGTATATAAACCCCGAACATGCCGCATTAATATCCATGGCTGGGCAAGTCGCACCCAACATCGCTTGAACTGAGCATGCCAAAGACGGCGCTGCATGGTCTGCGCTTACTGTTGCACAAAGAATCATATCCAGCTCATCGGGAGTCGTGCCGCTCATTTCCAGTGCACCCTTTGCTGCTCCAACAGCGATATCTGTTGTCGTCTCTGTCGTGCAGACGCGACGCTCAGTTATCCCGACACGTTGAGTAATCCATTCGTCTGATGTATCGAGAAACTCTGACAACTCCTCATTGCTGACAACACGTTGCGGAAGACAGCTCCCTGTACCTAATATTTTAAAACTCATGTTGTAGCCTCAATACTTTTCTCAAAAAATTTGTCGAGCTTGGTTATGACGCGAATCAGGACATTCTTCTCTTCTTCACAAAGCTCACTTTCAAGTTCATTTACCATAATCATATGGAAGTGCATGTGTAGCATAAAAACTTTTCTACCCTCACGGGTCAGTGTGATAAGCACAACACGTCCATCTTGTGCGCTGCCGTTTCTTGTCAGAAAACCCTTTTGCTCCAATTTTCTGACCGATACGGTTACAGAGGGGCGTGCTACTTCAAGAAACTCGGCGATTTCACTTAGCGTACGCCCATTCTTGCCTGCTCTACCTATGTATTCAATCATGTGCATCTCACGGATTGTAAGTCCCGCACCTACACCTTTTTGAAGAAAATCCTCTTCAACTCGCAAGATTTTGTGATATACCGTGACAAGCATGTCATTGAGCACTTCTTTGAAGCTTTGCAATTTTCCGCCTCCTTGTCTGCAATTCGCAAACTGATTAGTTAGTTTAACTAACTAATCTTGGTTGAGTATACTCCTTTGATTTTGGTTTGTCAATACGCTCCAATATTTTAGTTTCTTAATTATTTTAATTTTTTGATGTAAATTAGGTGTAAATTACAACAAAACTGTGTATAATGATCACAAGGGTATGGGGCGATGTGTAAAATCAAAGGATTATTTACACATGAGTAAAAGCATACATGACTTTCCACTTTATTTGTTCCATCAAGGGACAAACTACCACGCTTATGATTTTTTGGGTTGCCAATTCGACTCAAAAACAGGCATTGCCACATTCAGAACTTGGGCGCCAAGCGCTTCTAGAGTACTTTTGACAGGTGATTTCAACAACTGGAATGAACACCAAAACCCAATGACACGTATATCCGATGGTGGAGTCTGGGAAATCACTATGGAGGGTATTCGGAAAGGGCAGAAATATAAATACGTTATTTGCTGCCGAGACCGCAAATTTCTAAAAGCTGACCCATTTGCATTTTATTCCGAGACAGAGGGCAAGACTGCTTCAATTGTTTTTGACCTAGATGGATACACATGGGGCGATCAAAAGTGGCAAAGAGTCGCAAGTCAATCGACCCCTTTTGATAGCCCTATGAGCATCTATGAGGTTCATTTGGGCTCGTGGGTGAGGTCCGAAACTGGCAAAGCACTCAATTATTCAGAAATTGCAGACAAACTCATACCCTATGTCAAAGAAATGAACTACACGCATGTCGAGCTGATGCCAGTTATGGAGCATCCGTTCGGCGGTTCCTGGGGGTATCAAATCACAGGCTTTTTTGCTCCTACTTCGCGTTACGGTTCGCCGCACGACTTCATGAGGTTCGTTGACCGCTTCCATCAAGCTGGAGTTGGCGTCATCCTTGACTGGGTTCCGTCTCACTTCCCCAAGGATCAACATGGTCTTATTGAATATGACGGCGGTTATCTGTTTGAATGCCATGGTTTAGACAAGATTGAAAACTTGGAATGGGGCACCAGATGTTTTGATTATGGTCGCACGGAAGTGCAATCATTTTTGGTTTCAAATGCATTATATTGGCTTGAAAAGTATCATGCAGACGGCCTGAGAGTAGATGCCGTCAGCTCGATGCTTTATTTGGATTATGGCAAAAATCCCGGAGAATGGACGCCCAACACACAGGGCAGCAACGAGAATCTTGATGCTGTCGCATTTCTACGCAAGCTAAATAGTGCCGTATTTGCAGAGTTTCCGCATACAATAATGATAGCGGAAGAGTCTACTGCCTGGCCGCTTGTGACAATGCCTGTACATGAGGGTGGCCTTGGTTTCAATTTCAAATGGAATATGGGGTGGATGAACGACATGTTGGAATATGTCGAGATCGATCCTGTTTTCAGGAAAGAAATGCATAACAAAATCACTTTTTCGCTATTCTATGCTTTCAGTGAAAATTATGTCCTTCCGCTCTCCCATGACGAGGTTGTCCACGGAAAAAAGTCGCTCTTAAACAAAATGCCGGGCGACTATGAGGAAAAATTTGCCGGACTCAGGGCATTTCTCGGCTATATGATGACCCACCCGGGCAAAAAGCTTACTTTTATGGGTGCGGAATTCGGTCAATTCCGTGAGTGGGACGCATACACCCAGCTCGACTGGCTCTTGCTTGACTATCCTATGCACGCAAACTTAAAGCACTATACGCAGCAGCTTGGTGCATTTTATCTTGCCGAGCCGACGCTTTGGGAAGTCGATTTTTCTTGGGAGGGGTTTAAGTGGATTAGTAACAATGATCGAAACCAAAACATCATCGCTTTTGCCAGAGCCGATAAAAAAGGCAATAATCTTATCATATTACTTAATTTTGCACCCGTAATGAGGCACGCTTATCGCATCGGCGTGCCTGATAGTGGTATATATAAGGAGGTTTTTAATTCAGATTTGGCCGAATACGGCGGTTGGGGTCATACAAACGATATCAAGCAGTCTGAAGAAGTTCCGATGCATGGATATATGCAAAGCATTTCGGTCACAACTGCGCCACTGTCAATAATTTGCTTCAAGATTATGCCCACAGAAGCAGGAAAGGAGTAGTTTGCAGAGGGGTTGCCAGCAAAAAGGGAGATCGCAAAAATAATTATAGATTATCAATTGCCCAAAATTAAATAACTACCCAAGGAGGAAGTAATACGTTATGGTATTTGCAGAACGCAAAGAATGTATTGCCATGTTGCTTGCCGGTGGCAGAGGATCAAGGCTTAAGTCTCTGACAGAGCAGATAGCCAAACCTGCTGTCACTTTTGGAGGAAAGTATAAGATAATCGATTTCCCTTTGACTAACTGTGTACATTCCGGAATTGATACTGTCGGCGTGATGACTCAGTATCAGCCACTCTTACTGCATGATTATATCGGCAAAGGGCAGCATTGGGATCTTGATAGGCTTTCTGGCGGAGTTTCTATTTTGCCGCCTCACAGCAAACCCGGCAGCACCGCTTGGTACAGCGGGACAGCCAATGCTGTTTATCAAAATCAAAATTTTATCGAGACCTTTGATCCGGATTATGTCCTTATTCTGGCAGGGGATCATGTTTACAAAATGAACTATCGCATAATGCTTGAATATCATAAAAGCGTCAATGCAGATTGTACTATTGCCGTAATTGAGGTGCCGATAAAAGATGCGCACAGGTTCGGAATCATGAGCACCGACAAAAACGATGTGATTACTGAGTTTGAGGAAAAACCCGAACACCCAAAAAACAATCTGGCTTCAATGGGGATTTACATTTTCAACTGGAGGATGCTCAAGGAGTACTTGTATGAAGATGAAAAGAACCCGACATCATCACATGACTTCGGCAAGGATGTTATCCCCTCTTTGCTACGTGATGGAAAGCGTATGTTCGCTTATAGGTTTGACGGTTATTGGAAAGATGTCGGAACAGAAGAGAGCCTTTGGCAAGCCAATATGGACTTGCTTGATGACCTGCACCTTGGATTCGAAAACTGGCATATACTTTCCAGAACAGCAGGGCTTCCCCCCCACTATATTGCGCCAACCGGAAGCATAAAAAACACAATTATCACCGAAGGATGTGAGATTTACGGTCTTGTTGAAAATAGCATACTTTCGGTCGGCGTAATAGTTGAGGAGGGCGCTGTTGTCAAGGACAGCGTTATAATGGAAAACTGTAGAATAAGTAAAAGCGCTGTCGTAGAATACGCCATTTTAGACGAGAATGTCGTAATTGCCGAAGGTGCCCAAGCAGGCGAATCCAGAGCCGGAAACGGCAAACTTAATGTTTATTCGCGCGGGACTTTAATCGAAACCAATAGATTCACAAGAAGAAAGGAGGATATGTAGCATGTATGTTGGATTATGTCTATCTGACCCCCATCCTGACCGTGCCGGAGACGGCAGTCCAAGCAGAACACTTTCAGCAGCCTATTTTGCAGGCAGATACCACCTTGTGGACTTTATGCTCTCAAACATGGTCAATTCCAAGATATATAATATCGGCATGATTCTCAACAGCCATTATCAGTCGCTTATCGAACACATTGGCATGGGTAAGGAGTGGGATCTTGCCAGAAAGTCCGGAGGCGTAACATTCTTTCCGCCTTACCACGCTGATGAGCGCAGAAGTGTCAATAATGAGCTGGATGGTCCGCTTCAGCGTGCGGCAGCGTTTTTGGCAGAATCACATCATGAATATGTTATTTTGGCTGATAGCAGTGTCGTATGTAATATCGATTATCGACCGGCAATCGAGGCGCACAAAAAGAGTGGCGCTGATATTACCGCCATTTACACAAAAAAGCACATCACAGCTGGCGAGCGTGAACATTTAATCGTTTTTAAAATCTCTGAAAACGGTAAAGTCATAGGGGTAGATAAAGCCGGTGACCTGTCAGGCCAGATAAATTTATCACTAGGCTCATATATAATCCCAAAAAAAACTTTCATTCAGCTCACCGCAGGCGAAAAAAACTGTGGCATGATGCATTTTTCAAAAACAATTCTGGCTGGCGCACTGGACAGGCTGGTCGTTGCCGCTTATGAGTTTCGCGGTTACTCGGCGCATATCTGTTCCCCTCAGACATTCTACCATTACAATATGGAGATGCTGGACACTGAGAAACGCAATGCGTTATTTGACTTCGAAGGGAGAATGATTTTCACTAACGCAAGAGATTCCTTGCCTACAAAATACGGCACTTCTGCAAACATCAGAAACTCTCTGGTCGCTGACGGTTGTCAGATTGAGGGCACGCTTATCAACAGCATCATATGTAGAAATGTCAGGATTGGCGCAGGTGCGGTCGTCAAAAATTGTATATTGCTCGATGGCACCATTGTTGAAAAAAACGCCTCTCTTGATTGCATCATCTCAGATCGCATGGTCATTATTTCTGAAAATCGAAATATGATGGGATATCGGACATACCCGGTTTATATTGAAGGGGCGAGAGTTATCTAGGAGGTAGATACCTATGGGCAGGAAAGAAAAGTTGCAAGTACTCCATGTGGTTTCAGAGGTTGTGCCCTTTTTAACCACCGGCGGCATGGGACAGGTTGCGGGTGCTCTGACACATAAACTGGCAGAAAATTACCCGAATACAGATATCCGTGTCATCACTCCATTTTATGCGCATTTTCGCGACAAGTATGAGCCGCAAATGACGTTTTTGGGTGAAACCGAGGTTTCACTTGCATGGAGAACCCTATATTGTGGTATATATGAAATGAAATTAAAGGGCGTGACATTCTATTTTATTGACAATCGGCACTATTTTGACCGTGACAATGCCTATGGCTATTTCGATGATGGTGAGAGATTTGCTTATTTCTCAAAAGCTGTGTTCTCTGTGATAGAGCTGGTCGGGTTTCGTCCCAGCATCATCCATGCGCACGACTGGCAGACTGCACTGGTAATCATCTATCTCAAAACTCATTTTAATGAAGCATATAAAGCTACAAGAACAATTTTTACGATCCACAATATGGAATATCAAGGCAAGTATATACCAGGCACACTTCATGATATTTTTGATTTGAGGGATAACGATCTGAGCTTGGTTGAGTATGAGGATTGCATCAATCTCATGAAAGGCGCACTTGTCTGTTCGGATAAGGTAACTACGGTCAGCCCGTCTTATGCGAGGGAAATTCAAACTTCCTGCGGCTATGGACTGGAGCGTATCATCAGGGAAAACGCATATAAGCTCATTGGCATCATAAATGGGATTGATACGGAGCTTTATAACCCTGCGACCGATCCGCTGCTCAAGAAAAAATACTCGGCACAATCCCCCGGGGGCAAGGCTTCGGCAAAAAAACGGCTGCAAGGCCTGTTCAATCTGCCAAAATCTCCACGCAAGATGCTCATCTGTGTGGTTTCTAGGCTGGTATCGCATAAGGGCATTGATCTTATCACATATATTCTCGATGACCTTCTGAATCTGGACATACAGTTTTTGCTCCTTGGAACCGGAGATCACAATTACGAGCTGTTTTTCGAGGATAAAGCTGTCTTGCATCCGGGTAAGGTTGCGGTCAGTATTGCTTTCAATCCGGATATAGCCGGGCTCATCTACGCAGGTGCCGATGTCCTGCTCATGCCCTCACGTAGCGAACCTTGCGGCCTCTCACAGATGATCGCCTGTCGCTACGGCACTATTCCGATTGTCCGAAAAACAGGTGGGCTTGGCGATACCATCAAAGATTGCCGTGCGGGTGAAGGTAATGGATTTGTCTTTGATGACTACAACGCCTGGTCGCTCTTGGATACAATTCAACATGCCCTTGACTTGTTTGCTCACCATCCAGATGACTGGAATAATCTCATAGCGGAGGCTATGGGCTGCGATTTCAGCTGGGATATTTCCGCACGTGAATACCTACGCCTTTACGAGGAGCTAGAGGGCTGATGAACTATTTATTTGATGAAAGTGACACGCATTTCAGAAGTCCTAATGAAGCTTTGCAATCGCCCGGCATCCTGACTCTTAGAATCAAGCTGCGCAGAGGCGCAGCCTTTGACCCGCAAGTCTTTCTGTATCCCGACGGCGGCCCGGTACGCTCAATCAAAATGGACTTCGAACATGTTTCGGGTATCTTCGATAATTATAAATGCGCAATCGAGTTCAAGACTGCCGGATTATATTGGTACCATTTTCAAATCAAAACCGCCGGAGATGGCTCCTTTACTGTCCCCGGACATACCGGAGGCGGATTTCAGGTGACGGTATATGACCCAAGTGCCGACTCCCCCGACTGGCTGTGTGGCGGACTGATTTATCATGTATTTGTTGACAGATTTTTCAGAGCCGGCGATGCCTCGGTCAGGTCAGATGCAGTTGAGCGAAAGGATTGGGGCGGCTGCCCAAACTTCCTACCCGACGAAAACGGAATTGTAAGAAACAATGATTTTTTCGGAGGAGATTTGTACGGCATCATAGAAAAACTTCCATATCTTGAAGATATGGGCGTTACCTGCATATACCTGAGTCCGGTTTTTGAAGCGGCATCAAATCACAAGTATGATACTGGTGATTTGATGAAGGTTGACGCCGCT
Source organism: Oscillospiraceae bacterium (assembly GCA_009781855.1). Classification (GTDB taxonomy): domain Bacteria; phylum Bacillota; class Clostridia; order Oscillospirales; family Oscillospiraceae; genus WRMH01. The sequence goes on along the minus strand of WQUY01000034.1, from coordinate 9,482 downwards.
TTCGGAGGCGATGACGCACTGGAGCTTTTGTGCCGCAAAGCACAAGCACACGACATCAGCGTGATATTAGACGGGGTCTTTAACCATGTCGGCAGTGATAGCCGCTACTTCAACAAGTATGGAAACTATGATGAGCTCGGTGCGTATCAAAGCCCTGAGTCATCCTATCGGGATTGGTTTTCATTCCATGCCAATGGCACCTATGACTGCTGGTGGGGAATCGAGCTGCTCCCTTCCATAAATGAACACAACATCAGCTACCTTAATTTTATTTGCGGTAAAGATGGGGTTATCGAGTACTGGATGAAAAAAGGCGTTTCGGGCTGGCGGCTTGATGTTGTTGATGAACTACCCGACGACTTTCTATATCCACTTTGCAAATCAGCTAAAGGCATTTTCCCAAAAGCCCTGATTGTCGGAGAGGTGTGGGAGGATGCATCATACAAAATCGCTTACGGAACAAGACGAAGATATTTTCTCGGCGGTCAGCTTGACAGCGTGACTAATTATCCGCTTAAAAATGCAATCATTTCTTGTGTAAAGGATGGGGATGTCGAAAATCTGGTCAGTACAATGTCGTCGCTATGCAGAAATTACCCTAAGCCTGTACTGGATAATCTAATGAATATTTTGGGTACGCATGACACTATGCGTATCCTCACAGTGCTTGGCGGCTCGGTTTTTCCTGAGGGTAAGCTGTTAATGTCAGAATACAAGCTCTCTGACGCTGAAAAGAAACTTGCCAAAAGGCGTTTGAAGCTTGCTTCTTTATTGCAGTTTACCCTTCCGGGCGTTCCTTGTCTTTACTATGGTGATGAAGCCGGCATGGAAGGCGGTGCAGACCCATTTAACAGGCATTGCTATCCTTGGGGCAATGAGGACTCCGAACTTGTGGCGTGGTATAAGACGCTGTCATCTGTACGCAAAGCAAATTGCTGCTTTGTTGATGGTGAATATAAATTGTATGATGCACGCTTTGGGGTTTTTTCATTCACACGAGGCAGCGGAGCACATAAAATATTAATCGCGATAAATGTTTCTGCCAAAGACAGAGTGCTATGTGCAAATGAGTTTAACTATGATTTGCTTAAAAATGAATATGTTTCCGACTTAACGGCAAAGTCCGGGGAGCCGAGTATGTTCGCGATCAGATGAAAAGAAAGGATCGATAGTATGAATCTCCATGACAAGGTAGTGTTTTCCACACTTTTCATAGACAAGCTTGAATCGCTGCGAGGCGTATCGCTTGAAGATGCTGCTCCGGATGATTTTTATATTGCTCTGTCATATCTCATCAGGGATCAGATAATGAAACAAAAGGCACAAACTGCACTGCAGACTTACAAGCAAGACAAAAAAAAGCAAGTCTACTATTTCTCTCTTGAGTTTCTGCTGGGCAGAATGCTAGAGCGAAATATCATGGCGCTCGGCCTGAGCAAAGTAGCTGAGGAAACGCTTAGGGATATTGGCCTTGATTTGAAAGAAATATACAATGTCGAGCTTGACCCGGGGTTGGGCAATGGCGGCTTGGGCAGGCTTGCCGCTTGTTTTATGGATTCACTTGCATTTTTGGGGATCCCTGGAAATGGCTGTAGTATCAGATATAAATACGGTCTTTTTGAACAGAAAATAGTTGACGGATATCAGGTCGAAATGCCAGACAACTGGCTACGCAATGAGGCGGTATGGGAAATCAAAAAACCGCACAAAGCCATCTTAGTCAAGTTTTTTGGTAATGTAATCGAAGAAGAGCGTGGCGGTAGAATGCATGTGGCACATGAAAATTATGAGCCTGTGGTTGCCATGCCGTATGACGTGCCAATTCCCGGCCATGAGGGTGGCACGGTAAACACCTTGCGGCTTTGGAGTGCAGAATCAACGCAACAGTTCGACTACGGGGCTTTTTCCGGAGGTAACTATTTAAATGCTGTTTCTCGAAAGTATTCTGTCGAAGCCATTTCTGAAGTGCTGTATCCCGATGATTCTAATTATCAAAATCGTATGCTGAGGCTAAAACAACAATATTTCTTCGTTTCGGCAGGTGTGCAAAGCATTATTGCGCATTATAAGAAGCACTATGGGAATATCCAAAATCTGCCTGATTTTATTGCAATACATATAAATGACACACATCCGGCGCTCGCTGTTCCGGAATTGATGCGGATACTTATGGATGAGGATGGTCTGGGTTGGGGGGAGGCCTGGGATATCACTGTCAGGACTATTTCGTATACAAACCACACTATTTTGCCGGAGGCTCTTGAAAAATGGCCTGAGGACTCGTTTGCTCATCTTCTCCCCCGCATTTACAGCATCGTCCGTGAGATTGACAGGCGCTTCAACGCGCTCTTGGCCTCAAAGTTTTTAGGTGACTGTGAAAAGACAAGAAGCATGTCAATCATTTCAGGCGGTGAGATACATATGGCGTTTCTTGCCATAATAGGTAGCCATGCAGTAAACGGGGTTGCGGCTGTGCATTCGGAGCTTTTGAAAAAAGAGCTATTTCATGGTTTCAATGAAATATACCCGGAGAAATTTAACAATAAAACAAACGGTATTGCCCACAGGATATGGCTTTTAAAGGCCAATCCCAGCCTTTCGGGATTAATAAGCGAAACAATTGGCCCGCAGTGGATTAGTGACCCTCTGAAACTAGAGCTTTTGGCAAAAACCGGTATAGTGCATGACAGCGCTTTTCTTGAAAGAATGCGTGCATTCAAACGGGAAGATAAGGTAGTCCTTGCAAAGTATATAAAGGATAACAACGGCTTGATCGTTAATCCTGATTCGATTTTCGATGTCCAAATCAAAAGGATACATGCATACAAACGACAACTTCTATTCCTGCTCAACATCATTGATTTATACTATTCCATATTGGATAAGCAGAATACCGCCACTGTACCCAGAACCTTTATAATGGCTGGAAAGGCTGCTCCAAGTTATCATTTTGCCAAAGAGGTTATAAAATTCGCCACTTTCATTGCTGACAAAGTGAATAATGACCCACGGGTAAATGGTCTGATAAAGGTCGTCTTTTTGGAAAACTACCGTGTTTCTTTGGCAGAAATGATTTTCCCTGCTTCCGATCTTAGCGAACAGATTTCAACCGCAAGTATGGAGGCCTCTGGAACCGGCAATATGAAATTCATGATGAATGGAGCTGTTACCATTGGCACGCATGATGGTGCAAACATTGAAATCTTCGAGGCTGTCGGCAAGGGTAACTATATTGCATTCGGGCTGACTGTTCCGGAGGTTCTTGAACTCTACCGAAACCACTCTTACAACAGCCGTGAGTTTTTGGCGGGACATGAGCGGCTACGCCGTATCATACATGATTTCATAAATGAAGATTCAAATGATGCCTTGCGAGCTCATTTTCCAAACATTTTTGACTCGCTGACCGCACATAACGATCAGTTCTTTGTTTTGAAAGATTTTGACGCTTATGTCGAAGCTCAGCAACAAGCAGCGACACTTTATCGCGATACTGAAAAGTGGTCGTCTATGGCAGCAATTAATATAGCACATTCCGGCATTTTCGCAAGTGACGAAACGATAAAACGCTATGCGCAAGAAATCTGGCATGTTTAATAGAGGGTAGATTATGCAAGCAACAAGGAAATATTCACGATCATCCGGCGTCCTTCTGCCATTGACCACTCTTCATGGCCCTTTCGGAATCGGCGTCATGGGAGAAGAGGCAAGGCAATTCATTGATTTTCTTAGCAAAGGTGGGTTTCGTGCATGGCAAATCCTGCCGATTGAAAGCACCGGGGGATGTTTTTCACCGTATAAATGTGTTTCTGCATTTGCGGGCGAGCCAATGCTCATTGACCCAAGGATGCTGCTTGAAGTGGGCTTGATTACTCAAGAAGAGCTTGATGAAAGAGCACACGGCATGTTCGAAAATCATGTTGAGTATACGCTTATCCGAGAAAAACAGCAGACGTTGCTGCGCAAGGCCTATTCGAGAGTCCCAGAAGACACTTATTCTGATTTCAGCCCACCATGGCTTGAACATTATGCCCTTTATATGGCAATAAAACACAACAACGGTGATGCCCCTTGGTATCAGTGGGAAGACAAAGGCTTACGTAGTTTTGACGCGTTCGCTATCAAGGTGGCAAAAGTACAGCTTAGAAAAGAAATTGGATTTTACAAGTTTGTCCAGTGGCTATTTGCAAAACAATGGGAACAACTTAAAACATATGCAGCAGCGAACAATATTTCCATAATCGGAGATCTTCCAATATACATATCTGAGGACAGCGCCGAAGTCTGGAGTCGAAGAGATTTGTTTGATGCTGATGAAAACGGTAACTTCAAAGCTGTCGGCGGGTGTCCGGCAGATTATTACAATCCTGACGGGCAACTCTGGGGCAATCCGATATACAACTGGAAACTCATGAAAGCAGAAAGATATGAGTGGTGGATAGATCGCATGAGGATGGCCATTGAGCGTTATGATATCGTCCGACTTGATCATTTTCGCGGCTTTGAGCGTTATTGGCAAATACCTGTTGGCGTTGAATCTGCGCGGGACGGGAAATGGGTCAAGGGGCCGGGCATTGCGTTATTTAAGGCCATGAGCAATGCGCTTGGCACACTTCCTGTCATCGCTGAGGATTTGGGTCTGATTGATGAGAAAGTCGAATCACTTTTGATAAGAACGGAATATCGCGGTATGAAAGTGATCCAGTTTGCTTGTCCCGGCGATGACACTCATTTGCCGCACAATTACACACAAGATACTGTCGCATTTACAGGCACGCATGACAACACAACTCTGCTGGCATGGCATCAGGAACTGGACGATGACGCCCGGAAATGGGCGCTTGATTACGTGGGTTTTAATGGCGACTGGACTTTGGGTGGGCCAAATTGCAAGATAAATAGAGCGTGGATTCGCTCATTATATATGAGCGGTGCATCGCTGGTGATCATTCCAATTCAGGATTTGCTTGGCTATGGTGCAGATACAAGGACAAATATTCCCGGCACAGCAGACGGTAATTGGAGATTTAGAATACGCCCCAACGCACTCAATCAAATAGATGCAAACTACTATGCGGAGCTTTGCAGGCTTTCGTTTAGAGAAAACTCGCCGGGACATAAGAATCTGTAACAAAATGTGGGCAATCGCGTGACGCAGGCACTTTAATGATTCATAGCAGGGAAAACGGCCTGTCGGCGGCTCTTGCACAGTAATAACCCAATATCACTTACTCGTCTTTATCATCGGAATCACTTTTATGAACCGGAGCGGATTCATTCTGCTGTGTCGGTGGCACTGATGCCGAGTCGTATCGCTGGCTTGCGGCTGATCTGGATTTCATAATCTTACGCCGCACTAAAATTGCTATGACTGCAAGAATTGCAATTACTACCAACGCTGGTAAGACCCGGATTATGAGTATGATAAAACTCTGGAATATTACTATAAATTCTGCACCGCTTCTGTTGAGTGCCGCTGTGAATCTTTCTCCGAAAGTAGGTTCATATATAATCTCCTCCGGAATTTCTTCGGGGAATATTACCTCAAATAGATGTATATTAACTGTCGAATAGAGAACAAGGTCATCGAAGGTGCTTAAGCGTCTCTCGTGAGTTCTTATCGACACCTGCACATCAGTAAGCATCCTCTCCAATGTGCGTCTTTCCGGTGCAGTTAGCTCAGCATTTTCCAAATCTCCAAATAAACGTCGCTCCTGTGCACGAAGGTCATCTAGTGTCGATTCGGAATGCTCATAAGTTACAGTTACATCATCCGATTCCTGCAAAAACTCAACTTCATTGAAGTTGTCCTGAATAACCACAAGGAACTCCGAAAGCCGATCTGCATGAATGCGGATTGTAAATTGAGCGCTCCTTTCATGTTGTGGAAAACGCATATCCCGACCTAACACATGCACTCTTTCAACAAATCCATCCATATCTGTCAATGTATTCACCACGAGACGCCTGCCTGCAAAAAACTCTGTGGTCTGTACATTCATGTTCACTGTGTATACGATACGTCGGCCTCGCGACGCAGAGGGCGTAAGTAATGGAAGGTAAATTGCGCTTTCGTCAGTTATGCTTGCATCATGTCCGATTTCCGGAACATGTTCGGTGGATTCTGCTCTGGGCGCAGATACGCCGGCAGGTGAGAGTGAGGGTGAGGGTGCGGATGGCGCAGCGCCAGGCGCGCCTGCAGGCATGCTACCTGTGGGTACACTTTCTGCGGCGCAACCCGTAGCGATTATCGCAAAGACAAGTAATAGCGAGAATATTGATATAAACCTTTTCATTTCTTCTTCCTCCATTCGCTTTTTGATAACAATTACGCTATCCAATTGTTTCGTAATTATTAAATAACTGTTGCGATTATATTTAATACATGTTTGCATCAAAGTTGCAACAAAAGAAAGAATATATAATTTAACAAAAATTTAACTTGATTCTGCTCACGGCCTGTTGTATAATCGCTTGGCACATAAAAATTGGATATTACATTGGCAATTCCCTTTCATCATATCGGGGTGTGGCGCAGTTGGTAGCGTGCGTGCTTTGGGAGCATGAGGCCGAGAGTTCGAGTCTCTCCACTCCGACCAGACAAAAGCCTGTATTTGTTTCACTACAGGCTTTTTCCATGCCCAAACTTATTTTTCAAAACGGATTAGAAATGCGTTCGAAACAGTTTTGAAACAACTACGAAACAACTATGGTGTTATATGTGTTTGCGCTATTATATATGTTATAATTAAATTTCAAAAAGATATTTGGCTATTGTTTATAGCAAAGCAGTTGCTATAAACAATTAGTGAACATGGAAAATATTTCACATACCAATAGTATGTTTCCCTACCACTACCGGTCAAGTATTTTGTAATAAAAATTTTTGAGGAGATAGAAATGAACAAAATCAAGAAATACGCAAAGACCATTTTAATAGCAGCTCTAGCTGTTATGATGATATTTGCGGTCACCGCATGTAACGACGGTGATGTACCAGAAGACGTCAGAGAAAGATTACCCCGCGCAGAGCGCGAAACCGAAGTGGCTAACGGCTATGATGACGAAGATGACTATGAAGACACATCACTCATTGCTTCTGTCGTAAACGCTTATGGACTTATTGACGCATCTATGGCATTTAGTGACGCACTCGCCTACGACTACAGCATAGTCATTACTTTCGGACCGGTAGGCAGCCCTGTACTGACATTAGACATGTTGCTGGAGATGCTGGAAGAAATGGTCATATTAGCTATGGACGACGTGGACGTTGACTACACAGCTTTTGTTGATGCGCTTGAAAATCACTCTTTCCAGTTTAGAATGGTAGGCTCACAGGACGAAAATTTGAATGCGGCAGTACAGATAGGCTTGCCTATGGATAGTGGCGAGTTTTTTGAGTTGCTGGATATCGTATTTGTTGACAGTGTTCTTTACATTGGCATCGCATCTTATCTGGATCTTGTTGACTATGTTTTTGACGTAGCTTTAGATCTGATTGAATTAGAAGGACTATCATCACCGGAAGTAAATATGGTCGTACTGATGGTTGAGGGTATAATGGCAAGACTCAGCTCCATAGATTACGTATCAATCGATTTGTCCGTCATCCCCGGATTTGAAGATTTTGAAGCCTACATGCAAAGCAGCTTAGATATGCAGGATGATATTATAGCGCTATTTGAAATCTTTGCCGAGGCAATAACTCAGCGCGTAGGACTTGCAGAAATTGCCTCACTTGATATGATTTCAAGAGATGGCGACTGGTTTATACTTGAGTTTGATGAATCTCAGGCACAGGTGATGCTTGAAGCGCTTTTGGAAATCATTGATGAAAATGCCGATGACGTTGCTGATATAGTAAATCAGATAATGGAAAGCATGTCCGACCTTTATGAAGACCTTTACGGCATCCAATTTGACGAAGTACTTAGTGCGCAAGACCTCCGCACCGTACTCATGCAGTATGACCCCAGCTTCTTTAATGAGTTTACCGGTCAGTTTGTATACAGAGTCAGAGCCGACGCTAATGTACAGGAGTCTGAAATTACTGCTATTATCACAGTGCCACACGAAGATTTGAGCATACTATTCAGTATTGAAACTCAGCTATCACCCAGAACAAGCCCGATAACAGCACCTCCAGCAGCGCGTGTAGCTACAGGTGCAGAACTTCTGGAAATGACCGGCCTTGGTGATTTGATTGACATGGATATGATAATGGCTATGGCTCCCGGTATGAGTTTTGATGTTAGCACCCCTGCCGGAATCACTGACGATGCCGCCGGCATTGTTGATGGTGAGAATGATCCTATTTTGGTCGGCACATGGAGTTGGGATATGGATGATAGTTACACCTATGTCTTCAACGCTGACGGAACAGGCACTCGTGGTTTCACCGGAGCAACAGAAACATTTGTATGGAGCACCGACGATGATCTTTTAGTTATCGGACTCGAACAATGGACATTTACAATATCAGATGGTGTCTTTACAATAGACAGTCGTCAAGTTGCAGGAATGACCTTTAGTTATAACAGAGTTGATTAAGAGATTTTCCATATAAGTAAAACCAGCCAATACCATGCATTTACGGTATTGGCTGGTTTCTTTTAGCTTTGTGATTATTGCAAAGGGGGCTGATTTTTATACGCAAAAATCGCTTTTTCCATATACTCATCACTTCCCATATATGTGCGGACACGAATCGATTTGCAATAGTATAGTGTCCATAGAAAAAATGCAATTATGCCTCCGACTATAGCAGAAATGTGGAAACTCAATGCCCCATAAATTTCATATTCATACCCGAGTATAATTGAAGGAATCATGAGCGCAAAAACCGTGTATAAAATACTTACAATAACTACAAGCTGGTAATATCGCAGAAAATTGGGTTTTCGCCCAAATATGTTAACCAGATACAAAATAGTAAATACAATAGTCAATAATCCACCCAATTCTGCAGCAAATGAAATCCATGCCGCCGTTTCCATGCCCTCAGGAAATATCATTGGCGACAATCTAATTTCTTCTAATAGCGCCAAGTCATCTGTTATGTTTCCGATAGAAATAATGGGGTCTGAAATGACAGAAAACAACATCGCAATAACACAGAAGAGCAGCCAGCCACCCATGCTTTTATATTTTTGATTCTCAAGCGGCGGTTGATAGTAATGCTGCTGTACCTGGTTGGGGTACTGGTATGGCTGATTTGGATATTGTGATGGTTGGTTTGGATACTGTGAGCCTTGGTTCGGATATTGCGGTGGCTGGCCTGGATACTGTGAGCCTTGGTTCGGATATTGCGGTGGCTGGCCTGGATACTGTGAGCCTTGGTTCGGATATTGCGGTGGCTGTGTGAGCGGCTGTTGCGCCGGTTGTTGATTTGGTTTCTCTTGCGGCGTTTGCGGGGCGTAATGGGTTTGTAGCATTTCAAATTCTGCTCCGCAATATCCGCATGTCGCTGTATCGCCCTG
>WQUY01000033.1 GCA_009781855.1 Oscillospiraceae bacterium | reverse complement strand
CTCATCAGTCGCATAGTCTGCTGGAGGGGAATCTGTATCGTAAAGAATGACTGGAGCATCATCATCCGCAGTCGAGGCCTCTTGGCTTTCTCCCAAAGGTTGAGATGAAGGGTCAATGAGTGCCCTTATGCTTAAAGATACTTTTTTACGGTCGTTGTCGATTTCAGTAATCTTAACATCAACAACCTGACCATCAGATAATACCTCGGAAGGCAAACCGATTCTATAATCTGTAATCTGAGAGATATGGATAAGCCCATCAACTCCAGGGCAGATTTCAGCAAAGGCACCAAAAGGCATCATTTTTACAATTTTGACGCTGACAACATCGCCGACGGCATTTTGGGTTGTGAATTTTGTCCAAGGATTGTCCTCACCTTTTTTATAACCCAGTGAAATCTTTCTGTTTTCCTTATCAAATGAAAGGACATAAACAGAAACCTCATCCCCAACCGCCATAACTTCAGAGGGCTGCTTGATGCGTGTCCAGCTCAGTTCGGAAATGTGAATCATTCCGTCAACGCCGCCGATGTCAACAAACACGCCGTATGAAGTCATTGACTTAACAACGCCGTCGTATTGCTTTCCGACTTCAATCTCATTCCAGAGACCGTCAGATTTTTCGCGACGCTCATCAACCTGAACAGCACGAATCGAACCAACAACACGCCTTCTGGATTGATTGACCTCAGTGATACGAAGTCTGACTTGTTTTTTTACTATATCAGACATTGGCGCAGACTTAGGCAGACCGGTTTGCGAGGCGGGTACGAACACACGTACACCCTTGACATTAACAACGACACCGCCCTTGTTCTCTTCAACGACAGTACCCTCAACAACAGTCCTGTTTTCCTTGGCTGTTTCTATGACACCCCAGTTTTTGTTCGCATCAAGACGCCTCTTGGAGAGCATGACCATGCCCTCAACATCATTGACACGCATGACAAAGGCTTCGATGGTATCTCCGATTTTTATGATATCATCAATATTTGTGTTTACATCATCGGTTAACTCACCGATGGGTATATAGCCGGATTGTTTTGTGCCTAAATCGACAGAAATCTCTTTTTCGGTAACTGAGGTAACTATTCCGGATACCTTATCCCCTGTATTTAAAGTTTTGATCGATTTTTCAAGCATTTCCTCGAAAGATTCCGGTTCCCTTGCTGACTCTTCACTGTCCACATTCGACGCGTCATCAGGTGCAACCGTCTCGGTATGCACTGATTCCGCAATAGCCTCTGCCTGCGTTTCGTTGTTTTCGACTACTTCTGTTTCACCGGATTCCTGTTGCTCAGTGACCGCAAGGGTTGCGGTTTCCTTGACAGCTTCGGGATCGTGGGTAACGTCGGGCTCCGTTGCTTCTACTTGAGCAGATGCATTCGTAGCTTCGACGTTTTCCGGCTCGAGTGCGGAGCTTTGCTCCTGATTCACGCGAGTATCCATTACTTCTTCGATCATTTTGTGGGTGACCTCCTTAATAATCCACGCCGGTGTTGACGCGCCGGCAGTTATGACGACGGTGTCCGACTTTCGGATATCATTCGCTGAAAGCTCATCTACATTTTCCAGAAAGATGACCCTCCGGCAATTTTCCTTACAAATATCCGCAAGTCTGAGGCTGTTTGCACTGTTTTTTCCTCCGACGACGATCATAACATTCGCAATTTTCGAAAGATTGGCAGCCTCCCGTTGGCGTTTGCAAGTTGCAGCGCATATTGTATCAAAAATTTCTTGATTTGTACACACTTTTTTTATTATTTCAACACAGGATTTAAATACAGACTCTGAATTGGTTGTTTGGGACACCACCGATATAGGCATATCAACATAATTTCCGTTTTTTAGCCAGGTTTCCAGCTCATTCGGCGTTTCGAAAACAAAGCATGTTTTACACCAGCTGGATATAGCGGTTACTTCAGGATGAAGCCGCTGGCCGATTAGAATAATAACCCTGCCTTTGTCTGATTCTTCGCGTACAATATCATGTATTTTTTTAACATCCGGACAGGTCGCATCAATTACACGAACGCCCAGTGTGTCCAGTGCTTCAAGCTCATTTTTTGCTGCGCCATGTGAGCGTATAATCACAGTATCGCCGGGCATGACCTCAGATATATCTGAAACAGTTATAACGCCTTTACTTTCCAGAGCGTCTGTAACATGCCTATTGTGAATTATAGGGCCAAGCGTAACACATTTCCCATTTTCGGCTGCCTGCTCACACATGGAAACAGCTCTTTGCACTCCAAAACAAAAACCGGCAGTCTTTGCGACAATAACATTCATATCACTGTGCCTGCACCGGATTAAGTGCCTCAATTTTTGCCATCAACTCCTCGGAAAGGCGGTGATAATCTTCTGCAGTACGCTTATTTGCCTGTTTCTCAATATAGTATGGCTCCCCAATCACCAAGTGCAGTTTACTAAAACACTTCTTTTTTCTGGGAACAAAAACCGGAACCAGTGGAACATGCGCACGCTCGGCGATTTTTACGGCACCCTTTTTGGATTCTATAAGGTCAGCAGCACGAGTACCCTCCGGAAAAATGGCTACTTTTTCCCCATTCTTGAAATATGAAAGCGTGCGCTTCATTGATGTAACGTCAAACATATCTCTATCAACGCTGATTGCACCAAGCTTAGTTATAATCCAAGACAAGACAGGCACTCTGAACAGCTCTACTTTTGCAAAAAAATGAAGAAAATATTCCTTGCCAAATGCAAATGCAATAAAAATCGGATCAAAGAAGCTTGAATGATTTGAGCAAATCATCGCAGCGCCTGTAGGGATTTTCTCTCTCCCCTTGATATCAGACCAGAAAACAATGCCAAAAAGAACCCATGTTATGTTGTAACACCCTCTATAAAACCTGTGGCTAGGCTTCCATTTTGGCAAACTCATAATCCAAACCTCCCGGTAATCAAGTCACATAGCGCAAAAAAACTCTCCTGAAGATCAAGTTCCGAAGTGTCTAGCAAAACGGCATCATCTGCGGCCTTAAGCGGAGCAGTAGCACGTTCGCTGTCGTTTTTATCTCTCGATACCATCGCATCTCTCACTTCCTCGAAAGTGATTGTATCGTCTTTATCTTTTAGCTCCAAATATCGCCTATATGCTCGCTTTTCAGGGTCGGCTGTAATAAAGATCTTCAAGCCCGCATCAGGCAACACAACTGTCCCAATATCTCGACCGTCTAATATCGCATCGTACTTATTCGCCATTTCCCGCTGCATAGATAGCAAAAAAGCCCTGACCTCCGGGATGGCCGAAACATCCGATGCATATTTTGAAGCTTCGGGGATTCTGATATCGTCCGTCACATCCTCGCCATTTAAAATCATGCGTTGGATGCCTTCATCATCATGTTTCATTTCGATTTTGATATCGGGCAGCAGCTTTACTATTTCGAAGATATCCTGCGAATCTACATTTTGTCTCAGCACATAAAGCCCAACGCATCGATAAAGTGCGCCGGTATCAACATAAATAAGCCCGAAATGCTGTGCGGCCTTTTTTGCCAATGTGCTCTTTCCTGCCCCAGCAGGCCCGTCTAATGCAATACTTCTTTGTTCCATAATTTGCCACCGTCATTTCCTGATTATTATACACCGGTTAGTCAGCATTTGCTGCAGCAGAACCCGCAGCAAAACCGGTTGACCATGCAATCTGAAGATTATACCCACCTGTATAAGCGTCTGCATCTATTATCTCACCCGCAAAATAAAGGCCACTGACTAATTTTGACTCCATAGTCTTGGGGTTTATCTCACTCAATGTTATGCCGCCTGACGTTATTATGGCCTCTTCAACCGGTCTTGGGCCATCAACCTCAATACGAAACGCTTTCAAAAGTAAAACAAGCGCTCTGCGTTCCTCACGGCTGATAGAATGCACCTTCTTGCCAGGCGGTATTCCTGATTTTTCGATAACAATGGGAATTATAGAGCGGTTCAGCAAATCCCCGAGCGCGTTGGCAAAGTCCCGGCTCTTATATTTTTCAAAATCACGTAGAATGCGCAAATCCAGTTTCTTTTCATCAAGCCCAGGTTTGAGGTCTATTAATACATGATATTTCTTTTTGGAAAAATCCCTCATATGTGCACTTGCTGAAAGTGCAAGAGGCCCGGACAATCCAAAATGCGTGAATAATAATTCTCCCAAATCAGCAAAAATCGGCTTTTTTGACCCATCATATACCGAAAGCCGGACATTCTTCAAAGTCAGCCCTTGCATCTGTACGCAAAGCTCAGGCTCTGCAACAAGCGGAACCAGTGAGCCTCGAAGCTCGGTAACCGTATGTCCCAATTTTTTTGCCAGTTCAAATCCATCTCCCGTAGATCCAGTTGCAGGATAGGACATACCACCTGTTGCAACAATTATGGTGCGCGTGTTTGTTTCGCTGCCTGATGAAACGACACTAAAGCCATTTCCGTCATCGCAAAAAACATCCAAGACACGCTTTGTTCTGACAGAAACTCCGCTTCTTTTTAAATCGTCCCTGAGCGCATCAACAATATCAGATGCTTTATCCGATGCAGGAAAAACCCTTCTCCCACGTTCAGTCTTTAAAGAAACCCCAAGCGACTCAAACAAAGATATAACATGACTCGGAGGAAAACCATTCAGCGCACTGTATAAAAACTTGTGTCCATTTGGAATATTAGCTAAAATTTCAGAGGCCGAGCAATCGTTTGTGAGGTTACAACGACCTTTACCGGTGATGATGAGCTTTCTACCCAACCTGTCGTTTCTTTCAAAAAGGAGTACTTTAGCACCATGCTTGGCCGCAACGCTTGCTGCCAACATACCTGCAGCCCCACCGCCTATGACAACTACATCATAAATCATATCTGTTCGTACACACCATATTCATCCCAAATTTCTTCCAGACGCTCAAATCGAGCGTATAAATCTATGGGCGACTTTTCGCTCAAAGCAACAATCAGCGCATTGACCAAGCTGAGCGGCGCAACTAATGTATCTAAAAATGAAATCATGTCACTTCTGGCACAAAGTGAGATATCAGAAAGGTCTATCAGAGGGGATAGTCTGCCATCAGTTATCGCAACAATTGTAGCGCCCACATCCCTTGCATATTGCATCGCTTTTATCGTCCTGCGAGAGTAGCGCGGGAAGCTTATCGCGATAAGCACGTCACCTTCAGATAACATCAAAAGCTGTTCAAAAACTTCGTTGTCCGGACAATCGCTAATCACTCGTGAATTATTGAAAATCAGATTGAAGTAAAAGCCCATAAAATTTGCAAGAAATGAAGATGAACGCATACCAACAGTATAGATGTTTTTGGCTTGCACAATTGCTTCAACGGCTCTGGAAAACTCTTCGCTGTCCGATTCCTCCATAGTCTGACGGATTTGCTCGATATCCGTCGAAAGCACATGTGACAAAATATCACTGCTACCCATTTTATCTCTTGAAACATTTATTCTCTGAATTGAGGTCAGTTTTCCGCGAATCATATCGGAAAGGGCACGGCGCATTTGCGGATAACCTTCATATCCAAGTTCGACAGCAAACCTGACAACAGTTGACTCGCTGACTCCGGCAAAATGAGCAAGCCGAATCGCTGTCATAAATGCAGCCTTATCATAGTTAGAAAGTATGTATTCGGCAATTTTTTTTTGGCTCTTGGAAAAACTGCCCGATGTTGCCTCAATGACAGAAAGTATATCTTTTTCCAATTTCAACTCACCTCACAAAGCGCTTTTCTTTCGCTTTCGGTCAAATGTCTCCATTTTCCAACATCCAATAAGCCTAGTTCCAATGTCCCAATGCAGACCCTTGTCAGAGACTGCACATCGAGCCCGCACGCTGCACACATCTTTCTTATTTGCCTGTTGCGACCTTCGTTTATGGTAATACGCAAAATTCCGCCTGCTGCTGTTTTTTTTATGGAGTTTGCCGCAACAGCACAAATCTCACGGTCATCGACAATAATCGGAAGTCTGAGTAGTGGCAAGGCTTTATCAACATTTCCAGAGACCTTGACCTCATATGTTTTCGGTTTGTTATATGACGGATGCGTAAGCGCATTGGCAAACAAGCCATCATTAGTCATAAGCAATAGCCCCTGCGAGTCCATGTCAAGTCTGCCGACAGGATACACTCTTACACCAACATTTGAAACGAGCTCCATAACAGTTTTTCTTCCCCGATCATCACTAACAGTTGTGATATATCCGGTGGGCTTGTTGAGCATAATATAAACATGCGAAACCTCCGGCTTTATCAAAACGCCGTCAACGGTTATCTCGTCAATCGATGCCTCGGCGCTTTGGCCAATCTCAGCTGCTTTGCCGTTTACGAAAACGCGACCTTGGGAAATCATTCTTTCAGCTTCGCGACGCGAAGCCACTCCTGAAGCCGAAAGGATTTTTGAAATTCTGTCAGGCATCAGTCATCCATCTTATCAACATCGAGTGTGTCTATTCCGCTGATGCTTTCATCTTTGTCTTTGCTCATAAAGTCAGTGACCTTATCTATAATATCAGGAACTGTGTCAATAATCCTGTCAACGGTTGAGTTTCCGGGAGGTGAAACATGCAGCATTTTAACATTATCATTTTTCACAACAATAAATGCGACCGGAATGATATTCACGCCCGCACCTGCGCCGCCGCCAAATCCATTTTGTGTACCTGTTTTTTTTGCAAAGTCGCTGCCTCCACCGGCAAATCCAAAAGTCACTTTTGAAACAGGTATCAGCGTTATTCCGTCGGCAGTCATTATAGGCTGGCCAACAATAGTATTGGCATCAACCATCTCTCTAACTTTTTGCATTGTGGTTTCCATTAAATCATTAATTTGGTGCTTTTCCATGAATTTTTTCATCCTTTCTATTCAAGCAGGTGGGCTTAATCAGTGTTTATTTCAGCTTCGCTTTTGCTATTGCTCGATCCTCGCGTTGCGGCTTTTGGGGTCTTCTGCGGTTTGAAAAATATTTTGATTATGGGGAATAATGCAAACACTATATATAAAGACTCCCAAACGGCTAGGGAAAATGAAGCACGGGCATAAACAGTTTGTTGTTCGGACAAAAAATCGACATCTACGTGAAAGTCACGATGTTTTACTCTGAAATTATTATCAAGAAAAGATGCCAACGACCCTAATGCAGCGTTTACAACACCATAAGTCATTGCAGTTTTTGATGCATCTGTCCCGGCCACAACAAAATGTACGGTCAAGTTATTTATAAGCAACCTGCGCTTAATACGTGAAAGCATGTTGATGAGCGGCGGAATCATATCAAGGAAAGTTTGCAGCCCACCCGGCAGCTGTTTTTTCTGTTTGTCTTTATCCTTTTCTTTCTTTAGCTCTTTTTTTGCCTTTTTCCGAGCTTTTCTCTCTTTTTCATCGGGCTTTTCTTTTGATGGAAATACTTTCAGTACAAGCGGCCCCACAAGGAGCTTTACGATAACGCCTTCAGATCCATATTCCAGAAACACCCCAAAGCGTAAAAGCGCAATGAGTAATAAAGCAGCGATTACAATGGCAAGTGCAATCATACTTCCCTTTCCTCTTCCGTTGTGTCCTCTATTGCTCTTTCCTCTTCCACCGAATCCGGCGCAGCATGACGCGCTTCTATCGCCTGCGCTTTCACTGCACTTTCTTCTTTTGTGCGCTCTTCCTTTGCTTTGAGTTCAGCTATTGCACTTTGGATGCCGTCCCTGCCGTCCTCAGGTGTTTCAACCTGCGGCAGCAGCGGTAGCTCGCGCAATGACTCCAGCCCAAAAGTTCTAAGAAAAACATGCGTAGTTTTGTACAATACCGGCCGCCCTGGTGCAGCCATACGCCCACAAGCCTCGATAAGCCCTCTCTCAAGCAGCAACCCGACGGTATAAGCGCTGTCCACCCCTCGGACCTGCTCAACATAAGCCTTTGTAACCGGCTGAAAATATGCAATGATAGACAATACCTCAAGCGCAGGTTGCGATAGTTGCGGTGGTTTTCTTGACTCCAGCGCCAATCGTATATAGTCGGCATACTCTGGAGACGATGCAAGCTGCAATGTATCCTCAAGCTTTAGCAGGCGTATACCCCGGCGCTCAAAGCTATATCTGTCTCGCAATCGGTTTGCCGCAGCATCAATATCAAACTCTTCGACACCCATGACTGCAGCAATTCTTGAAAGTTTTACCGGCTCTCCGGATACAAATAATATCGCTTCGACTGCGCACTCTAAATCTTGTTTTTCCACTGGTACTCCATCCTCAAAATCACATATCGTCTGTTATCACCGGCTCGCGGCCTACGCCGGTGTATGAAATCACAAGTTCATCTGCGTCACCCACTAGAGAAAGACTTCCAACCTTGCACAGTTCCAGTACAGCAATAAATGTAGCTACGAGCTCCGGACGGCTCTGGCTGTCTTTAAAGAGTGCCGCGACATTCATAAAACCGATGGATTTGAGTTTATCAAGTATCTCTTCGATTTTATCCGGAATAGAAAAGACTATACGGCTCGGATAAACCGTGTCTCTGGGATTCATGCTATCAAGTCTGACGTTCTCCCTGCCTATAATTTGAAAAAATGCCTCAAGCAAATCTGTGCTGACATGCATATATTTATACTCGTTATCAGGTGGAATATATTCCGGAGGGCTTGTCATTAAAGCGCCATCTGGTGAATACATACCAGAAAGCAGTTGCGATGCCTCTTTGATCTGCAAATAAACATCGCCCCTTTGAAGCTCTTCAAGTGATGATATCAGTTGCTCAAGCTCCGAAATCTCTTCGCCACCAGAGAGAAGCATTTTTGTTTTGATATAAGTCAAATGTGACGCCATTGCAACAAAGTCACTGGCTATGTCAAGATCAAGTTCCGCCATTTCATTGAGAAATTCAAGATATTGCTCCAGTATCTTTGATATGCTGATATCTCTGATTTCGATTTTATCTCTGCTAAGCAGTTGCAGAATAAGCACCAGCGGCCCTTCAAAATCGGACATTTCATCTTTAGTTTTAACAACACCTTCAAGTTTAAAAACAAGATCCATGTCAATTCACCAAACTAAATGAGGCTCTCGCCAAGAGTAAAAAGCTGTCAAACAAGGTTCCTGTAATAATTCCTATTGTGTCACGAAATGTGCCTGTGTTTAGAATAATGACAAGCACTATAATACCAAACCTTTCATACCGCATCAACTTATAATAGCTCTCTTCAGAAAAAATCGAAAAAAGAACTTTTGAACCGTCCAACGGAGGTATCGGCAAAAGATTGAACACCGCAAGCATAATGCTCAGCGAAACAGTATTCAAAAACAGCTCATGGATAAACCTTGCCGTATCGGCAGAGCCGATGTTACCAATGGATACAGCAACAAGACCATATATGAAAATCACAACCATCGCAAGGATAATATTTGACAAAGGCCCCGCAAATGCCGTTACTGCCATATAACGCTTTGGATGTTTGAAGTTGTACATGTTTACAGGCACCGGTTTTGCCCATCCAAATCTGAAAACAACCATCATGAGCAGGCCAAAAACATCAATATGCTTTATGGGATTGAGCGTGAGTCTACCCATGTCTTTTGCTGTTCGGTCACCAAGCCTGTACGCAGTAAACCCGTGAGCCAGCTCATGAATAGTGATGCATAAAAGCGCTGGGATTACAATCACCAGAACATTCATAAATATATTCTCTGCGCTGTCCGTTGTATTAAAAATATTCCTAAACATTATCCCAGCCCTTTATAGCTTTCTCTATAGCTCCAAGGAGTATTTCCTTATTTGTGCCCTTTTCTGCGGAAAATGGGATGATTTCAACCACATCGCTGAGTTCCAGAGTATCCCGGATAACTTCAATATTTTTGTCTTTTTCGCTGTTTTTTAGCTTATCAATTTTGTTTGCTACAATAACCATGTCACAACCGGTTGACTTAAACCATTTTGCCATAGTGATGTCATCTTTTGTCGGTGGATGACGTGAGTCTACAATCATTATGCCAAGTGCGATATGTCTGGCATCGTAAAAATACGTTTCCATAAGCTGTGACCAACGGCCACGCTCGGTCTTGGCGACCTTTGCATACCCATAGCCCGGCAAGTCAACAAAGTAGGCAATTTTGTCTATCAAAAAATAATTTATGTGAATCGTTTTGCCAGGAGTTCCGCTCACTCGTGCAATATTCTTACGGTTTAGCAGTTTATTTATAACTGATGACTTGCCAACATTAGATTTGCCCGAAAAAACAATCTGCGGCTTTGCGTCGTAGATTATTCCCTGAGCTGCTGCGGCAGACTTTATAAATTCTACATTGTGTAAGTTCATCCGGCACTCTACTTTCAAATATTAATGCATTACCACAGATCCGGTGTTTTTTATGTGGAGCTCACTGTTTTGCAAAGGGGCTATCTGAATAGGCTTCTTGTCATCAGCCTTGGAAAAATCAAGTGCAACTTCCAGAATGCTGTCTATATTATCCGTGGTGATGAAATTGAGCTTTTGGCGCACAGCCTGGTCGATTTCTTCCAGGTCAGGCTCGTTTTCAGCCGGAATTATTACTGTTTTTACGCCAGCTCTGAGTGCGGCCATTGTTTTTTCTTTGAGTCCGCCGATGCGCAAAATACGCCCTCGCAGAGAGATTTCGCCTGTCATAGCGATTTCACGCCGCACCGGTGCGCCACAAAGTGCTGAAATGACAGCAACACACATGGTTATCCCGGCAGAAGGGCCATCCTTTGGAATCGCACCTTCTGGGAAATGGATGTGTATATCATGCTTCTTGTAAAAATCAGATTCGAGTCCTAACTTATCAGCCCTGCTGCGAATATATGAAACCGCGGCCTGAGCAGATTCCTTCATAACATCGCCAAGGTTTCCGGTCAGTTCAAGCTTACCTGTGCCCTCAAGAACATTCACTTCAACTTCGAGCACACAACCTCCGGTTCTCGTCCATGCAAGCCCATTTGCAAGCCCGATTTCTAAACCTTGAGCAATTGTTTCAGGCGTGTACTTTCTGACACCTAGCAGCTCTTCCAGAAGTTCGCAGCTGATTTTGATCGATTTAATTTCTTTTGAGGCAATCTTTGCAGCAACCTTCCTGCAAACTGCCGCAATTTCACGTTCCAATAATCGAACGCCGGATTCTCGGGTATAGTTTGCAATGATTTCCAGAATAGCATCATCATTAAATCTCAGCTGATTGCCGGAAAGGCCGTGTTTTTTCCGCTGCTTAGGAACAAGGTGGCGTTTGGAGATTTCAAGCTTTTCTATATCGGTATAACTTGTAAGTTCAATAACTTCCATCCTGTCTAGCAGAGGGCTTGGTATTGTTTCCGTTGTATTGGCAGTTGTTATAAACATTACCTCTGAGAGGTCAAAAGGAACTTCCATATAGTTGTCGCGGAAAGCCATATTTTGCTCAGGATCAAGCGCTTCAAGCAGCGCGGATGCAGGGTCTCCCCTGTGGTCACGTCCGAGCTTGTCAATCTCATCAAGTAGCATCAAAGGATTGCGGCTTCCTGATTGTTTAAGAGCTGAAATAATCCTTCCCGGCATAGCTCCAACATATGTCTTTCTATGTCCACGTATTTCAGCTTCATCATGGACGCCACCAAGTGACAGCCTGGCAAGCTTTCTGTTAAGAGCTCTTGCCACACTAACAGCCACCGATGTCTTTCCGACACCGGGAGGACCAACAAGACAGATTATCGCACCTTTGACATTTGGGGAAAGCTGTCTTACAGCCAGAAACTCTAATATGCGTTCCTTGACTTTTTCCAATCCAAAATGATCTTCATCAAGATATTTTCTTGCAAGGCCAATGTCCAGACGTTCGCTCGTGGTTACATTCCACGGAAGTTCAAGGCAGATGTCCAGATAATTGCGAATCACAGAAGACTCTGCAGAGCCGAACGACTGCTTTTCAAGTTTATCAACTTCCTTTAGAATTTTGAGTTCAATTTCATCGGTGAGACCCAGTTCTATTATACGTTCCCGATAAATTTGAAATTCATTACTGTCATCGACAAAACCTTCGCCAAGCTCAGCCTGAATAATTTTAAGCTGTTCTCTCAAAACATGATCTCTGTGATTGCCTTCCAGACGAACTCTTAGTTTAGAATCAATCTGACGTTCTATTGCGAGAATTTCGATTTCACGAGCAAGCATGTCACAGATGATTTCAAGCCGCTTATTCGGATTTATCGTTTCAAGAACTTGCTGCTTTGACTCTGGCTTCGTATACATATTTTGAATAATATAATCAGCAATTCTCCCCGGTTCGGTAAAGCCAAACAGAGCAAGGACGGTCTCCTTAGCAACACCTGCAGACAAAGCGGCATAGGTGTCAAACAGGTTTATGCATTTGCGCATCAACGCTTCAATGCGCACCGTATTCTTTACAGATTGCACTTCGGCGATGGGCTCAACCTCAGCTGTAAAGAATTTCTTGTCCGGACGCATAGACAAAAGCTTGGCACGGCAAGTCCCTTCAACAAGAACTTTCATTCCACCACCAGGAATTTTCAGCACTTGTTTTACATAACAAATCGTGCCGATTTTATATAAATCACGCTCACTTGGAGTTTCTTTTGTCATATCCTTTTGAGCGATCAGAAAAATCTTTCTATCACCGCTGGTTGCTGCATCTAATGCACTTGTTGACATGGTGCGTTCAACATCAAAGTTGAGTAGCATATTCGGAAATACGGACAGACCGCGCAGTGCGAGCAGCGGCAGAATTTCCGTAATGATTTCTTTATTATCGTTCATTTTTTTGTCTCCTATGGGTACGCTCTTAACCAAAGTGTACAGCATTGTTTTGCAAGATGGGTTGCGTTCTGTGCAAAAAGAGTAAAGGCCGGGAGCTCTATCTTCGGACACGATGGACAAAAGGCCATGGGCTTGAAATCCAATCAACTATCCTTTGTCAGCGACCCTCTATCCTCTACTCCCTGCTGCAAAATCAATGTTTTTTATGATGCCGAAATTACATCCGGATCGATTTGTGGTTTTGGACGCTTTGCTATCTGTGCGGGAGCGCCATCGGTGATGCACTCCTTAGTAATCTTAACCTTTTCAATTTTCTTGTCAGATGGAATGTCATACATGATTTGAAGCATAGACTTTTCCATTATACTACGCAATCCGCGAGCCCCTATCTCCATAGCTATTGCCTTGTCGGCGATAGCTCCGAGGGCATCTTCTGTAAACTCCAGTGATACATTATCATATCCCAGCAAAGTAGAATACTGGCGCACAACGGAGTTCTTTGGCTCTTTTAAGATTCTGACCATATCATCGCGTGTCAGAGATTTCAAAGGTGCGATTACAGGCAATCGGCCAACAAGCTCAGGGATTATCCCATATTTAAGCAAATCGTGAGATTGTACATTTTTCAGAATCTCCCCTACGTCTTTGTCCTTTTTGCTTTTTATGTCGGCACCGAATCCCATGCTCTTCTTGTCGAGCCTGTTTTCAATGATTTTCTCAATGCCCTCAAATGCACCGCCGCAGATAAATAGGATGTTTGTAGTATCTATGCTTATAAATTCTTGATGCGGATGCTTGCGCCCGCCCTGAGGCGGAACATTTGAAACGGTACCTTCAAGGATTTTGAGTAGCGCCTGTTGTACACCCTCACCCGAAACATCACGGGTTATAGAAGTGTTTTCGCTCTTTCTGGCAATTTTGTCCATTTCATCTATGTAAATTATCCCACATTGCGCAGCTTCAACGTCAAAATCCGCTGCCTGCAAAAGACGAAGCAAAATATTCTCAACATCGTCTCCAACATAACCGGCTTCTGTCAAGGTGGTCGCATCCGCAATTGCGAAAGGAACCTTGAGGATTCTTGCCAAGGTTTGCGCAAAAAGGGTTTTACCGCTACCGGTAGGCCCGATAATCAAAATATTGCTCTTTTGAAGCTCCGTGTCATTTTCGTTAAGATGAACGAGGCGTTTGTAGTGATTATATACAGCTACTGCAAGCGCTATTTTTACATCATCCTGTCCAACAACATATTCATCCAGTATTGCGCGTATCTCAGCCGGTTTCGGCAGGTGACCAAAGTCAATCTCGATTTCTTGACGTTCTGTCTTGAGAATATTCATCGGGATAAATTCATCGCCAAGTATGCTTGTACACAACGAAACGCATTCGTTACATATATATGATGCACCCTGTCCTGCGATTATCCGTTCAACCTGATCTTGTCTTTTTCCGCAAAAACTGCAACGAACGCCTTTGCCTTCGTCATACCTTGCCATTGCTCTTCTCCTTTGGGTTTATCTCTTGAATATCACACTGTCGATGAGGCCGAAATCTTTAGCTTCCTGCGCGGTCATGAAATTGTCACGCTCAGATGCTTCTCGGACAACATCGACGGACTTTCCTGTATTTTCGGCAAGGATTTCATTAAGCCTGTTTTTTGTACGCAGAATTTTTTCAGCGTGAATTTGGATGTCCGTCGCCTGACCTCTAAAGCCTCCGGTCGGCTGGTGAATCATAACCTCGGAATTAGGTAGCGCTATACGTTTGCCCTTTGTGCCGGATGAGAGCAAAAAAGCACCCATACTTGCCGCCAGCCCTATACAAATGGTCGATACATCTGCTTTAATATATTGCATCGTATCATATATGGCAAAACCGGAAGATACCGAACCACCCGGACTGTTGATATAAAATTGGATATCTTTGTCAGGGTCTTGAGCTTCAAGATAGAGCAGTTGCGCAACGATAAGGCTTGCAGTCGTATCATTTACCTCTTCACTCAATATAATGATTCGATCGTTTAAAAGTCTTGAAAATATATCGTAAGACCGCTCACCTCTTGCGGTTTGTTCCACTACATACGGAACCAGACTCATGCTTACTCATCTCCTTATATAAATTGGATATGCAGAGCAACTACTCTGAATCAGTGCTTTTCTTAGTTGCGGCCTTTTTTACTGTTGCTTTTTTTGCCGGTGCTTTTTTTGTTGTGGACTCATCAGCATTCGCTTTTTTTGTTGTGGACGCAGTAGCATCAGCTTTTTTAGTTGCAGCTTTTTTGGGTGTAGCTTTCTTTTCTTTGGCACCATCGGTTGCTTTAGGTTTTTTATCAGCAACTTTCTTCACCGTCGCTTTTTTTGCCACAGTCTTTTCAGATTTTTCTTCTTCGACGGTCGGCGCTGTCGCTACTCCGCTCTCTGTAACAATTTTTGCGGCAAGGCGTGACTTGATGTCGGAAACAACCTTATCTTCCGGAACAGACTTTTTGATTTTGTCGAGTTCCATTTCAAAGCGTTCCGCTGCTTGCGCATATTCTTTCTCGATATCCTCAGTGCTAACTTCAATTGCTTCAAGTTCAGCAATTTTCTCAAGCGCAAGACTGATTTTTACGCCCTTTTCACTGCTCAGGCGTGTATTTTCTCTAAAGGCTTCCGGAGTAATGTTCATCATCTGTAAGTATTGTGCAGGATCCATACCATAAGATTGTATTTGCATAGCAAAGCTGTTCATTGCCATGTCCATTTGCTCTTCAATCATGGCGTTTGGAACTTCTACTTCCATATGCTCAATCACTTTTTCAAGCAAAGCATTTTCAAATGCTGTATTTGCTTCTGCCTCTTTGGCGCTTGTGAGTCTGGCTTTGATGTCAGCCTTGTATTCTTTTAGCGTGTCGAATTCCGAAACATCTTTTGCAAATTCATCGTCCAGTTCCGGAAGTTGTTTTTCTTTTATCTCGTGTAATGTTACTTTAAAAACAACGGATTTTCCGGCAAGCTCTGGGGTATATTCTTCAGGGAATATAAGCTCAATATCACGCTGCTCCCCTGGCGACATTCCGACTACCTTGTCCTCAAACCCCGGAATGAACGCTTTTGAGCCAAGTTCCAGCTCGTAACCCTCGGACTTACCGCCCTCAAATTGCTTGCCATCAACATAACCGTCAAAATCGATTACTGTGATATCTCCCTCAACTGCAGGACGATCTGCCTTTTCGATGCGTGCGCTACGCAGCTGCGCAGAGGCAACCTCAGCATCTACAGCGCTGTCAGGAATTTCGGTGCTGGGCTTTACTGCAGTAAGGCCTTTGTACGCTCCGAGTTTGACTTCTGGATAAATGGCAGTCATGATTGTGACATGCACTCCGCTTTTATCCTCTTTTATATCTACGTCTGTTATTTGCGGCTGACCAACAGTTTTTAAGTCAGTTTCATTGTCTGTAAACTCAAGAACGTCCGGCAAAAGGAGCTCCACTGCGTCCGGGTGAAAAACTGTAGCTCCATACATGCCCTCGATAATTTTTCTGGGAGCTTTGCCTTTGCGGAATCCCGGAACCATAATGCTTTTTCTGTTTTTGACAAAAGCTTTTCCTACTGCTGTTTCGAATTCTTCGGGATTTACCTCAACGATAATCTGGTATTCATTCTTTTCCTTTAGTTCACACGATTTAATATTCAAAGTTGTGTCCTCCTGCCGATTTTGCCATTAATTTTGAGCATATCCAATTTATTTTAGCAGAAAAGAGTTATTATTGCAAACACTTTTCAGCTCATTCATATATTTTTAAGATTACATAATCCGCTGTGGTTTGAAGTTAACAAAATCTGCGGAAATGAGATTATAGTCGATTCCATCAAACGCACCGGTCAGAGCATAACGATGCCCTTGGCCATGGAGGTGACCATAAAAGCAGCGCATTACGCCAAATTCGTTCATGACCGAAATAATATCATGACAGACGGTGCTACGAAACCGCGGTGGATAATGAAAAAAGCACAGCTTTTCCGAAACATCTCCTGCGGCCTCCAGTGAAGCGCTCAATCTGCCTGTCTCCCGTGCCATAATCTTTTTGTTATGTTCTGTATCCATATCATCTTCAGCAATCCAGCCGCGCGTACCACAAATCGCAACATCATCGTAAAAATAGCAGTTATTGTTGAGGATTTCAATATTATATATGCCGTTGTTGTCGAAAAACGCTTTCATTTTAGAGGCAGTACTCCACCAGTAATCATGATTGCCTTTAATGATTATCTTTTTTCCTGGCAGCTCACTTATAAATTTGAAATCAGGAAGACTCTCATCAAATGACATTCCCCAGGATATATCACCGCACAAAACGCAGACATCCTCTGCCTCCAGTTGGGAAAACCCATCTTTTATTTTCTCAACATAATCCGACCAACTGCCACCAAAAATATCCATAGGTTTTTCTGACCCCAGAGACAGATGCAGGTCGCCTATAACGTAAAGTGCCATCCACTACCCTTTCAAAAACCGTACAACTTCGCCTTTCATTTTATCGACAGCAACGCAGTCAGAAAAGCGCGAAGCTCTGCCCTTTAATTCCGAAAGCGGAGCCGGAACAGAAGCGCCAGAAACTTCTGCAAGCTGCTGGAGAAGCTCTATACCATCACCATGCGGCTGTTTTAAGGCATCCAGAACACTGTCACAGAACTTAAA
The DNA here is from genome assembly GCA_009781855.1 of Oscillospiraceae bacterium. GTDB lineage: Bacteria > Bacillota > Clostridia > Oscillospirales > Oscillospiraceae > WRMH01. Next base: position 9,719 of record WQUY01000033.1, on the reverse strand, counting down.
CGGGCTGGCTGTTGAAACCACAACTGTTGGTGTTGTGTCTCCTGTACTTTCCCTGTAGTCCTCTAAAACCTTGTATGCTACTGCGGTGTGGGTGTCCATCAAATAATTGTAGTTATTCAGTGCTTTTGCTATTGTATCCATAGTGTCTTTTTCAGAACACATGCCGCTTGCAAATATCCGAGCTATTTCAGATTTCAGACTTTCAGTGACTTCATATTTGCCATTCGAACCCAGCTTGCTCATATAGTCGGAAACTATTTTTGCGTCCTTTCCGGAGGCCTCGAATAGCAGTCTCTCAAGGTTGCTGGAAACCAAAATATCCATAGACGGTGAAATGGTCGTAAAAAATTGCCTATTTCTGTCATATACGCCAGAATCAATAAATTGCGTGAGCACATCATTGCAATTAGATGCACAAATGAGCTTGCCTATCGGAAGCCCCATTTTCTCGGCATAATACGCGGCCAGAATATTTCCAAAATTGCCGGTAGGAACGCAGAAGTTTATTTTATCGCCGAGTTTAATATGGCCACTGCCGAGAAGATCACAATATGCCGATATATAATACGCTATTTGAGGAACGAGGCGCCCCCAATTAATCGAGTTTGCAGAAGATAGAAAAAATCCGGCATCGCTTAATGCACAACGTAGAGCCTCATCAGAAAATATGGCCTTGACTCCCGATTGGGCATCGTCAAAATTACCCTCAACAGCAACAACATTGACATTTTTGCCACTCTGAGTTGTCATTTGAAGCTGCTGTATCTGCGAAACGCCCTCACTTGGATAAAAAACCATGATTCTTGTACCAGGCACATCGCAGAAACCTTCAAGGGCAGCCTTGCCAGTATCACCAGAAGTTGCAACTAAAACACAGACTTCACGCTTTTCTTCTGTTTTGCGTAAAGAGGCCGTCAACAGCCTTGGAAGCATTTGCAACGCCATATCTTTAAAAGCGCAGGTTGGGCCATGCCAAAGCTCCAGAAAATGTGTATTGTCATCAAGCTTGTGTAGCGGGGCGATTGTCGCATCATCAAAGCCGGTTTCGTTATACGCCTCAGCCGTGTACTGATTTATTTCCTCAAAACTGAAATCATCTAAGTACAGACTCATTACATATGCAGCACGCTCCTTATATGGCTTTGGCACAAGGTCATTAATTTGCGAGAAAATTTGCGGAAATGTCTCAGGCACAAACAACCCACCATCATCTGACAACCCCTGTACAATGGCCTTTGCTGCAGTTAATTTTTTTTTGCTCTCTCTAGTGCTTTGGTATAACATTTATTGTCTTCCCCACTTTCATATCAAAATGCATCTTCAATATGTATAATCTCCGGTGATGAATCATCCGGGGCATATAACTCAATAACATCGAACCGAGGCTGTAGACTTGAGTTATTTAATTGTAGCCAGGTATCCGCAGTCGCTTTGATTTTATTGCGCTTATCGAAATCAACGGAATCACGCGCATTGGCAAAGTGCGCATTTTTACGAAGCTTAACCTCAACAAATACAACATACTCGCTGTTGCTTACAATCAAATCAATTTCTCCGAATCTCGAATGAAAACCGCATGTAAGGGTAATATAGCCCTTATTGTTTAGAAATTCAAGTGCAAGCGCCTCTCCCAAATCACCACGAGCTTTCGGGGCAAATGTATCATGGTTTGTTTTCCCGTCCTGACTTTCAGCTTTCCATTTTTTCAAAAAGCTTTGGCGATGGATTTCCGACGAGCCATACGCACCCAGTTTATCATAGTGCAATTTTGTACCGTATCCTTTGTGCTTTTCAAACATGTACTGAGGATACTCTTTTGCAGCGCTTAGCATAAATCTGTCTCTGCTCACTTTGGCTAGTATAGACGCTGCGGCAATAGAGGCAGATTTTGAATCGCCACCCACAATGCATTTGCTGCGACACATGACCGCAGGATCACGGTTTCCGTCTATCAGTGCAATATCCGGTTTTAGTTTCATAGAATCAACCGCACGGTTCATGGCCAAAAATGTTGCTTTTAAGATATTAAGCGCGTCGATTTCTTTATGGTCGGCAACGCCGATTCCAAAATCAATTGCTTTTTCAGTAATTTCGTCAAAGAGCAGGTCACGCTTTTTCTCAGATAGCTTTTTTGAATCATCAAGTCCGGAAAGCTCTAAACCAAAAGGTAAAATAACAGCCGCTGCATAAACGGGGCCTGCAAGCGGCCCTCTGCCAGCTTCGTCGATGCCACAAACATGTTTATAACCTTCATTTACAAACTCACGTTCAAAATGCCAAAGATTCAAAGATTATTCTCCCGTCAAACAACTTAAAGCGATGCATCTTGTGTGGACAAGCCAAGGCCTTTTAGCTTTCTTCCAAAGTTATCCTGCCTAGCTTGCCGCCGCGAAACTCATCGAGCAAAATAACAGCCATGCGCGTCAAATCAACTTCGCCGCCTGAAATAAGAAAACCGCGCCGTTTGGCGGCAGTCTCAAGCAAATCAAAGCCGGACAAGCCTTCAGTAATATCCAGCTTATAGCGCTCTTTTATGCGCTCGGGATAAAATTCATTCATACGCAACATAAAATTAGCACCCAGCGTCTCCAAATCCATGATTTGATCACGAATAGCCCCGGTAAAAGCAAGATTTTCAGCTACGGTCTGATCTTCAAACCTGGGCCACAACACACCGGGCGTATCTAAAAGTTCAAGACCACTGTCAAGCTTTATCCACTGTTTGCCTCTTGTAACACCCGGGCGGTCAGAGGTGTCTGCAGCTTTGCGTTTCGTCACCCGGTTTATAAACGAAGATTTACCAACATTGGGTATCCCAACGACCATGACCCTCATCACTCTGCCGATTTGACCTTTTGCTCTATAGCGCTGGATTTTGTCAGATAGCAATGTTCTTACAGCAGCAGAAAAGCCGCCGACACCCTTTCCACTTTTGCAGTCGGTTTCTAAAACTGCCGCGCCATCAGCTCTAAATCTCTTTGCCCACTGTTTTGAAGTGTCCGGATCTGCTTGATCTATCCGGTTCAAAATAATAAGGCGTGGTTTACCTTTTGTCATATCATCAAGATCCGGATTGCGGCTCGAATGCGGAATTCTTGCATCAATCACTTCACAAACAGCGTCAATGAGTTTGATGTTTTCTGCAATCATCCTGCGGGCTTTGGTCATATGCCCCGGAAACCACTGAATATTCATTTCCTCACGCATTATCGCATCCTCACCTCTCAACAGTTTCGGCTTAGTCTACAAGTCCGATTCTACTCCACTCACGCGGAGTCAAACCATCAGCGCCGGGAATCGCAATCAGATATACCCTACCAAGTATAAATCGCGTATCAACCATACCCACCTCACGAGCTCTACTGTCAGTGGAGAAGTTTCTGTTATCGCCCATGACAAATACATACCCTTCCGGAATCATTACTGGGCCATCGAATCTGTGGCGGTTGTACGTAGTCAGCTCTAAAATATAAGGCTCATCGATAACATCACCATTTATGAAAACTTCGCCCGTTTCAAAATCAATGTCTATAGATTGCCCAGCAATTCCAATGACCCTCTTAACAAGTGGGGTTCCTCCGAACGCCTCTGATGGTGAGTGAAAAACCACTATATCGCCATTTTGGGGCGTATAGAAGAGATTTGACATGATGACACGATCTCTGTTATGAAGCGTGTTCATCATTGATTCACCGTCAACACCTATCGTCCGCCCAATAAAGACAAATATGAAAATACCGCAAATGATGGCAGAAACAAGACATTGCAGCCAATCATATAACTCCATTCTTGTTTTGTTTTGCTCCTGATCCTCAAACTCATAGTCATCTTGTCCCAAATCGTCTTGCTCTTGAACTTCGACTATGTCATCATATCTTTCTTTTTCATCCATGCTGCTGCTCCTTAAAAAGTAACTGAGGTTATTATACATAAAATCACAATAAAAAAAAGGGGTAAAGACCCCTTTTTTTGAAACTGAACGATTATTAGGAAAGGGGAGCTATTATATCCTCTCCTTGACTTTCGCCCTCTTACCTACCCTGTCTCTGAGGTAATAGAGCTTTGCTCTTCTTACTTTACCACGCCTTACGGTCTCGACAGAGACTATGGACGGTGAATGTACCGGAAAGACTTTTTCACATCCGACATTATAAGAAATCCTTCTTACAGTTATCGTTTCATTTATACCGCCGTGCTTTTTTGCAATAATAGTGCCCTCAAAAGCCTGGTTTCTCTCACGATTGCCTTCTTTAACGCGAACCGTTACTCTGACGGTGTCTCCGACATTCATCACAGGCAGTTCAGGTTTAAGGTATTGGTCACTTAGAGCTTTAACTAAATCCATCGCTGATTTCCTCCCTTCATAAATGTTCATGCCACACTCCGGCGACAGCGGACCATTTTCATTATCAATACGAGCGATTCTCATTAAATACGCCACGAAATACTACCACATTCCAAATATAAATGCAAGCATTTTTTACATATCGATATGCGATACATCGGATTGTAAAACAAAATTTTTATGAACAAATTATCACATACAAGAAAATTTGTGATATACTCTACAAAAATTTGTAATACTATGGTATATTTAATAGCCATGTCAGATTTACAGCAAAAGATTTCCTATGGAGGGTTATGAGTTTGAAAGGATTGAGCCGTGCAATAGAAAAATTTTGCCAGAAACATCGCAGGTTTGGTATCTCCAGGCTTATGATATATGTTGTATTTGTCTCTGCAATCGTATTTCTTTTTGGCAATGATTTAATCCACAGGCTACACTTTAGTCCGGTTATGATACTCAGAGGTGAAGTTTGGCGTCTTGTTACATGGATATTCATTCCACTCAACAACCAGATCTTCTTTTTTGCAATCACCCTCTATTTCTACTATTTCATCGGAAGCACCTTAGAGCGTGAATGGGGTGCCGCAAAGTTCACGATATTTTATCTCTTCGGGGTTCTCTTGCACATCATATATGGCTTTGTCATGTGGTTTATAACTGGATTAAGTATTCAAATCATTCCTGTTTACCTAAATCTATCTATGTTTTTTGCCTTTGCTGTGCTATTTCCCGATCATGTTGTCCGGTTGTTCTTTTTTATCCCTATCAAAATAAAGTGGCTGGCTTTACTCAACGCAGTGTTTTTCTTGTATTCAATTGTCAGCGAGTTGATCATCGGAAGACCTTTCATCGCTATATTACCGGTTGTCGCTCTGCTCAACTTCATAATCATTTGTGGAGAAGAGGCATTAGCTTATCTGCGACCACTAAAAGCAAGAGCCTCACCGCAAACAATTGATTTCCAAAAAGCAGCAAAAAGAATCAAGCGTGAACAATCGAATCAGAGTTATCGGCACAAGTGCGCAGTCTGCGGAAAAACAGACACGGACTACCCTGACTTAGAGTTCCGATATTGCTCAAGATGCAACGGCTATCATTGTTTTTGTTCAGAGCATATAGTGAATCACATACATTTTCAATAAGTTCAAGAAAGGAAGCAAATAATACTAATGTCTAAGAAAAATTTTGAATTTAACAAGGAGTTGGCGCAAACCTTATTGGGCGGAGTCATAATGGATGTCATGACCCCGGAGCAGGCAACGATAGCAGAAGAGGCAGGGGCATGTGCAGTAATGGCGCTTGAGCGTATCCCGGCGGATATACGTACTGCTGGAGGCGTTTCACGAATGAGCGATCCGAAGATGATTAAAGGAATAATGGAAGCCGTCAAAATTCCGGTAATGGCAAAATGCCGCATCGGTCATTTTGCGGAGGCACAAATCTTGCAGGCAATTGAAGTCGATATGGTTGACGAGAGCGAAGTTTTGACTCCAGCAGATGACAAATATCACATCGATAAAAGAAAGTTTGATGTTCCATTTGTCTGTGGTGCTACCGACCTTGGCGAAGCATTGCGTCGCATCAACGAGGGTGCAGCTATGATTCGCACAAAGGGAGAGGCTGGCACTGGAGATGTTGTTCAGGCAGTTAGGCATATGAGGGCCATTCAGGGCGAGATGCGGCAGTTGACTTCCATGCGTGAGGATGAGCTTTACGATATGGCGAAAATGCTGAGAGTTCCTTTTGAGCTTGTGCTTTTTGTCCATAAGCATGGGAAGCTCCCTGTTGCAAATTTCTCAGCGGGCGGTGTTGCAACACCTGCTGATGCTGTTCTTATGAGGCAATTGGGCGCACAGGGGGTCTTTGTAGGTTCTGGTATATTTAAATCAGGAAACCCGGCAAAACGCGCTGCAGCGATTGTCAAGGCTGTTGCAAACTATGAGGATGCGGCACTTCTTGCAGAGCTTTCTGAGGATCTGGGGGAAGCAATGGTCGGCATCAATGAGGATGAAATAAAGGTCATGATGGCGCTACGAGGGCAATAAATAACTCCCTGTCACTACAGCATATAAGCCACCTCGCTTGTTCCAACTGAACCTTTTAATCCGTTATTACCATAATGAACGAAATTTTGTTACGTTGATGTGTTCCCAAAACCTAACTAAGCGGGTTGCAATGCAACCCGCTTAGATAATCAATTATGTCAATTAAACCTTTTGTTTTTGTTCTTACGCGCGGCTTCTGATTTTTTCCGGCGCTTGACACTTGGACTCTGATAATATTCCTTTTTTCTCAGATCCGATAAGACGCCCGACTTGGCACAGTTGCGCTTAAATCTCTTTAAGGCGCTGTCTAAAGACTCGTTATCTTTGACATGGACTTCCGACACATTTTTCCCTCCCTCCAATACGCACAAAACCGTGCGCTTAAGGGCCACTCATTGGGCACTTACGTTTATACTTTTGCATTGACATTATAATGTTCGGAGTGCCTGTTGTCAATAGAAAATTTTGCAATAACCTGAATCTACGGAGCTTCTTCGATTGGAAGCTCACTTGATTATCACCCAAAGGCTGCACTTTTACAGTGTAGTCGGTGTGTGTAAAGTAAATCTATTTAACATTCTTTCTGGAAAACCAAGGTCTGTTTACCGGTTTTGATTGCTCTTCTTTGAGTTTGCCATCGTCTGTCTCATGATTAATTATTATTTTCTCAACACTGCTGACGTCCCATTCCCTAAGCGTTTGAGCAATAGTCTTCTTTGCCTCCGGAATTTCAGGTTCTAAAATTGGCTCTGGTTCAGGCTCAGGATCGGGCTGAGGCTCAACTGCTTTTGGTGTCTCTGTATTAACTTCTACTTTAAGCTTACTCGGATTTTCAAGCTCATACAAAACCTGCGTCATCATCGACTCTGTGCGTCGCTTAACATCAGTGCAAACACAGGCATACATCATCAAGGTCAGGGCTTTTCTTATTTTTTGCTTTGCATCGAAAGTTGGGCCGATATAGTCTTTAAGTACATCTTCAACAACTGCTTCAACCCCGCTTGCTTGACCCATCAAACCCAACGCATCACATAGGTAATTAAACAGGTCGCTTTCCTTGATGAGCACCTCACTCTGCCCTTTTGTGCCACTGACATAATTCATAAGCAGTGCGATATGCTCAAGTTTTATACATTCTTTCAACGCGTTGATTATGAGGATTCTGGCGATATGAACCTCTTCATATCGTTTCCCTTTTGGGTGGGCAACCCATCCGCGTTTGACCCAATTTTGGATTGTCGAACCCTCAAGTCCAGTCACTGCGCAAACCTGAGAAAGGCTCAAGCCTCCGGTTGCCTCAAGGAGCATTTTAATCTTAGAGAATCCTTTTTCTCCCGGTTCTATATATGCTTCAATCCCCGGCAATAGCTTTTCTTTTGCTTCTGTCACGCTTTTTGGCCCCCTTAATTTCTAATCAGGTTCTTTGCGCCACGCTATGGCGGTTTGTGCATAGTATCACAGGTTCGTGCGAACGTCAACAGTTTTATGGTATACTTTTTTACTTCAGCTTGTCACAGCCTCTGAATACGGTTTATCGATATGCCTTTTTGCGCTCAATACTCCAGCAACCTATGCAAAAAAACAACACCATCACAAACGAAACGTTTAAGACGGTGTTGTTTGACAAAGAAATTATTATTTAATTTCGACTTCAGCGCCTGCAGCGGCAAGTTTTTCTTTGATTTCGGTTGCCTCATCTTTAGTGACGCCTTCTTTAATCTTTGCAGGAGCGCCTTCAACAAGTGCTTTGGCTTCGGCAAGTCCGAGACCTGTGATTGCACGAACTTCTTTGATGACCTTAACTTTTTCAGCACCAAAGCTTGTCATAACAACGTCAAACTCTGTTTGCTCAGCAGCAGCAGGAGCAGCGCCGCCACCGCCTGCAGCAGGAGCAGCCATAGCTGCAGCAGAAACACCAAATACTTCCTCAAGTTCTTTAACAAGATCTGAAAGCTCAATAACTGTAAGCGCTTTTATCTCTTCGATTAGAGCTGTTAGTTTTTCACTAGCCATTATATATTTCCTCCAATTATAATTTAAAAATATTTATTGATGCTGACTATTCAGCAGGGGCTTGCTCAGGAGCTTCACTTGCATCCTCAGCAGGAGCAGCCTCTTCCGCTTCGACAGGTGCTGCTTCTTCCGTCTCTGCAGCTGCTGTTGCTTCAGCCTCAGCAGGCACGGCTTCTGTAGCCTCGGCAGGAGCCTCAACTTCCACATCTAAAGCACCACCCTTTTCAGCAGCAGCTTTCAGTACAACTGCCAGACTTGCGATTGGAGCAAGCAATGTTCCTAAGAACTGTGCCTGCAATATCGGCAGTGCAGGAATGCTGGCGATTGCTTTGACTTCATCAGCAGAAAGAACTTTACCATCCATAAATCCGGCTTTGATTTCAAAATAATCATTAAACTTATCTGCATGTTCTTTGATTATCCTTGCCGGTGCGATTGGGTCATCAGTGCTTATTGCAAGCGCTGTTGTGCCGTTGAGAATAGGATCAAGTTCATCAAAACCCACATTCTTGATAGCAAATCTCATCAGTGTGTTCTTGATTACTTTGTAGTCAACATTAGCCTCACGCATTTTTACGCGCAATGCCGTATCATCGACAACTGAAATACCTGAGTAATTGACAAAAACGCCCGATTGGCTTTTCAGTTTCTCTGTCATCTGCTCAACGATCTTTTGTTTTTCTTTTAGTACGCTTTCACTTGGCATAGATTTTCTCACCTCACAATATTTTAAGCTCCACGTCCAAATAAAATTGCCCCTATCCTTAGACAGAGACAACAGCCAAAGTTATATCAGGCCATCCTCGGCAGGGTTTACGGCACAAGCCACCTGCTGTCTTTGGAACGCCAGAGTATCGTACCAGACAACAGGCAGCTTGTCAACAGTTATTTAAAAAATTGAATAAGCTGCAATAATTCCGACAAAGACCATTGAAACTGTAGAAATCAGTTTGAATAGCGTGTTTAATGACGGCCCAGCAGTATCTTTAAATGGGTCTCCAACGGTATCGCCGATAACAGAAGCTTTGTGATTTTCCGAACCCTTGCCACCGTATTCGCCGCTTTCTATGTATTTTTTTGCATTATCCCAAGCGCCTCCGGCATTCGACATGAATACCGCTACTGCAAATCCTGTCACTGTTGCACTGCCTATAAGTCCAACAACAGCTTCTAATCCAAATATCAAACCAGTGAGAATTGGAGTTACAACGCCAAGGACGGTCGGGGCAACCATTGCCCGCAATGCACTTCTCGTACATAAATCAATACAAATTTCATAGTCAGGTTCAGCCGTACCATCCATGATGCCTGTG
>WQUY01000032.1 GCA_009781855.1 Oscillospiraceae bacterium | reverse complement strand
TATAATCGCTGGCGTTGCTTTGATGCTATGGTTTATCCCAATATGGGCATATGTGCAGCGAACTACACCATTAGACATTCTGGGAAAAGTCATGTCTCTGCTCACAGGCATCCCCATCGTGGCCATGGGTCTGGGCTTCTTCCTGATTGGAGTGGTGCTTGAGCGATTCGACAGTGTGCCATGGCTCGTTGTATTTATCGCTGCTATTATCTGCTTGATTACCACTTTGCTTTTGCGTAAATATTTTAAGGATGCGCAACGCGAGGTGTAGATAAGATTCAGCATAGAATGACCCACCGCCGGAATAGTATCAATCGTATTGTTCCGATGGCGGATAGTTTGTTGCCCAGACATAATTCAATATATAATGCATAATTATGTGCATATCATATTTAAATTTTTTATATTGTCAACTATTTTTCTTCGGTAAACGGTGTCAAATTTATTCTGAATATTGACAAATCTGTTACAGCCGTGTATCGTGCTTTATAAAAGAAAAGGAGCTTCCGAGAAATGAAAAAAATTCTTAGCATAATTATTATCCTTGCGTTGATGATGAGCCTGAGTACGTTTATTGCGGCTTCCGCCACAACTTTGATTGCACCGACAAGAGTAGTTACTTTCACTAGTTCAGGGCCTAGCAATGCACCGTCTGCCTGGACTTATAATGATGCACCCATAACAAGGCAACAGTACGATGCAGAAATTAATCGGATATATCAGGGCGCTACAGAACGCCTGATTAGCTTTGATGTCAGCAGAAGAAGCGGAACAACGGAAAACGGTATGACTCGTGCTGCGGCCATTTCCAGGCTTCAAGGCGAGCAAGCACCTTGGGGTGCCGAGTACCTCGCTGCGTTGAATCGCTCATTCGGTAATAATATGACTGACTTTACCTGGGCAGGTAATAGTGTATCGCTTCGCGATATAACAGGCAATGGTACACCTGACCTTATATTTGCAGCCGGTGATTCACTCATAAGCTTCTTTGTGTATAGCTTTGATGGGACTCGTGCTAATCGGATTATTTATATTGAACACTTGGAAGCGCATGTAAGCAATAACAATCATGATGTGTATTTTACGCGTGATGGCACTTTAATTGTACGCGGCGGCAACGGGGGCGATGATGGGCATGGGATGTTTTCTAGGGATACGTTTCATATTTTCGGGAATTTAGCACCATCGACACCACCAAGCCCAACGCCATCATCACCAATCTCAGTCTATTTTGATGGCACGCGCCTGAGCTTCGATGTGCCACCACAAATGATAGATGGCAGAGTCCTCGTGCCACTGCGCACCATCTTTGAAGCGCTTGGTGCCGATGTCAACTGGAATGAGGCCACGCGAACCATTACGGCCACAAGAGATGATACAACAGTGGTGTTAACCATTGGAAACACCACCGCAACTGTCAATGGTCAATCGATTACGCTCGACGTGCCGCCGCAAGTGATCGATGGCAGAACACTGGTTCCACTCAGATTCGTCGCCGAAAGCTTCGGGGTGACTGTGGATTGGAATGGCGAGACCCGGACAGTTACGATATCATCACTCCCGACAGGGGCAACTCCATCGGTGCCGCCACAGACCCCTCCACCACAAACGACTGGCTTGGCGATTAACCCAGAGCCCTTTGATATCATGGGGATGACCTTTAATCAGATAGTCAGCAGACAAGGCTCGGTGGTGTCTGAGGATTGGTTCATGGGCAGCTATGTTTATAGGCACGAAAACGGATTGGGTTACTACGCTTATTTTTATAGTCAGCCTGGTGAGTCATCTCGTCCGATTGAAAGCGAAAGCGATAGAGCAAACTCTAGATTATTCGTTATCCACATGCGCGCACAAAATCTGTTTTTGAATTCATTTGAAACACTTAATCGAAATGATTTCCAAGAGGCTTTTGGCGTAACTGTAAGTGAAATATGGAGAAACGAAATGGATGATACTTATGGATTTAGCTTCACCTATAGGAATGTGATTGTGGCTGTCCCCTGTGAGCGTGATGGAACAGTACGCAGCAATTCTGCTGTTGGGTTGCAACAAGCCCCCTAACTCAGCATGAGTGAATCACACTGCGACATATAATCAAGTCATATCTTGGTATCAAAAACTGACGAGAGTCGAACGCATCGACTCTCGTCAGCTTATACGCATCTCAATTTTACGCAGGGTCAACCAGCATCCAGACTAAGTTGCACGCTTCATCACCATCATTGAAGCTGACATGCTCCTCGCCTGCCGGAATAAATGAGGCACAGCCCGCTTTCAACTCTGTCACCTTGCCTCCTATTTGCGACTTCACACTGCCCGATATAATATAGGCATATTCATCGGCATCGTGCGCAGCAGGCGGTGCTTCACTGCCCGGAGGAAAGACCGCATAACCCATCTTCACTCCCGCTCTTTCTGCTGCACCAAAAAAATCTCCTAAAGTTATTCCATCATCCCTAGTCACACCAGAGATATCAGTTATTTTCTTCAAAATCATTTTACAAACCCATCCTTTCTTGTCTCGGCATTAAGAATGCCCTTTCTGCTTGGTCTCAATTAAAGTGCTAATTAATCTCTACACCATAATCAGCGAATGCCTGCTCTTTGGAAATATACCCATTCTTTACATCCTGTGCAACTGCAACAGCATCCCTCTTCTTGGGATCACCATAGCCGCCGCCTGTACAGGTGACCATCCGCACCACATCGTCTTTGTTTAAAACTATGCGAGCGGCAATGCCTACAGGACCTTCAACACGCCCATCACTACGATAAAATTCGAAGTAATTGTATGAGCCATCCTGTCCACCGCCTGCACCCCATGCAGGAAACTTGTTGCGTCCAAAAGCGGCGGAAAACAGTTGCCCATCGGTAAGCGCTCTATATGACCGCACCGCTCCGGAACCTCCGCGAAACTCGCCGGCACCTTTGCCATCGGTGTTCAGGCTGTATTCATCTATCCGTATACCGTAACGGCTTTCGGCCATTTCTACAGGCACATTGTATGTTTCACCATCACCTACACAGAATTGACCCACCTCACCATCCTTACCGCGAGATGCCCCCCATCCGCCACCGGTAGGCTCCACTATCAAAAATGGCTGCCCGCTGTTGTGATGCATTCCTGTCAAAATAACAGCACAGACCGAAAGCATATGCCCAGCGCCCAAATATTCAGGAAAAACAGGAGCCAACGCTTTCCACACCGTATCCAGTGCGTATAGCATACTTTCAAAATAACAGGACGTGGGCGATGGCGCATCACACATAAGCACAGACTGCTTTTCGGCTGTGATCTTCATTGTGCGAAATATACCATCATTGATTGTTAGATTAGGACCGACGATAGACATATACACGACCTTAACCCCGGCACATAGCGCACTATACCCTGTGTTTATGGGGCTGGCAACCTGAGGGCTGCTACCGGAAAAATCGGCTTCAAAACAATCGTCGCTTATCGTGATTTTGACTTTTATCTTAACCAGATTTCCGTTACCGTCATCATCCATATACTGCTCGGATTCATACACCCCATTGGGCATTTCCTTAAGGCGTGATAATGCTACCATTTCACCTTGATCCATTAAGCGCCGCATAGATTCAAGCAGCACATCCTTGCCATATTTATCACACAGTTCATTGATGCGTCCATATCCGGTGCGTAGCGATGCGATTTGCCCCCACATATCTCCGTTGGCTGCCACTGGGAAGCGTACATTATAAGTAATCATGTCCGCAATACCCTGTACCAGCTCCCCGGCATCTACAAGCTTAATGCCCGAAAAGCGCAGACCTTCCTGAAAAACCTCGGTGGAATCTGTGGTAAAAGAGCCTGCCGCCATTCCTCCCACATCGCCCCAATGTGCCTTGTTGCCTACAAAGGCCACGACCTCTTCTCCATAGAATACCGGCATAACCATTCCTATATCAGAAAGGTGCGTTCCTCCACCCATGAAAGGGTCGTTTATGATGTAGACATCTCCCGGACGCATCGTGTCTTTCCCAAATTTTTCGATAATCTCTGCAATCATGGGCGAAATCATTCCTATAAATCCGCAAGCACCATTCCCTTGTGTCAGAAGGTGTCCATCTGCATCGGCAATTCCGCAGGCATAGTCAAGGGTTTCATAGATGATTGGGCTCATAGACGTTTGTGCAAATGCATAGAATATCTCGTCCCCTATTGCAACGAGGGAATCTTTGACTATATCAAGTGTTACAGTGTCTATACTTTTCATGGCAATTATCTCCTCGTTTCTATAATCAAATTTCCATAGGTGTCTACATGTAAACTCTGTCCGGGACAGACAAGAGCCGCTGAGGCCTTTTCTTCTATTACCGCAGGGCCATCAAGCCTCGTGCCTGATAACAGTGTCTGGCGATTGTATACAGGCGTTTCTACCCAGCCCTCAGGATCAAAGTAAATCATCCGACGATCTTTCAAGCTTGCTTCAACCGGCTCGCTTTGCGCTGCAATTGGGCTAAGTTTTGGTTTCTCCCTGTGTCCAATCACCGTCAGATGCAGGTTGACTATTTCCACCGGAGTCCCATCTAAGCGGAATGTATAGGACTGCTCGTGCATTTGATGGAAGCGATCTATAATGTTTTGCACAGTATCTTCATCCCAGCCCGGAGCTGGCACAGGCACTTTGACTGTATGCTCCTGGCCAAGATAGCGCATGTCCAAATAATGGGCAAACGTGGCGAGTTCTCCGGAGATGTCTGCAAACTGCGCAAGCGCCTGCTGCTTTAACTTGCCCCATTGTTCATCCCACAAAGAGATGCTTGAGCTGTCCAATGTGCCAATATTCGTTTGTATGTAGTCGTGTCGGATATCGGTCATCAGCATTCCCCATGCAGAAAAAACAGCAGCTGCAACAGGAATAATAACTTTTTTTATACCCAATGCTCTGGCGAGAGGCGCTGCGTGCATCGGGCCACCGCCGCCAAATGCGGTCAGGGCGAAGTCGCGTGGATCATAACCGCGGCGCACCGAAATCAGTCTGAGCGCGTTGAACAAATTGGCTTCAGCCACCCGGAGAATGCTGACAGCAGCCTCTTTTGCGTCCATATCCAAAGGTTTTCCGATATGTTCGACCAAAGCCGACTCTACAGCGGAAATATCAACAGGGGTGTCAAAGTTTGATGCGGAAAGTCGCCCGGTAATCAAACACGCATCGGTGGTTGTCGGATGGGTTCCACCTTTGCCATAGGCAACCGGTCCAGGTAGCGAACCTGCGGACTTAGGCCCCACTTTAAGTGACTGTGTTTGGTCAACCCAAGCAATTGAACCTCCACCGTTTCCTATTTCAACAATATCCAAAACAGGAACCATTATCGGATAACCGGCGTAACGGTCCGTTTGTTCTATGCGATAGGATGTTGTAATCTTTACCTCTCCTGAGTCAATCAACGAACATTTTGCAGTTGTGCCGCCCACGTCAAATGCAATAAGATTTTTTTCTCCCAGCACCTGTCCCAGCACCGCCGCACCAAAGATGCCTCCCACAGGGCCGGATTCCACTAGGTTTATCGGAGCTGTCTTTACAGCATTAAATGTGGTTGTACCTCCGTTGGATTGCATAATATATCTTTTTGATGAAACACCCGTTTGTGTGAGTTTTGCATCAAGGTTATCCAGGTATTTTAAAGATACCGGCCCCACATAAGCATTGAGTACTGCTGTGGAGCTGCGTTCATATTCTCGCCATTCTCTGGTTACTTGAGCAGAGGTGGAAACAAAAACTTCCGGCCAAAGCTCTGTGACTATCTTGGCTGCAGCCGTTTCGTTAATATCATTTGCATAGGAATTAAGAAAGCAAATGGCTACAGACTCTACTTGTTCCTTTTTTAGAAACTCCACCGCTTTTTCTATATCACTTATATCTAAGCTTTGCAGCACACTGCCATCGTGGGTTACCCGTTCGGAAACTTCCAGCCTCAGATAACGGGGAACAAAGGGCTTCGGCTTTGCAAACACCAAGTTAAATAAATCAGGTCGGTTACAACGCGCTATTTCAAGTATATCGCGAAATCCTTTTGTGGTTATTAACGCTGTTTTTGCGCCCTTACGCTCTGTCAAAGCATTTATTACGGTCGTTGTACCGTGGACAAATGCAGAGATTGCTTCGGGATTTACACCGCTTTGCGCTAAAACGTCCAATATGCCCTGTTCAAAATTCGGCGGCGTTGTGTGTCCTTTGAATGTGCGTGTATTTCCTTGTTCATCAAGAACCACCAGATCCGTAAACGTGCCTCCAATATCTGTCGCAATTTGCATGGATTACTCCTCCTTATTTGCTGAATGCTGATTAAATCTGCCCGAAAGCGATTTAATCAGCGTTTATTTAATGCATATGACAGCGGACAAAATGTCCTGGGCCTACTTCTTTCATTTCAGGGTCTACCTTCATGCAAATATCCGATTTGAACACACATCGTGTATGAAAACTGCATCCGCTGGGTACATTTACAGAAGACGGAATCTCTCCTTCACTTCTTATCCTTTTTGACTTCAATGCCTCTTCTTCCTCTGAAATCACAGGTATAGCAGAGAGCAGCATTTGAGTGTACGGATGCAACGGCGATTCGTAAAAAACACGAGTGGTTGCAATCTCGCATATCTTGCCCAAATACATGATGGCGATATTTGTTGAAACATTCCGCATTACGCCCATGTCGTGGGTAATGAATATGTATGTCAGCCGCTTTTCCTTTTGCAGTTTCATCAGCATATTCAAAATCTTGGCCTGTATGGAAACATCCAGTGAAGACGTCGGCTCATCGAGTATGATAAATTTTGGATTGCTGCATAATGCCCTTGCAATGGATACCAGCTGCCGTTCACCGCCTCCTATTGAGTTTGGAGATTTATACATAAAGTCCGGCGGCAACTCCACCATCTCCAATATTTCCAGAATTTTATCTTCTATCTGATTTTTCGGCACGATCTTGTGTACTTTAAGTGGAAGGCTTAGAATTTCCTTTACACTCTGATGGGGGTTTAAAGATGACCCTGGGTCTTGGAAAACTATTTGCACATCACGCCGGAACGACTTGCTTCTTGGTTTTTTCCTTTCGAGGGCTTGTCCATCAAAAATAATGTCACCCCCTGTTTGCTGATACATACCCATCAAGGTATATGCTATAGTGCTTTTCCCTGAGCCCGATTCCCCAACCAAGCCCATCACTTCGCATTCGTTTACAGTCAGATTAACCCCGTCCACGGCTTTAACAGAAGTGTTTTTTCCAATATCAAAATGGAGCTTTAGGTTATCAAGCCTCAATATTTCATTAGACATAGCTATCCCCCTTCTCCATGCGCTTTATAGTCAGTTTTGTTCTGAGCCTCTTTTTCTTGTGCCCTGTCTCCATAAAGAAAACATGCCACATGATGCCCCGGAGCGATTTCTACCGGGGAAGGCTTTTGCTCCCGACAAATATCCATTGCTTTGCTGCAACGCGGACAAAATCTGCAACCTTTCGGTGGGTTGATATAGTCCGGCACATAGCCATAGATGCCGGTTGACAATCCTCCGCCTGTCAATCTCGGAACGCATTCAAGCAAACCCACGGTATATGGGTGGGAGGGGTTTGAGAACAAGTCGCTAATATAGCAGCTTTCCACTATGGTTCCGCCATACATGATAAAAATACGATCCACAAGCTCTCTTGCCACGCCCAACGAATGGGTAATCATAACCAGTGCACGCTGTTTCTCTTCCACCAACACACGCAGCATACGGTGGATTTGGTCTTGTATCGTCACATCAAGCGCTGAACATGGCTCATCGGCTATAAGCAGATGCTTTGGCGTAACCAATGCCGCTGCAATGCAAATACGCTGCCGCATACCTCCAGACAACTGATGAGGGTGACTGTTCATTATACGCTCAGGGTCGGGAAGCATAACGCTGGAGATTGCCTCCAATGCCACTTCCCTCATTTCTTTCTTGTTTGCTTTACTGTATTGTCCGGAATACTTGATGATGTCCATGAGCTGTTCACCCACTGTGAACACAGGATTTAACGCGGATAATGGCGATTGCGAAATCATGGACACCCCGGTTCTTCGCATTTTGAGCAACTGCTCTTTTGTCATGGTCAATACATTTTGACCCTCAAACCATATTTCGCCCTGCGGCACATGGATTATGTCTGCCGGCAAAGTCTGCATGATTGCTTTCATGGTGGTGGTCTTACCACATCCGGACTCACCTACCAGTCCGACCTTTTCTCCCGGGAATACTTCTAGGCTGATTCCATCGACAACCTTGGCATAACCTCTGTAGGTCTTATACCAAATCATGAGGTCTTCAATACTCAACATCGCTTTTGTTTGCTGCTCCATTGCTATCTAGTGTCCTCCTTTGTCAAACATATCGCGAAGGCCGTCACCCAGAAAATTGAATCCCAAAATCATGAAAGCTATGCCCAACGCCGGGAATAGGGTCAGCCACCAGTTTTGCGGCATGAGCCTTGACCCGTCTGCAATCATCTGTCCAAATGCGGGAATAGGCGGTTGCTCTCCAAGGCCGACAAAACTGAGCGCCGCACCCATGAGCAATACCCAACCCACATCCAGTGCCATCTTCGTGAAAATTGGTGAAAAACAGTTGGGTAGGATTTCCTTGATTATTATATGAAATTTCGATGCACCTATAAGCTCGGCATTACGAACAAAATACTCTTTGGCAACGGAGGAGCTTTGCGTATAAACAAGCCTCGTGTACCAAGGCCACCACATTATTGTCACAGCCAGCATAGAATTCATCATATTAGGAGTTAGTATAGATGCAATACTTAGAGCCAAGATCAATGCGGGGATAGACAGAAATACGTCCGTTATCCTCATGATTACCGTATCTACAGGGCGACCATGATTGTATCCCGCAATCAGCCCCAAAACTGTGCCTACAGGCACGGAAATGGCCAAGACCACAATGCTCATCAGAAGCGCCCCACGAAAACAATAGATAACCCTTGAGAACACATCGCGTCCCACATTGTCCGTACCGAACCAATGCACGGCACTTGGGGGATTGTTTGCATTAGCGTGATCCACAAATGCGCCTATATGCTCCGGAAAAGGAACTATCTGTAGCGCAAAGAACGCGAAAAACAATGAAATCGCCACCAGCGCCAAGCCAAAGACTGAAAGCCTGTTTCGAGTGAATTTATACTTGTATATACGAAAATTTTCTTTAGTTGAGGGCGAGAGCCAGCCTTTTTTCTTTGCAATTGCTGTCGCTTCTTGTGTTACGCCAATCATACTGACTCCCTCCCAATGCGCATTCTAGGATCTATGAATACGATTATTATATCCACTATGAAGTTTACCAGAAAAAATGTAATGCCTATGATTAGCACCACTGCGCTTATGGCATTGAGATCTTTGTTGAGCATAGCATTTATCCCATAACGCGACAATCCCGGCCAATTGAAAATTCTTTCAACCAAAAATGCCTGTCCAAGCAGCGCCGAGAAATCCAAACCCATGACCGTAATCGTTGGGCCAGCAGATGGCTTTAATAGGTATTTGCGGGTCAGCAAACTTGGAGGCAATCCTGCCGCCGTAGATACTGACATATATTCTTTGTTGGAGTTATCCACCAAAGATGAGCGCAAAATACGTGCGCTTTGTACCAGCGGGCCTAAAGCCAGCGCAAAACTGGGCAGAAGCAGGTGCAAAAAAGCGTTGCCCGCCGCAGCAAAATTGCCGGTCAGGATTCCGTCCAAAACAAAGAATCCGGTGATGTGTGTCGGCGGTGCTACCCCAGGCGATATGCGTCCGAGTATGGGCATGATTTGGAAGTTATGTCCAAAAATCAACAGCAAGACAATACCCACCACAAACGCCGGGAAAGCTATCCCCACATAGGATAATACCCGTATCAGACCGTCAACCCAGGTGTTTTTATACTTGCCCGCCAACATCCCCAGACTGAATGCACCCAGTACGATAAAAACTCCGGACATGAACACCAGCTCCAAGGTGGCAGGGAAAAACTGTCTGACATCATCTGCCACCGGTCGCCTGGTAATAAATGAGTTTCCAAAATCGCCTTGCAATACATTGCCAAGCCAAATTACATATTGCACAGGCAGAGGATCGTTTAAGTGCAGCTCCTCGCGCAATGCTTCGCGTGCGCTTTCTGTCGCACGGGCGCCCAACGCAATCATCGCCACGTCTCCCGGCACTACTCTTGCGATAACAAATATCAACATGGAGGTACCAATCAGGACAAGGACGCCCATCATCAATCTTTTACCAATAAATCTCAACATTTAAAGCGCAACCACCTCTCTATGGTTAAGCTGGCGGGAGTCAGCTCCCGTCAGTTTATCTGTTTAATTCCATATCCGCAAAGATTTGATGGAAACCAAACAGTGCTGTAGGTATCTCACCGGGGGCGGCATCATGCCAAAGTGGCCATACGACATCATCGCGGATAGCCTTGCGCTCAGTCAGTTCCGCCAGAAATACGGTGGGATGAAATTCATCGACTATATAGTGCTGTATCTGAGCATAAAGTGCAAAGCGCTCAGCTTCATCTACAGTAGCAATAGCTGCGTCTATCATGGCATCAACTCGTGGGTCTAAAAGCCACTCGCCTTGTGTCCATGTACCTGTTGTTGCGGAGTGATAGCGGGTTTCTAAGTATGTGCCTGCATCATTAAATCCTGGGGCTGCTGCGATTGATACCATATGCGGCGATGTTTCCAGCGATCCCATACGGTCTACAACAGAGACCCATGGCGCCCTTGCAATCTGTATGTTCATTCCTAGTTCAGCGGCTACAGCCTGGAATGTCAGTGCAACTACTTCCGCAGTGGCAACATCGGCAATAACCAAAAATTCAATGGCATAATCCTGGAAAGTATCTGCATATTGAGACAAGGCAAGGTATGCTCTTGCACGCTCTATGTCAAGCTCATGGTCTACGGCACTTGTAGCCACAGCTCCGGCTATCCCTGCCGGTACAGGCCCGATTGGTTTTACAGAATCGACGAGTATATCGTTTAATATCGTATCAAAGTCGAACATAAATGCAATTGCCCGACGGAAATATATGCAATCCATAGGCGCTACTTGGGTATTTAAGTACATATTTTGCATCGTGTAGGTCGAGATAGCGCTGATGCTAATTCCGTCCATTTCAGCCATCGCTGCCAAGTTTTCCGGGCTTTGCCATTGGTCTGTTTTATCCATCAAGCCTGTGTTCATCATCATCAGCACGGTCGCAGGCTCCGGCACAGCCAGTTGCCTAAATCCCATTGGCGCATTGGGTCTGCTATCCCAACCCATGAACCAATCATCAAATCTGACGGCTTCAAAAAAGTCTTGATGTACTAATTCTCTAAACGTATAGGCACCAGAACCCGCTGTGTTGTTCGTCAAAAACGCTCTGCCATAATCGCCAAATTCGCCATATGGCCCGTTTGCAAGATTATCCATGATGAGCGCCTCATTAACAATAAACAGTCGCACAAGAGAGTTCACAAATGAACCGAATGGTTTTAGCATATGGAAAGTCACTTCAAAATCGCCGGTGGCTTCAGCATAATCAACAAAGCCCTCCCAGAGATAAGCCCAACCTTCGCCCATCGCCATTTTGCGGTTCATGCTAAATGCCACATCACTTGCACGCAGCTCAGTTCCATCATGGAACGAAATGCCTTGCCTGATGTCAAACACATATGTCAAGCCGTCATCACTTACTATCCAGCGCTCAGCTACCCAAGGCTTTACACCTTCAGCAGTAGGCCATACGAGCGGATCGTACAGGTTTGCCGCTGCGACAACGCTGGAGTTAGTCATTGCTACTGCGGGGTCGAGATCCGGGGTGCCGGAAATCCCAACTCTGATTATACTGTCGGTGGGCGTTGCTTCCCCGCCACCACTTCCCCCTGTGGGTGCGGCACAAGCGGCAAGCAGGATGGCCGCTGCAAGAAGTAACCCAACAATCAAATTTCTACCTTTTTTCATTTTTCATTCTCCTTTTTTCATTTCATTTCTATCTATAATGTCTGGTGTAGATAACTGGTTATTTCTAGAACATACCTTCCAGACCGTAGTATGCTTCAACGCCCCAGCTTTTTAGCTCTCCTTTAGCCGGGCCATCAAAGCCTCCTATTTTACTGATTGTCCATCCGCAAACCTCTCGCAAATCTGCTAAATGCTCTGCATATTTGAGTGATGCCAAAGCGCAGTCAATGACCGGCAATGCAAACTCTTCTTGCAGTTTGCGGAAGAATCCAAATTCCATGGTGCAGCCAAGTATGATTGCCTCGGCTCTGTCTTGTTCAATCGCCTTTTTGATTTCCTCTCGCATCAGCCTTTCGGTGCGCTCTTTATCAGCCTGGAAGTCCAACACACCTATGCCCAGCGGACGAAATGATGCCAGATAATCCCTGTATCCATAACGAACCACATTTTCATGCATCTTTGGTATCCACTTGTTTCTGCCTACAATAATTGAAAAAGAGTTTGCTATAGTGGCTGCGATATGCATACTGGCTTCTGCCGGAGCTGTAACCGGCATTCCTTGCGAAATCTCCTTGGCGATATCCAGAAATGGGTCATAGAAACAACCTATTACCGCCGCATCATAGCCATCTATTTCCGCCTGTCTGACGGTTTTCAGGATATCCTTGGCAACCAGCGCCTCATAAAAATGGTGCTCTAGATGACTTGGCGCTTGCTTGAAGCTGACAACATCTACATGTGTCGTAGACGAACTTTTGTGCTCATTTAAAAACGCTTCCAGCTCTGCATCGCCTGCTTCATTCCCTTTAATAGGTTGGATATACAGTATCTTTTTTTCTTTCATATGGCGACCATTCCTTTCGTCTGATTTTAAGCTGACAGGAGTAATATAATTGCTTTAACTATGCATATTCAAATGATTTGTGCGCAACTTTTTCTACTACTTCGCTTAGGAAATCTCCGAATTTTTCCGGGTCGGTCATCACCAGTAAAATGTTGTCATTTATGGATTTGCGCAATTCTGAAAAGAAGGGGTCATTATACTGCTCTTCCTCCAAAAATCCTAGAAACCGCTCCATGGTTGCCAATAGACGATGGGATGCATAAACACTCGGGTCTACATACATCTCGCGTGCGCTGGCTGCGGCATATGCGAGTACATCACATGCTCTTTTTTCATTCATTTGATACCCCTCCTTATATTAGATGTCTTTTGCTCCAAATTCACGCCAATGCATATTCTGCTGCACAGGTGGCCTCGGTGGCCCGAAACCTTCTTCTGCGGGATATCCTAAAATAAGCAGCAGCTCCGGAGTGACATGCTCCGGCAATTTGAGCGCAATGCGTGTCACGCTTTCGTTGAAGCTTCCAATCACGCAGCTCCCCAGACCCATGGCATGTGCCATCAGCATGATATTTTGCGCTGCCATCGAAATATCCATAACCCCCATAACATCCAGCCCCAACTTGCCTGCTTTGGCTTTTTCTTTAGCTCTGTCAAGACATAGCCAAATCATCGCAGCAGGAGCTTCGGAAACGCCGGGCAAAAACGCAACCATCCTGTTCATCAGTTCTTTGTCTTTTTTGCCAAGTATTACAAATTCCCATGCCTGAGCATTGCTACCAGAAGGTGCCCACACTGCAGCTTCCACAAGGTCTGTCAGCGCTTCTTTACTGATTTCCTTGTCGGTAAAACGGCGTATGCTTCGGCGGCCTTTAATAAGTTTAAGCGCTTGTGTAGCTTCCATTTTTCATTCCTCCTCAAACGAATTTGACTATATCTGCCTTTTGAGTTTCGTTTGCACTTCGTCTACAGTCTGAGCCACCTCATCAATAACCACACCGAAGTATTCCAGAGCCTCGGTTGCGGTGATGTATTGATTTTTCCAGTCGTCAAGAACTTTGTCTGCCGGTCGGTTGTGTGGATTTCCATAACCGCCGCCTCCACCACTGATAAAACGTACTAAATCTCCGCCAGCCAGAGGCTCGTTTGACCAAGTGGCTCTGCTCTCATACCCACCTGCACTTCTGTGAACTTGTACATCATTTATTGAGCCGTCATGCCCACCGGCAAAGCCCCATGGCGGATGCTTGTGACGGCTGGCCATCGTGGTCAGTGCGGCGTTGGAATTTAGGATACGGTAATCGCGTATCAATCCGTGTCCACCAATGTGTTCGCCCGCTCCCACCTTGGGATTAAAGGCAAACTGTTCCACACGAACCGGGTATCTGTATTCACACACTTCTACCGGAATAATGAATGTTTCGCCGTCACAGATAGCTACCAACCCGCGTTCGCCATCTTTGTTGTGACCTGCGCCCCAGCCACCTGCCTGTGGCTCAACAAGCACAAATGGATTTTTGCTTTTATCGTCAATGCCTCCAATAATCGTCCCTATGATGGAAAGAAAGTGTCCTGCCGGCACACGATCAGGCATAGCGGAAGCGAGGGCTTTCTTCACAACATCGGTGAGGATTTGTATGGGTTCCCAGTCGCACGAAACAGGATAGGGCGAGCTTGCGTTAAAAAGGCATCCTTCCGGCGCAATCACTTTCAGTGGGCTGTAGAAACCATCATTAGCCGGCGTGTGCGGTGATACAAGGGCATGATATATAATACGAGCTCCTGAGTAGGTTCCGTAAATCGAACAGTTGATTGGTGCAAAAACCGCATCGCCCGTGCCGGTAAAGTCAAATTCCATACTGTCGTCAGTAATCGTCACTTTGACCTTTATGGGGATATCTGCCACCCCATTTGCGTTTGTGTCCAGCACGTCCTCGGCAAAAAACTCACCTTTAGGCATACGCGAAAGTTCAATCAGCGCTAATTTGCGCCCGCTTTCCAAAATATGCTCAATGCTCTCCACGACTTGATCGCGACCGTATTTTCCAAGCAATTCTATAACACGGCTTTCGGCGATACGCAGGGCCGCCGTCTGAGCATACAAATCACCTAATGTCATTTCAGGTGTGCGGCTGTTGGCCGCTATAATATCACGAACCGATTCATTGAAAACCCCGCAGTCATAGATTCGCACATCAGGCAGTTGCAGACCTTCCTGGAATATCTCCGTTGCATCAGTAGACCAGCTTCCCAGATTCTTGCCGCCAATTTCATTCCAGTGCCCCTTATTGACCGCAAATGCCACCAGTTCGTTTTCGTGGAAGATTGGCAATACAGCCGCTACATCACACAAGTGGGTGCCAGAGCCTGTAAAAGGGTCGTTGGTGAGAAACATATCTCCGGGTTTTATATTCTCTTTTCCGAACTTACGCAGCGCCGCCTTTGCCGAAAATGTGATTGCACCCAAAAACATGGTCGCTCCGTTGGCCTGGCCAATCAGATTTCCCTCGGCATCGGTGAGTCCACAGGCATAGTCTAATACTTCATAAATTATAGTGCTTTGGCTTGTGCGCCCCCATGTATAAAACATTTCATCTGCCGCAGCCAGAAGTCCTTGAGCTATATTTTCTCTGGTAAAAGGATCCAACATATCACACCTCCGCCATAACTTCTATTATTAGGTTTCCATATGCATCTACTTCCAGCAATTGTTCTGGACATAGCACTGTAACTGATTTGCTCTCTTCAATGATTGCCGGGCCGTTTATTTTATATCCGGGTGCCAGCATCGGACGATTATAAACCGGACAATTCTTTTTGCCATATCCTTCAAACAACACATCTCTATGGCTTTTCAGAGCATCCTCAGCACTACCAGTTTTTGTTTCAATCTTCTTGATGTCGGGCTTATTCACTACTCCGTAGGCTGTAAGATTGAAGTTGACCATCTCTGCAGCGGCATCGGGCAGACTGAATGTATAGTGATGATTATGCAGCCTGTCAAACTCACGGCGTGCAGTATATAAAGCTTCTTGGTCTATTTTTCCGGCTCCGACCGGCGCGGCCACGGCATGTTCTTGTCCTATATAACGGAATTCCGCACTGCGCATCAGCATTATGCGACTCGGGTCAATATTTTGTTTGGAGAACACGGCATATGCGCTCTGCTCCATCTCGTCATATATCTCGTTTATTTTGTTTAAATCGGCACCTTCTACGGGCATAATCATCGTTTGCATAAAGTCCTGACGCAAATCGGTCATGAGCATTCCCCACGCCGAAAATGTCCCCGGCAAATTAGGTATGATTAGCTTTTTCACCTTGAGCTCAGCCGCCAAATGCGGGCTGAGTAATGCGCCGTTGCCACCCTGCGCAAGCATCGCAAAATCACGGGGGTCATAGCCGCGGCGGACGGAAATCAGTTTCAAGGCGTTGAGCATATTGCTGGTTGCCGTTTTTATGATGCCCATCGCAGCTTCTTCTACGCTGATTGAAAAATGGTCGGCGATCGGCTTAACCGCATCACGCGCCTTTTGCAGACTCACTTTAAAGGTTCCGCCAAGGAAGTTGTCTGGATTAAGTCTCCCTGTTATAAGGTTTGCATCGGTGAGCGTGGGTCTATTTCCACCTTTGTCATAACACGCCGGGCCAGGGTCAGCACCTGCACTATGCGGCCCTACTTTAAGTATGCCCACTTCGTCAATCCAGGCTATCGAGCCGCCTCCAGAGCCTATTTCGATGATATCAACCACCGGAGTTTTTATGGGGTAGCCCGCAAACTGAGGTGTCCATTCCAGCTTATATTCGGTTGTGATTTTCACTTCGCCCCGATTGATTAGCGATGTTTTTGCGGTGGTTCCACCTACATCAAATGTGATTATGTTTTCTTCACCCAAGACTTTGCCCAGTGCCGCCCCACCAATTACTCCACCGACAGGGCCGGATTCAATCAAGCTGATCGGCATTTCTTTTGCAAGGTTAAATGTCGCCGTTCCACCATTGCTTTGCATGGCATAAGGCTGCGTTTCCAGGCCTAATTCACGAAGCGTTTCGTCCAGGGTATTTAGATAAAGACGTGCTGCCGGTTTGACATAGGCGTTGAGCACGGTTGTGCTGGTGCGCTCGTATTCACGCCACACTTTCACAATGCTGGAAGACGTCGTTATTTCTACGTTTGGCAGCTCTGCAGCAAGGATTTGCTCAATCAATTGCTCATGTGCGGAATTGGCGTACGAGTTAAGCAAACATATCGCCACTGCGGTTGCATTTTCAGCCTTTATTTGTTTTGCCAGATGTCGCACTTCATGCTCATCAACTGCTTGCAGGACATTTCCTTTATAGTCCACACGTTCATCAATTTCAAAGCGCAAGCGGCGCGGAACATATGGTTCTGGTTTTTTGTAAAAATAGTTGTACATGTCAGGGCGGTTTGCCCTGCCTATTTCCAATACGTCACGAAAACCCTTTGTAGTAACCAGCGCTGTTTTTGCGCCTTTGCGTTCAGTGACTGCATTGATTACCACCGTGGTTCCATGTGCAAAATACTGCACCTCGGAAAGATTGATTTTTGATTTCCCAACTGCGTCAATAACACCGGATGCAAAATTTGCAGGAGTGGTATGCGCCTTTTCTTCAATAATATTTCCAGTGGATTCATTTAAGCATACAAAATCCGTAAATGTGCCGCCGATATCCACAGCTACTCTAATGCTCACGTGTTTATACCTCCCTATGTTAATTAGCAAGTTTTTGCAATTTCAAAGTGTCAAAATTTCATTTTCATATATTCCCGAGAATTCTAGCATAGAAGTTCATTAGCGTAAATAGGCATACTCGCCAATATTTTCAGCAGAATCAAATCCGCGAGATTTTGCAACCCCAAACGCCTAAAGGTTCATTTTGAATATATCCGAAAACTTTACCACAACAACTTGCGAGTGTAAATAGGTATATTCGCTAACTTTGCATTTCTTTTGTTAATTTTTTTTTACATTCGGCAACGTTCCCAACTGGGCAGGGCGATTGTTTGTGGTATAATTGCTACGCAATCATCATATAGGATATAATACAAATTGACAGTGACGGGATGGTTTATTTCTCGGCAACGCAAACGGTTTCTTTCAAAGGAGGGTGCAAGTTGAAAAAGATTTTGGTGATGGGTACAGGTGGAACAATTGTTGCGAAATCAACACATATGGGTTTGTCCCCCGACGAGGATTCAGGGGTAATGCAGAAAACGCTCGATGCATTCCGTAGTTATTATGATATAGATTACAAGGGCATAATGAACCTGGACAGTTCAAACATACAACCGGAAGAGTGGCAGACTATAGCCGCTTATGTCTTTGAGTCACTGAAAACATACGATGGCATTGTTATCACGCACGGCACTGACACTATGGCGTATACTGCTTCGGCACTGACCTTCATGTTGCAAAACCTTAATAAGCCGGTAGTTTTGACCGGTTCACAGCTCCCATTGGCTCATCCGGTTACAGACGCTGTCACCAATTTGTCTCTTGCGCTTTCCGCAGTAGACAATGAGATCCCCGGTGTGAGTATTGCATTTCATCACAAAGTAATCAAAGGATGTCGCGCAGTCAAAGTCCGCACAATGGGGTTCGATGCATTTGAGAGTATCAATTATCCGTATCTTGCGGAATTTAAGCTGGAGGGAATGCGACGACAGCAGTGTTTTGATTGGCCAAAAGGGGTATCCGGCGGCTCGCCAACGCTAAAGTCTGCTTTATCCGGCGAGGTGTTTTTGCTTAAACTCATTCCAGGTTCCAACCCTCATATATTTGATGCTTTGGTACAGCAGGGATATAAGGGCGTTGTGTTGGAAGCTTTCGGACTCGGTGGGTTGCATCATCTGCGAAGAGATTTGTCGGAAAAAATCCGCAGGCTTATTGAAAATGGGACTTCTGTCATCGTTCGCAGTCAGTGCCTCTATGAACAGAGTGACTTTTCCCTCTACGAAGCGGGTCGAAAGGTGCTCCAATCGGGTGCTGTTCAGGCCTGGGATATGACAACCGAGGCTTGTGTTACAAAGCTTATGTGGGCATTGGGGCAAACACGTGATGTCTGTGGCGTTAGGGATATTTTTGAGACTAATTATGCAGATGAGATCACATTGTCTGTGCAGTAGGCCATAGGCTGGCGGAAGTCGATGCGTTTCGACTCCCGCCAGCCTACGTGGTTATTATCCAGCGCAGTAAATCATTAGTCAGACCCCAGCACTACAGAGCGCAGACCCCAGCAGTTTGCATTTATTCATCCTCTTCGAATCAGGAAACGGTCATCAATCCACCATCGTGAACCAGAATCGTACCGGTAATATGCACTCCGGAAGGCGAAGCGAGAAACACGCACAGAGAACCAATTTCCAGAGGGTCACCCAACCTGTGTGCAGGCATTGTTGTGTCTATCATCTCCACCACACTTGCAGGAAGGTCTTTGCCAAGATTGGAATGTGTCATAGCAGGCGAAATAGCATTAACGCGTATGCCATAGTCACCGAGGGCAATAGCCAGATATTTAGTGAAAATATCTACACCGGCCTTGGAAACATTGTATGGCGGATGAGGGAATTTACGAGAGTTTGAAACACGTTGACCACCTACGGAAGATATATTAATGATCGTGCCACCACGACCGGACTCTTTCATCTTTGGCACAACCGTATGAACAATATTTGCAACGCCGTGTAAGTTGGTGTCTATGACACGATGCCATTCATCCACCCCATTGGGGTCGAAAAAATCAACAGTTGAGCCAATGCCAGCGTTATTAACAAGCACATCTACATGTTCGAAAAATTTATATATACCCTGAGAAGCATCAGAAACAGAATTGTAGTCAGAGATATCTACGCCGATGCATGTATATTTCCCACCGTATTCAGCAAGGCTTTTCGCTACTTTTAGTCCAGACTCTTCGTTACGGCATAGTATGGCAATATTTGCACCGCTTTGAGCAAACGCTTTGACAATGCCAAGCCCTATGCCCCTGTTGCCGCCTGTAACTACGACGTTTTTTCCTTTGACATCAAAGGCTCCTGACATTGAGCTAATCGGAGGTGTTTTAATCATGGAGAACCCCTTTCGGTTTATAGAAGATATTTACTGTTATTATACCCATCATTCGGTTATAATGGAAATCAGAATCGTTAAAGTAGCTATTAAACATGTTAATTATCATTTTAAAATTACACCTGATTGTCTGGGGGATCAACATGGATGATTTTCAATTAAAATTGTTTGCTTCAATTGCGAGGACACGTAATTTTTCTCGCACGGCAGAGGAGTATTTCATTACCCAACCTGCAGTAACGCATCAAATTAAAAAGCTTGAAGCGCAAATAGGCTCCAAGCTTATAAAAAGGACGAGTCATGAAGTTTCACTAACACCTGAAGGACAGGATTTCCTTCCATATGCGATTCAAATACTCGAATTGTCATCAATTGCTGTCAACAGAGTCATGAACATTGCCGAGGGAAGGGTAGGGCGGATTCGGATCGCAACACTTTCAGCCACTTCCTATCATGTCTGCGAAAGTTTGATTGCCCTCCATGACAAATACCCTAATATACAAGTGGATGTAGACATTCTTGAAGGTCCGGAAATCATAATGTCACTGCAGCAGCAAAGGCATGATTTTTATTTTACCGGCAAGCCATCAGTTCCGCAAGGAAGCGGTTATTCAACCAGGCTTGTGCAGAATGGGACGCTTTCGCTTTTCGTCAATAAGGCTATAGTAGATTCTATTGACCTTGATGACTGGTCTACCATTGGAATGCACCCATTTGTGTCAGTTCGCAAATCAGATATTATCCTCACGAATAAGGTTGAAGAAATTTGCAGAAATCGCAACTGTGTTCCTCATATAATCAACTACTACAATAGGGCGGAGTCTGTCGTACTATCTGTGAACTCAGGCATCGGCGTTGCTATTTTGCCCAGTGAATTGGGTAGACTTTATCAACGACCAAACGTCGTCACGTTCCTCATCGAGGGTGACGACGCTCAAAATCCGCTGGTATTTGCCTGGAGAGAAGATGCTGAGTCAACAGCGTATAACTTGTTTAGAGATATTGTTTTATCAATTTTTCCTGCGACACCGGATTAGTGTCAAAGTACGACTGTAATCAAATACGTGACAAGAGTAAGGGTGAATAAACTTGCAATAGTTGTCACCATAACAGTGCCGGTGGCATATTCTCCATCTGAGCCATTTGTTGCTGCAAGCATCGCAATAAGCGGCATAGTTGGCAGACCACTGAGTATGGAAATCCCGATGCTCATGTTGTGATCCAGACCGAATGCTTGTAATACCGCAAAGACCGCAATAGGGAAAAGAATCATTTTTATAAAGATTCCGACAAAATATTCATACTTAAAGAGGCTGCGCAGATTCACCACTGTTGCAAGCATCCCACCAATATATATAAACGGCAAAGCCATTCCGGCATTTGCGATACTCCACAAGCTCCTATCAATAACCATAGGTATCCTAATCTCAAACATAATGAGGATTATAGAAAGGAGTATGGCTATGATTGGAGGATTTATAAGGTTTATAAGCGCCTTTGGCGTGTATTCTAGTTTTTTATCATGTGGAAACGAGTGAGTATATCCATATGTCCATAGTACCAGCATATCTACGATTGCATACATGGTAATCAGCACCATTATCCTTTGTCCGAAAACAGAGAGAAGCAATGGTATCCCGAGAAACCCTACATTACCAAAAGTAAAAGTCAAAGGGAAGAGCCTGCCTCTGTTGCCGCTCAGGCGCAGAATTTTTTTTGTTGAAGTCATTATTATAATCAAGGCAATGTAGACACAAGCGATTACCCCGACAAAGAAACCAAGGGTTAGCATGTCCTCGCGTGTTGCGCCGCTGACAGCATTGACAAATACTAAGACAGGGATAATTATTTTAGTAAAAACTATTGAAAGCGGTTGAAGAACGCTTGCAGATATGAATTTAGTTTTGACTGCGGCAAAACCAATGACAATTATAATCATGAAAATAACTATTTGATTTAATACTGCGTAAAAATAATCCACGTTGATCGTCTCCGGTTATTCAATTTCCTGGCCATTTCGCCAGGATTTCAGCGCACTTGGCAACTCAAACGAGAGTCGTGACAACAAAAAGAAGCAGGCTGCCATTGCAGGAACAGCCTGCTTCTTGATATATGAAGCTGCAGAAAGACTACTTTTCGCTTTCTTCCTTGTCGTCCTCGTCTTCTTCATTAAGCATGTCGTCGAGTTCGTCGTCAAAGTCATCGTCATCGAAGTCATCGTCGTCAAAGTCAAACTCAAGCACTTCGTCGCAACTCGGACAAGCTACAGAGTCGAGTATTAAATCTGACTCAT
The DNA here is from genome assembly GCA_009781855.1 of Oscillospiraceae bacterium. Lineage (GTDB taxonomy): Bacteria > Bacillota > Clostridia > Oscillospirales > Oscillospiraceae > WRMH01. The sequence goes on along the minus strand of WQUY01000032.1, from coordinate 4,963 downwards.
CAAGCTCTATTTCCGCGCCGCAGGCAGGACATTCGACTTCGTAAGATAGGTTTTCACCGCCGCAAAAAGCGCAGTCGCAACCGCATTCGTCATCATAATCATCGTCCTCGTCATCGAAATTAAATTCATCATAGTCGTCATCATCATCAAAAATAAACTCCTCGACTTCTGCCAAATCCTCTGAGATTGCGTCAAGCTCATCGCCGATGTCAAGAGCGTTCTGGCTCAATTCTTCGATTTCGTCTGCCATTTCGTCAAGGGTGTCGATCATGACTGCTAACAGTTTTTCTGTTTTGACATCAGAGTCCAACCCAAGTCCTTCGGCAAGACCTTTCAGATATGAAACTTTTTCTTTGATATACATAGCGCATTTACCTCCATAATGATTTCTATTCTTAGCCCTTTGCGCGTTCCATGTATTCGCCTGTCCTCGTGTCGATGCGAATTTTTTCGCCCTCACTGATAAAGAGTGGAACTTTTACCTCTGCACCGGTTTCAACTGTTGCCGGTTTGAGTACGTTCGTAGCTGTGTCACCTTTAAAGCCTGGATCGGTAGCCGTTATGGTGAGTTCAACAAAATTGGGCGGATCTACGTTGAAAACCTTGCCTTTGTATGATTGTACATTGCAGTTCATATTTTCTTTTACAAACTTGAAATTATCGCCGAGAAGGGATTTGTCAACGGGTTCCAGCTCATATGTTTCAAGATCCATAAAGTAATATAAATCGCCGTCATTGTAACTGTACTCCATATCGCGGCGCTCGACAAAAGCATTTTCAAACTTATCAGACGGGCTGAAAGAGGTTTCGACAACGGCTCCAGTAATAACATTTTTCACCTTTGTTCGGACAAAGGCAGCGCCCTTACCTGGTTTAACATGTTGAAACTCGACGACCTGCATGACCTTTCCGTCCCATTCGAAAGTAACCCCATTTCTGAAATCACCGGCAGAAATCATTATATCTCCTCCTACTATATTATACAGTATATTCTATCCCAAGTATATGAATAATGCAAGGATATTAAATTGTTGATTAAATAACAATCAAGTTCTTTGGAAGGTTTGTTATGTTCTTGCAGCCGTCTTCAGTGACATATAATGTGTCTTCTATTCTTACGCCGTAACGATCTGGCAGATAAATTCCGGGCTCGGCAGTAAAAACTGCGCCGACAGGCATTATGTCTTCTGAAATCTGTGAACATCTGATTGATTCATGCACCTCTAAGCCTATAGAGTGTCCAAAGCCATGACCGAAATACGCACCATAACCTGCATCGTTTATAACTTTGCGTGCTGCGCTGTCAATGACACTGCACTTCACTCCGCCGCAGACAGCATTAATCCCTGCCTCTTGTGCGTTGTAAACCGTTTCATAGACACGTGTCATTTCATCGTCGGGCTTGCCAATGCAAAGTGTTCTTGTACAATCGCTGCACCAGCCATCAAGCTTTGCACCCCAGTCAATCGTCAGAAAACCATTGCCGATTTTCTCATTTGTCGGGACACCATGTGGCAGACTTGATCTTGGGGCGCTCACGACGATTGGATCAAATGCTTTATCATCAGCCCCATTTTTAACCATACGATAAACAAGCTCTGCGGTCAGTTCTCTTTCAGTTATGTTGTTGCCTATGAGCGGAAGTATTTCTTCAAAGGCTTTTTCGGCAATACGCTGGGCTTTAATCATGCCTTCGAGATCCTGCGCAGACTTGATGGCACGCAAATCATTGATAAACGTCTGCGCAGGCACCAGTTTTGCTTCGAATTTTTCTTCCCATTCGAGATATGTTGCATGTGTTACAATGCCGTCTTCAAACCCAACAGTTTTTACTTCTTTTTCTTTTAAAAGTTTTGCTATCTTTTCAGGAAATGTTTCGTCTACTGTTGTGACTAAGCAAATCTCAGCACCTTTAACATTTCTGCGTGCAGCCTCAACATAACGTGCATCAACAAAAAACCAAGCATCTTGCGGTGTAATCACATATGCTCCGGCACTGGAAGAGAAGCCCCCGGTGTAGAGCCTGCTCGCTTGCCCGGTGATAAGCATTGCATCGAAATCTTGTCTCAAAAGCTCTTGCTGGATTTTTTTAATATTGTTCATTTTTTGCTCCTACATAAAATTTATGATTTGCGGGGTTTAACAGGCGATGAGGTTTTACGCCCGGCATCACCCTTAGCTGAAATCTATATTCTTACACATTGCTCTAAAAGGCAACTCGAAAAAATATCTTAATGCAAGAACCGGATTTGTTATTTGTTTTGGTTTAACTATTATGGAGGTGATGCCTGCTCGGTTTGCTGCCAATGTATCGGTGAATATTTGATCACCTGCAAGGGCAGAAACCTGGGCGCTATAGCCTTTGTTTGCCATAGCTTGAAGGATGCACTTGGGAGATGGCTTGTGTGCATTCATTACGATGCCAACATTGAGCGCCTTCTCGAAAGCCCGAATTCGTTTTTTGCGCAGACTATTTGAAACGACATATAATTCAATGCCTTGTTTTTTAATGTTGTCTGCCCAATAGGAAACAGCCTCTGAAGGTATATGTTCACTATAGGAGGCTATAGTATTATCCAAATCCAGCATCAAAAATTTTATTCCCAATTGATTAAGGAAGTCCGGAGAAATATTAGTGAGATTGCGAAATGAATACTTTGGTATAGGCGAAAAACTCATATATCTGCCTTTCAACAGCCATTGATTAGCTGTAAAGTGGGTATTTATCGCAAAGCTTGTCTACTTCCGCTCTTATGTATCCAGATTTTGATTCGTAGTCTGAGGCGGTAAGTGCAATAAGTTCCGCAATTTTTTTCATATCGTCCTCGCGAAAACCACGGCTTGTTACGGCGGGGCTGCCTAAGCGGATGCCGCTTGTGATTGATGCGGGTTGAGGGTCATTTGGAATCTTATTTTTGTTGACCGTGATATGTACACTGTCGAGAAGAGCACACATGTCGCTGCCCGTAACCTGAAATCTTCTCAAATCGACCAATATGAGGTGGTTATCTGTGCCGCCGGAAATGAGGTCGAAGCCGTTTCTGATAAGTCCCTGAGCCAACGCATCAGCGTTTTTGCGTATTTGGCGTTGATACTCTTTGAATTCTGGTTTTAGTGCTTCTCCAAAAGCAACAGCTTTTGCAGCGATAATATGCATTAGCGGCCCACCCTGAGTTCCAGGGAAAACGGCCGAGTCAATTTTCTTTGCAAGTTTCTTATCATTTGTCAAGATGAACCCACCACGAGGGCCGCGCAAAGTTTTGTGGGTTGTGCTTGCAACAACATCGGCATAGGGTAGGGGACTTGGGTGTTCTCCTGCGGCAACCAGACCTGCGATATGAGCCATATCGACAAACAAGTATGCACCGGTTTCTTTTGCTATTTCAGAAAATTTTTGGAAATCAATAGTTCTGGGGTAAGCGGAGGCTCCGGCGATAATCATTTTGGGTTTGTGCTTTTTAGCAAGACTGAGAATGTCGTCGTAATCAATTGTGTTTGTGTCCGGTGAGATTCCATACGAGACAATATTAAAATATTTGCCAGAGAAGTTTGCGCGAGCACCATGTGTCAAATGGCCACCATGTTCCAAATCCATGCCTAATATTGTGTCGCCGGGATTGCACAGCGCCATGTATACTGAATAGTTTGCCGAGGCACCGGAGTGCGATTGCACGTTTGCAAATTCAGCATTGAAAAGCTCTTTGGCTCTGTTTATTGCAAGCATTTCAGCAGCATCGACTTCTTCACAACCTCCATAGAATCGGTGTGCGGGATAACCTTCGGCGTATTTGTTTGTAAGTATTGTCCCGGCTGTGAGCAGCACGGCTTCACTAACGCAGTTTTCCGAGGCTATGAGCTCGATATTCCTGCGTTGGCGGGCAAATTCTCTTTTGACGGCGTCTCCGACTTCTGGGTCACATTTTGAAATATAAGCCATCATTTCTCTAATCATTTGGAATCCCTCCATGGTGCATAGGTTTTTGCATTGGTTTGCCCTTTTGCTACATCATAGCAAGAGGATGCCTTGAACATTATACAGAAGTTTTATAAATAATTCAACTGAATCAATTATGATTATGCATAATAAATCTGGTGCGGAGTTAAGCAGTTTGTGATAAAATTATGCAAGCGTGGGGAAGTGTGCATTTAACCGCCTGTACAGTGAGTTAGGAGAGACATCATGTTATCAAAAAAAGAGATTTCAGAAATTATAGGGCTTCTTAAAGAATGTTATCCTGATCCGTATTGTGCCCTTGAGTATAATAAAGACTATGAGCTTCTATTTGCGGCGCGTCTTGCAGCGCAATGCACTGATGCGCGTGTCAATACGGTTACCCCGATATTGTTTAGCAGGTATACTTCTCTTGAGGCACTTGCAAGTGCTGATGTGACAGAGCTGGAGGGGATCATTCATTCCTGTGGGTTTTATAGAACTAAGACTCGGGATATTATAGCTGCATCGGCAATGCTTATTGGGGAGTTTGACAGCAAGGTGCCCGATACTATGGATGAGTTGCTGCGATTGCCGGGTGTTGGGAGAAAGACTGCAAATCTCATGTTGGGGGATATATTCAAAAAACCCGCAGTGGTGGTCGATACTCATTGCATCAGGCTCAGCAACCGCATTGGCTTAGTAAAGATGAAAGACCCTGTTAAGATTGAGATGGCATTGCGAGAGGTGCTTCCGGCAGAGGAGTCGTCAGATTTTTGCCATCGGCTTGTTTTGCATGGTCGTGCTGTCTGTCCTGCGAGAGGCCCTCGATGCAGTGTTTGCTGCATTGCCGGGATATGTCGCAAGGTGGGCATTTAGCTCCTTGCCGACCTGTGCTCTGGGATGTGTGGGTGTTACTAATGATTTTCAGGGATGCTCTAAGCTTCCTGTGAAGATTCCCCTCCTTGGAGGGGTGCCACGAAGTGGCGGGGTGGTGCTCTTTTATCTCGCCCCCAAAGACCACCCCGTCAG
>WQUY01000031.1 GCA_009781855.1 Oscillospiraceae bacterium | reverse complement strand
GCTAAAGTAAAAATTGCCTTAAATGATTTGTGAAATCTCATCATACAAAATCTCCTTTGTAAATTTTTCAGTAAATTTGAGTGAAAGTTGTTTCTATAGATTTTTTCGTGGCTCCCCCTCTCAACAATTTATGATTGAAACAACATCCATGGATATCCACGAGACGCCCACTGTGCGTCCCATACGAAGCAAACGCCGACCTTAGCAATTTATTCAATTCACTATACAGCAAACCCTGCATTTACGCAAGCAGCCTGCGATTGTTCAGTTAATTATATATGCGACATCCACAAACTACCGCCCCGACAACCCTAGTAACGCACGCCTGATACGCCGTATGCAATCTTCCCAAGGTTCACTATTTTTCAAAACACCATGAACGATTCGGATATAACCCTCGCCTTGCTTGCCATAGTTCTCACCGCCATTAACAACCACTTTTGCCTCCCGGATAAGATAACTCACAATTTCGCTAGATGTCCCCAAAGCAGAAATATCAACCCAGGACAAAAAACCTGACTCGCTCTTTTTCATCTTTACGCCCGGAATATCACGCAAAAGCTCGAATACGGTATCGCGACGCTGCAAGTGGATTTTGTAGTAATCCTCAAGGAACCTGTCATCTTTAAGTGCAGCGATGGCACCGATTTGTGCAGCAGTGTTGGTTGCACCTAAAACGGTGACCGCAGCCCCATAAAGCTTGTCTATAACTTTGTCATCGGCAACAATATAACCGACCCGATAACCGGACAAACCCATACCCTTTGAAAGCGAAAACACAGTTAATGTACGTTCCCACATCCCAGGCAGTGAAGCCATTGTGACCATCTCCAAACCATCAAAAACCGGAGTTTCAAAAGCCTGATCTATCACAAGCACAAGATCATGCCTTATTACAAACGCTGCAAGCGCCTCACAACATTTTCGGCTATAGACCGTTGTTGTGGGGTTGTTCGGATTAGTTAAAACCACCATCTTTGTTTTGCCTGTAACACGTTTTTCAAATTCTGAGATATCAAGCTGCCAGTCATTGTCAGCGCTGAGCGGCACCCGCACAATAACGCCGCCCAGGATTTGTGTATTTTGAAAATTGTTCGGATAACTGGGGTCTGTAATCATCACCTCATCGCCATTTTCAATAAATGGAAGCATCGCATAAAACAAGCCTGAATCAGAACCGGGAGTTATGAGGATGTTGCGCTGAGGGTCAGAAACTGAAATCCCATTAAAACTTTCAAGACGATTGGCAATTTCAACTTTTAACTCCCTATTGCCAATAGGCGCTGTATAGTGGGTGCCCAAACCACTTAAAATAGCATTTGCCGTCGCCTCTGCTACATGCGGCGGAGTGACAGGGTCGGGATAAAACGGATCGGCCCAGCACATCAATGTCGCCCCATCTTCAAGAAGCTTTACTACGCCCTCGCCCACATCCGCTTTCTCTACAGACGAAAACAAACCACCCTCGAAGCTCTTGAAAGCCTCTGTCATTTTACTAGTTATCATTGTAATGAACATCCTTTCATAAAACAGAAAAGTAATGTGCCGCAGACAGTTCCTCGTGATATGTGAGTCTGTCTATTAAAATCCATTTTAAGCTCCAAGCAAATGACAACTGACAAAATGATTGGGGCTAAGCTCGGCCATCTGCGGCTCGATTTGTGTGCAAATATCATTTTTATGGGGGCAGCGCGGATGAAAGCTACATCCTTTTGGCTTGTTGAGCGGGCTTGGAATCTCGCCAGTCGAACGAATGCGCTGAGGCTTGAGCTTTTCTTCTTCCTCTGCCAGCACGGGTATGGAGGCAAGCAGCATTTGAGTATAGGGGTGAAGCGGATTATTAAAGAACGACTGAGTAGGAGCCATCTCACAGATTTTGCCCAGATACATGATTGCGATGCGGTCGCATATGTTGCGCACCAGACAAAGATTATGCGTGATGAACAGATAAGAAAGGTTATCTTTTTGCTGCAATTCAAGCAATTTATTTGTGATCTTGGCTTGAATAGAAACATCGAGTGCGCTTGTTGGTTCATCAAGCACGATAAACGATGGGTTTGCGGATAGTGCGCGTGCCACACAAATAAGCTGCTTTTCACCGCCTCCGATGCTGCGCGGATATTTATCCAGATATTCCGGCGGCAGGCCAATGCGAGCCAGCGAAGCCTCTATGCGGTGGTTACGCTCTTGGTAAGTCAGTTTTTCTCCGGAGAAAAGATCTATAGGCACACCCAATATTTGTCTGACTGACTTGCGAGGATTTAAAGAACTGCCGGGATCCTGAAACACAAGCTGGATATCCTGTTTGAGCCATTTGGAACGCTCACTGTGCTTTATGCCGATATTGTGCTCCTGCCTATACAAGGCAGTTCCCGATGTTGCGTTATACATACCCACCAACATTGAGCCGATCGTAGATTTGCCCGAGCCTGATTCTCCGACAAGTCCAAACACCTCACCTTTGTTGATCGTAAAATCAACATTGTCAACGGCCAGTAGCGTGCCAAAATTTGTTTTGAAAGTTTTACAAAGGTTTTCTACGCGTACTAAGGGCTCTTCGTGGCTCATAACGCAGCCTCCTCTATGTTATGGTTATGACAGGAAACTTGCCATGATCCGTCGGGGCTTAGATTTTCAAGCACCGGCGTGGATGTTTGGCATTTTTCCGATACTCTGGGGCAGCGATTAGCGAATCTGCAACCATCAGGCACATTGATATAGCTGATAATATCTCCGGCTATGCCATCAGCCAGACCCTCGCCGGTAAGCTTTGGCGAAGCTGCGATAAGCCCAATCGTATACGGATGTTTTGGATTGCTGAAAATATCCGCAGTGTTTCCAAATTCAACGATATTGCCCGCATACATGACATACACCCTATCGGTTAGCTTTCGTACTGCACCGAGTGCATGGCTTACCAGAATCAAAGATTTATTCTTTTCACGGACCAGATAATCAAGCAAATCGAGTATCTGTTCTTCTATTGTGACATCAAGTGCAGTTGTGGGTTCATCAGCAATAATCAAAACAGGGTCTTTTATCAGAGCCATTGCGATGCAGACTCTCTGACGCATACCTCCGGAAAGCTGAATGGGATAGCTGCCCAAAACGCGCTCAGGAGCAGGCATAGAAACAGCCTCCAGTCCATCGCGCATCATTTTTCTGTATTCGGACTTGCGCTTTCCCGGAAACCGGGCTTTCAGCACGTCCATCATTTGAGTGGAAATCTTTAAGGTTGGGTTTAACGATGTAGATGGATCCTGAAATACCATCGAAACGTTTTTTCGCAATATGGAAAGGCCGACGCGGCCTCCAATCGGATTGCCAAAGACTTCAATAGCATCACTGGAAACGATAGCTGGCGGAACAGGGAGCACGGAAGCGACGGCTTTGAGTATGGATGATTTTCCACAGCCTGTCTCTCCGATAAGGCCTACACGTTCGCCTTCGCGCACAAACAAATCAAGACCGGGTATCACTTGAAGCGTGCCTTCGTAAACTTTATACTTGACCGAGAGGTTTGTAATTTGTAGCGCAAATTTTTCTGCCATGCTACTTCACCTCCAGTGTCAAAGCATCGCCAAGGCCATCACCCAACAAATTGAAGCCTAAAACTACGAGCATAATGATGATGGCAGGGAAGGTGCACATCCACCATTGTTGTGGCAGATAAGATATACCTGTGGCCACCATTGCACCCAAAGACGGGGTTGGCGGCTGAACACCAAGCCCAATGAAATTTAAGCTTGCGGCGATGATAATAACGCTGCCCATATCAAGGCTTATTTTAGTAATGATCGGTGCAGATATGTTTGGCAATATATCCTGCAAAATCACCCGGATAACTTTTACACCGGAGAGTTCAGCATAGACAACAAACAACTCATTGCTGACAGATATTGCTGAGGTGTAGGTTAGGCGGCAGAACCACGCCCACCAGGACACAGCGATTGCGACTGCACCCACAAACCACCCTCCGCCGGCAAGTGCGCTGATAACCATTGCGGTGACCAGTGTTGGAATAGCCATGAACATTTCGGTGAAGCGCGTAATTACCGAATCAATCCATGTGTTTCTGTAATAACCGGCTATGAGGCCGAGAAAAACACCGAACGGCACCGATAGCCCCAATACGATAATGCTTGTTAGAAGTGAATAACGAAGCCCAATCATCGCGCGGCTGAACACATCGCGCCCGAACTCATCAGTTCCGGCAATATGCTCAAGGCTTGGTGCCTGAAAGGTTTTTGTCATATGTGTAGTTAATTGCGCATCATCCGGAAACGGAACAAGATATTGTGCAAATAAGACAAACAGCATACAAACTGCTACGATGACCAGCCCAAACATGGAGAGCGGGTTGCGCGAGAATTTATAGCATCGTCTCCTGAATAATTCAGACCGGGCATTTATTTTTTTACTTGCGATTTCATGGTTCATGATTATGACCATTCCTTTCGTATTTCTTCAAGCGATGGGGCGTTCTCCCGGCTCAGATTGAATTCTTTCAAACCAATTACTCCGATGCTTTTAGCCTTATTCTTGGGTCAAGTCCTGCCACCCCGATATCTACCAATGCATTGACAATGGCGAGAATAATGCCGAATACAAGTGTAACGCCTACAATGCCATAGGAATCTTTGACCTGTATGACGCTAAACGCATAAAAAGCGAATCCGGGAAAACGGAATATACTCTCTACAAGGAACATGTTGGCAAGCAGGAAAGCCACCTGGAGACCGTAAATAGTAAGCGTTGGGATAAAGGATGGCTTCATCAGATGCTTTAGAATAAGTGTTTTGCGACTGACACCAGCTACTCTAGCAAATGCGATATAATCCGCATTGAGTATTTCAATGACAGAACTTCGGTGCAGGCGCGAGGTGTATGCAATGCCGCCAACCGATACGCTAAGCACCGGTAGTATTTGACTTCTAAAAACGTTTCCGGCCAGAGCGAAATCTCCGGCGACAATGCTATCAAACAGAGGCATACCGGTCAGTGTGTATTCGACGGGTATGGTCGGAAGCCCACCGATGGGGAACCATCTGAGTGAAACGCCGAATACCAGCAAAAATAATATGCCAAAAACAAACGATGGAATCACTGCGCCAAGATACGCAAGGATTCGGAGCACATTATCAAGCCATGTGTTCTTAAACAATGCGGAAAAGGTGCCAATCATCACGCTAAATACCAGCATAACGATTGCCGCCATAATGACAAGCTCCAAACTGCGCGGCAGAAATATGGCGATATCAACTGAGACGTCGCGCAAGGAATGCAACGAAGTGCCCATGTTTCCGGTGGTGAGCATATTCACAATCCAATAAAACCACTGGACAGGAAGCGGCTCATCTAAAAACATTTCACTGCGGAGTCTGATAACTGTATCTTCCGGAATGCCTGGCCCAAGCGAAAGCCTAACGGGGCAACCTGGAATCAAGCGAATATAACCCAATATAATAAAGGAAAGGACAAGCAATATAGCTATTGCTATAAAAAACTTTTTCAGTACTATGACATATCCTTTGGTCATGAGAGCCTCCATATTTTAGCATTCATAAGTTGGTTGAGCCGCACGGTTTGCGGTGAGCCCGTGCGGCCGCCCTGTTACAAATTCGGAATAGTTTTTAATGCATTCATTACCTCATGGTAAAATAGGCGAAATAGTAATTGTGCGTGGGAATTACATGCGCCCGACCTTCATCTGCAGGCCAGCTAAACACATCTGAATTCCATGCGGGTCTCAATGCACTGACAAATGGAGAATAGCTGACGACAAGGTCATTGACCAACCATTCTTCAATGGCGCGGTATTTCTCAAAGCGTTCTTCATCGTTAATTGTGGCAAAGGCATCGGCAATTCTATCGTCAAACTCATCGCTCAAAAGCCACTCATTCTGATTCCAACTTCCGGAAAAATAAGAAGCGAACCTGAACTCAAGCAGTGAACCGGCCTCCATAAAGTTTGCGGTGACAATGAGGTTGGTGACATTAGGGGATGTCTCGATGGCTGATTGGTTGTTTACAAATAATACCCAGGCTGCGTCTATCAGCTGAACGTTAAACCCGATTTGACTCAGGCTTTCGCCAAGTATCATGCACATTCTTCCGGTTTCACCATTACCTTGGATGTTGGAAATGGATATCGGATAGTTGGCCAGAGTATCGGCATAAACCGAAAGCGCAACTTGTTCTCTGGCTCTTTCAAGATTAAAGTCATAAGTTGCGAGGCCGCTTGTGGCCGAACCCAACAGCATGTTTGGTATGACCCCATATGCCAAAGGCATATCGCCACTGATTTCAGCCATCAAAACAGAATCTGTAGCGTAGGCAATGGCTCTACGTATATGCACGCAATCAGTCGGTGCTTTTCTCGTGTTGAACATAAAGTAATTATGACCCGGCTCTTCAAATGTTACAGTTCGCCAGCCAGGGTTATCCAGTACGGCGTTTAGTGTAATGGTTTCACTTCTGCCATGGATTATATCGACGCCCCCTACTGCAGAGAGCATTCTGATATTAGCCCCTTCGAGCTCAACGAACATATTTACGACATCGGGTGCAGCTTCAGAAATAGGAATCCGCCAGTAATTTTCATTTTTTGTTAGAGTAAGGGAGACATTTGGTTCGAAATTAGTGATTATGTAGGGGCCACTGCCGACAGAGTGTGCAAGTGCAAAGCCTGTTCCGAAGTCCCCGTGAGTCCCGAATGGCCCACTTGAAAGCGTGTTGGCTTCCAGCAAGGTTTTGTTTACAACCATAAACTGTGTCATTGCCGTGATGAATGGACCAAATGGACGTGCCAGCACAAACCGAACGGTATGCTCGTCAACGATTTGAGTTTCCTCTACGACATCCTGAAAAATGGAGGATTGGCCACGTCCTATGGTAAGAAAGCGATCCATACTGTATTTCACATCGGCAGCCGTCATAGGGGAGCCGTCAGCAAAATGCACATCATCGCGCAGGAAAAAAGTCCATGTCATACCATCAGGAGAGGATTCCCAGCTTTTTGCAAGCATAGGTTCGGGCATACCGCTTTCCCGGTTATTTCGTACAAGTCCCTCATAAACATTATTGAATACAGTCATGCAGTTTTCACCGGCACCCATTGCTGCGTCTGCCGCCTCCGGTGTTGCAGTGACTGCCACATTAAGCACATTGTTGCGTGTATCTGTGGTGGTTCCCGTGCCGGGTTCGATGGACTGCTGCACACAGCCTGTAATAGTGACAACCATAAGTGCAGCAATGACCACAAAAGAAATCATTCTCTTTACATTTTTCATATTAATGACAAATCCTTTCATAATGCTTATTGTCGTTATTATCACCAGTTTGAATTAATAGCCTGCCACTTTAAGTTCTTTGCATAGTCGGACAAGCTCGGGTTCAACATAAAAGCCGTTTTCTTCGATTGCAACGCCGTCAATATAGATGGATGGATTTAAAATAACTCCATCGGTGTGTTCTTTGGCAGCCCAGCCCGGCCCGCCAAGGCCGGTGCCTTGTGTGCCAAAACCTATTTCGACGCACCCGAATATACGCTCATCTTCCGCAATCCGTCCTTTGGGTTCCGGCACACCGGGATTAAATCCATTGGAAATATGTGCAAGCCAATACATCTTTTCATCGTCAAAGCTTTCCATCCACTTGCGGAACAGAAGCGTTTCACGATTATCGCCTATGATATCTGTGCAGATGCCTTTCTCAATAAGTAACGTGACTGGACTGACTTGCTTTCCGATTTGTTCCGGTGGGAAGAGCCCACCATCGAATACGATTGTGCCATTGATGGTTTCTTCGACCGCACAGAAAGTGGTTTGCCCACCGAGCATGACAGATGTGCCTTTTTCTGTTCCGTAAGCACCGGATTGCATTGCGGTTCTGCCAACACATGAGCATACAAGATCGGTACCGGCCTCACTCGTGATGCGCATTTCCTTGCCGCTGTTTATAAGCTCACAAATCCTGTCGCCCAGTTTTACAAGCACAGGGTAGTTTATACGTCCGATGACATTGATGATCATATCGACATCACATGCTGCGGCTAAGAAGAGCCTTACACCGGCATCCATGGCGGCTTTCCATGCTTTTGTATAGAAAAGCTGGTACTGGAAGTCAATCCATACATCACAGTTTTTGATCGCCTCTGCGACTGGGGGCTTAGGTTCGATCATAATCATCTTTTCAAGACTGGATGGGAACTGAAGCACGGTAGGATATGCACCAGCTTCCATGACTGCGGCTGCAGTTGCTTCAACGACTCGTCGGTCTGTCGAGGTGTCAGATGTTATGACAACTGTTTCGCCGGGTTTCGTATGCATGATTTCGCTGACTATCTTTTTGGCTGCCATTTGTACTTCCCAATTCAAATAATATGTATGGGATTCGGGTTGCGATGTTGCTCTCATTTTTTTGATCTCCTTTGTAAAATGTTTTAAGAGAGTAATTATTTCAAAAGTCAGGGCAGAACAAAGCTGCACCAAAGCAGCTCAAATCGAGGACGGTAATGTGAGCTCTTTAAGTGCCATGCCATACATCATGGCATTTTTAAATAAATTTTCGACGAGTGCGCGTTCATTTGCCATATGGATGTTGAGCGACTCACCCGGATAACAGGCACCAAAGCAAACACAGTTATCAAATGCTCGGGCATAGGTGCCTCCGCCAATCGACCACAGTTGTGCCTTTTCGCCATGGACCATTTCATACACCCGGCATAGTGACTGAATCAGCGGAAGACTATCAGGGACAAATAAGGGTTCCTTTTCCTCACAGTATTCTTGTGTGTAGCCTTCCGTAAGGAAAGTAGCATGGACAGTTTCGATTTTTTCTGCAAGTGGAATAGTCACCGGGATACGTATATCCAGCTCAAAGGTTAGTGTTTCATCGTGCAGAGAAAGGACACCCAGATTCATTGTGAGTGGACCCGATTCCTCGTCGCTGCAATCAATCCCCATTGCGGTGCCATCAGGGGTGTCGCCGATTTGACGCAACAGCGCGGAAGCCTCCTTTTGCATTGTGGGCATAAAAGAGCAGTCAGCGGCGAGTTTCAGGATGCCGATGATTGCATTTGCACCTGGTTGCGGGGTGTGCGCCGGGGCACTCTTTCCGATACAGGTGACAGTCAATGCATTGTTAGATGTGGTGTCTAACGTGTAAGCGCAAGTCGCGTTTTCCGAAACAGCTTCGATTGCGGTTTGGAGTGCGGATTTTTGCATAGCAAAGCGAGGCGGCAAAATAAGCGAGCAGTTGTCAGCTACGACATTGCGTGCGGTGCCGCCTTTTATAATAATTCCGTCAGAGACGATTTGTTTCGAGTAAACCATCCCACAGACGCCCTTTTCACGATTGACAACCGTGAACATGCCATCAGGGGAGAAGCTCTCTGAGGGGATCTCGCAGTGTTCTTTGTAATACCGCATACATCCCCAATTTGTTTCTTCATTTGTGCCGATGATAATGCGTATCCGCTTTTTGGGAATATAACCAAGCTTTTTTAGTGCGTACATACCGTAAAGCACGGAAAGCAAAGGGCCTTTGTCGTCTGCTGTGCCTCTGCCGTAGACGTAACCATCAATTTCGGTCAGTGCCAGTGGCGGGGTGTTCCATGATGAAAGGTTGCCGACCGGTACGATATCGACATGACAAAGCACGCCGATAAGCTCTTCGCCCTCGCCCCAATCGACAACGCCAACATAACCCTCAAGGTTTTCGGCCCTAAAGCCCATGCTGCGCGCGAGTGCAAGTACGAATTCCAAAGCGGCGTGTACATTTTCTCCGAATGGTTTTCCTGGTAATGCTGGAGATTCAACGCTGTCAAATACAACAAGCTTTTTTAGATTTTCCAGCAACTCTTCCTGCATCATAGAAATTTGTGCTCTAATTTCTATCATTGTTTCACACATAGTGACCTCTCATAATATCACTCCGGCACATGCCGGGTGCTCGCAAGCGGGTTTGTATCGTATCGTCGGGTCCCTGCTTGAGAAGTTCTCTATTATGAGGGAAAAGTTCGAAAATCAATGTTTTGCTAATAGGCTAATATAGCTTCAGTATAGTGAGCGGAGGATTTCCTTTCTATCATCACGATTATACAAGTGTTGGCGTTGGTTGTCAATCACGTTTTAAGACTAATTTAGTCAAACAATGCCTGTGATCTTGTGATTTTCGTTGTGTTAGCGACATTGATATGATACAATCACCGTGTATAAACAAAAATATTTAAGCAGATTGTGAATATGAGGAAGAAAAACAACAAGGTAGTAAGAAGAAAATTTATCGCCATTAAAAGCATTGTGTTTTTGGCGGCTATGTGGTTTGTGACACTATTTGCATCTGGTAGAACCGCAGATGTAGCCCAATTTCTATTTGAGCAGCGTTCAGATAGCGATTATGCATATGTTGCTTATTCCGACAATGACATCGGTGATTATGATGCGCATAGGATGGAGATAATAGAATTGGCAACGGAGTCACCATCAGAAAATGCACCGGAATCGTCACAAATCCCGGAGGAAGAAGACGAATATATACCCGCGACAGACATAGAGCCTGAACCGGAGCCGACTCCAACGCCATACGAACTGTTTCGGGCATATAGTCTGCCGGAAACAGCTCCGGAAAGCTTTAGAAATCTAGCATTTGCCAACTCAATTCAGGGCGCATTATACCCGATTCATTTTGGAATGCCTGAAGCATACTCAGCTTTGGGTATCACAACATTCAGAGGCAATAATTTCCGCAACAATGCATCATGGGGAACAGTCAGTGTTTCCCAGCATAGGTTGGAAATAAGATATCAGCTCAATGTCGGCAGCCTGGAACGCAGAGATACGATTTCTTGTGCAGATGCAGGATGTAATGTAGCGGGCTGTGCAGAAGTACATCAGAGAACCATAAGATGGCAGGGCATCGGCTGGGCAGGGCAACCTGCGATAGTGACTTGGGACTTTGAAATTCAGCAAATGATGAATCTTCATCCGGACATGCGTGATAGGGAAGGCTTGGTGGAAGTCATTCAGGGGGCGTTGGATGGATATATCTACTTCTTTGAACTGCAAACCGGAAGACCAACGCGGCCGCGTATGTTCTTTGGAGAAACAATTAAATCCGGTGTGACCATTGACCCCCGAGGTTATCCGCTGATGTATGTTGGACAGGGCGATCAGATGCGAGGTGAGCGCTTCGGATTTTACATATTTTCACTCTTAGATGGTTCTGAACTGCTCTATATCAATGGCCGCGACCCATTTTCAATGAGGTGGTGGGGTGCTTTTGATGGGAACCCACTGGTTGATTCGGCAAATGACAGGCTGATTGTGGCCGGGGAAAACGGAGTTGTTTACAGTGTTGCATTAAATACAGCGTTTGACAGGGCAGCGCAAACCATAACGATTGACCCCGAAATTTCAAGACACCGTCATACTGGGAGCAGGCGATTGGGTACGGAAAACTCCCCGGCGGCATTTTCGCATTATCTGTTCTTTGCTGACAATAGCGGAATTATTACCTGTCTTGATTTAAGAACATTGGAGCCTGTTTGGGTGTTTGATGCGCGTGATGATACAGATGCAAGTATTGTGCTGGATTGGGAAGAAGATGAGCAAAGGCTTGTTTTATATACAGGAACACAAGTGGATTTGCAAGGCTCAGGCGGAAGTGCGTTTATCCGTAAGCTCAACGCAGCCAATGGTGAAGTGCTGTGGGAGTACTCTATTCGATGCTATTTTAATCCGAATTTTAACGGAGGCGTGACAGCTACCCCAGTAGTAGGGCAGCATGATATCGCTGACTTAGTGATCTTCTGGGTCGCCCAGGTAGTCGGTCGTGGTGGTGGTGGGGCACTTATCGCTTTTGATAGGCAAAGCGGCGAGATTGTTTGGGAAAGGATTCTGCCGGCGTTTGGATGGAGTTCGCCTGTCGCAGTCTATACTGATAGCGGTCAAAGTTTTCTTATTGTCAGTGATTCGGTAGGCGATATGCGGCTGATTCGAGGGACTACAGGAGAAACCCTGCATACCATCAGATTGGGTGCAAATATAGAAGCTTCGCCTGCGGTATTCGGCAACTTCCTGGTCGTAGGTACCCGAGGGCAGCGGATTTTTGGTATAGAAATATTGTGATGCAGGGTCTTGTAATGAGCGTATAGGTTTGGAGAATCCGAAAGATGCATGATGTAAAGGCGGGAATCGAACCGATGAGCGTTCGATTCCCGTTAGCAAAAGCTGGTTGGAGTCCGACTCCCGTCAGCTAAAGAGCGTGAAACAAAACAAACCCTTTTGTCTTGACAAAATAATGTCTAGGTATTTTAATATATTTTAAAAAGCATAGGAGGAAAGACAAATGCTAAAAAAGAGGCTTATGGTATTACTACTGGTTGCTTTAATGCTTATAACAGTTGCAATACCAGCGGCAGCAGCGCCGGCTGGACTGACAGCACAAGCGGCAATTGTAATCGACTTTGACACAGGAGAAGTCCTCTTTGAACGTGACGCGCATTCAATGCGTGTTCCGGCAAGTATGACGAAGAGCCTGACAGCATTTATCACATATGAAGAAATTGCAGCCGGAAACCTGACGCTGGATACCAGAATTCGCGTGAGCGAAACTGCCACAAGAATGTCGGAAAACAACCCAGGCAGCCGTCTGTTGTTGGCTGGTGCTTACTATACAGTTGAAGACCTTTTGTTTATGGCTATGCTTCCATCATCAAACAGAGCATGTATTGTCCTGGCAGAACACATCAGCGGCAGTGAGGCAGCTTTTGTCACAAGGATGAATGAAACAGCTGCAAGTTTTGGCTGGGATGCGGCATTTACGAACGCCCACGGCGCTCATGACCACTACACAACAGCCTATGCAATGGGCAGATTGATGTACGAGTTTATACACAGGTACCCTGATATTCTGCGTATTACAAATACGGGCAATAGAGTGGTAAGCGGGCAGACTCAAACGAACACAAACAGATTTATTCACAACCGCCAGCTTGCCGGTCTGGACGGATTTAAGACCGGAACATTGCCTAGAGCAGGATTCTGCTTGCAAGCTACTGCTGTTCGCGGAGGCAGACGCATCATCACTGTTGTGATGAATGCTCCGAATAATGACCGCCGTTTTGACGACACAAGAATTTTGATGGAGTTTGGTTTTGCCGAAGCAGCAAGACGTGATGCTGCGAGAGCGGATGCGGCAGCGCGCACGATATTTGTGCAACTCGATGGAGTTCTGATGGACTTTGATGTATCACCAAGGCTTGAAGAGGGCAGGACGCTTGTTCCGATGCGGGCGATATTTGAAGCATTGGGAGCAGATGTACATTGGGATGAAGCAACACAGACAATCACTGCAAGCAAAGCAGGTGCGGTCATTGTGATGCCTTTAGGTAGCACCGAACCCACTGTCAATGGGCAAGCAGTTGCTATCGACATGCCCGCAGCGACAATAGATGGCAGGACATTTGTACCTCTGAGGTTCATCTCAGAAGCACTGGATATATCGGTGGTTTGGGACTATGCAATCCGAACCGTCATTCTTGACAGCCTGACAACAGAAGAACCACCCAGCTATGATGCTGATGACGATGTTGCGGATGTTGGCGATGTCGATGCTGATGACGCTGATTCTAACGACACGGACGACACTGAAGATACTGACGACCCGGGCGATAATTATGAAGAAAACTGATAAAAAAATTAGAGCAAAAAAAACGTCTGTCATAATAGCTATTTGCACGATGGTGCTTCTTGGCGTGGTTTGGGTTACATCATCAAGTCCGTTTCTGAGTGACCTTGATGAACCACCACAATCACACATTACACAAGACAGTGAGTCTGCCGGAACACAGGGAAATGCGCAGCTCGAACCGGAGCAGCCGCAAGACCCTGAGCTTCCGGAAGATGATGCACAGCAAGATACACAATATGAAAGCCAATATGATGAGGCTATAGGCGATATCTCTGATGACAGGGAAGACGAGCCGGAACCGGACGACACCCCACCGGAATTGCCGGACGCGTTGGACGAGATAACCACAACCGATGAGCCGCCAGTATGGTACGGCGGTGCTCTTGAACTGCCGGTCAGAGGTGCAACAGGTTGGGCGGCGGCAAGTTTGGGAATGTATAGTCAGCCGGGGTCAAATGCAACCCGTATACTTACCTTGCCGCCAGGCCAAGCCTTTACAATCCTCCAGGAACAAGATTTGTGGTGGCATATAAGGTTGAGCGACGAAGAAGAGGGGTGGGTCAGGCACAGGCACAGCTTCATAAACCTGCCGGATGTAATACCATCTATCATTTACAATATCACCAACGCATATTCGTCTGTAAAGCGTTCGAATATGTATGAGATTCCTGAAATCACCGGATATATGCTCTATGAGGCATATGACTTAAATATTCGTCTCGGAAGAACAGAATTTATAGTGCCTGCACTTTATTCCACGAGTCTGAAAATCATGAGCGCTCAGCAAGCGGCACTCGAAGACGGAAACACCCTCATCATCTATGAAATGTTCCGTCCGCGTGATACTCAGCTCCGTGTTGCAGACAGCCTAAGAAACTTGATGAACACAAACACGTCTGTCTACAGAGCAATCAACAACCCACCTTGGAGTATGGGGTGGTTTATCGGAACGAATCTGTCAAATCATCAGCGTGGCATTGCTGTGGATATGAGCTTGGGGAGCATAGTCGTTGAGACAATCGGGGATATAGGTGGATTTTCATACAGGCGCATAGATGAGTATGAAGCATTTGAAATGCCAACGGCGATGCATGAACTCAGTGCACATGCTGTATTACTGAGCAGACCGGTTGATGCGAATTCGCGTGATGCATGGAGAGGCATATCCTTTGCCGATACCATAACGGAGGGGACGGAGCTTATGGTGAGATATGCCACTGATGCAGGACTTACGCCGATAGCCTCTGAATGGTGGCATTTTACGGACTTGCCCAGCAGAGCGATTGCGAATGAGGCAAATATTGTAGGCGAGTTTAACACTCCAAATACATATAGCATATTGCCATAGTATGCACTAATTTTTTAAAAGGATTAACTATGACTGTATTTAAAAACTTTACCGAAATGATTGGGAAAACGCCTTTGTTGGAGCTGTCAAATATATGTGAAGCTTATAGGCTTAACGCTAAGCTGATTGCAAAGCTTGAATTCTTTAATCCAGCGGGGAGTGTTAAGGATAGAGTTGCCGACGCCATGATAAGAGAGGCGGAAGCAAAGGGGTTATTAAAACCTGGGTCGGTAATCATTGAGCCGACAAGCGGCAATACAGGAATCGGTCTGGCAGCTATTGCTGCTTCAAAAAAGTATCAAGTTATTCTGACTATGCCCGAAACGATGAGTCTGGAAAGACGAAACTTATTAAAAGCATATGGAGCTAAGCTCGTTTTGACCGATGGGGCATTGGGTATGAAAGGCGCAATTGCAAAGGCCGAAGCGCTTTCTGAGGAAATACCCAATAGCTTTATTCCGGGGCAGTTTTCAAATCAGGCAAACCCGGAAATCCACAGAAAGACGACCGGGCCTGAGATTTGGGAACAAACAGGCGGGCAAATAGACATCTTTGTTTCAGGTGTAGGAACCGGAGGGACAATTACCGGTGCGGGAGCATACTTGAAATCCCAAAAGCCGGATATAAAAATTATTGCTGTTGAGCCTGATGATTCGCCTGTTCTTTCTGAGGGCAGGGCAGGACCCCACAAGATACAGGGCATCGGTGCCGGGTTTGTGCCGGAGATATTAAATACTTCTGTTTATGATGAAATTATTAGGGTGAAAAATGAGGATGCTTTCCAAACCGGGAGAGATGTTGCGCGTATGGAAGGCGTTTTGGTTGGGATATCTTCAGGCGCGGCGGTGTGGGCAGCAGCCCATATTGCCCAAAATCCTGAAAATGCCGGGAAAACGATTATTGTTGTTTTGCCGGACACCGGTGAGCGGTATTTGTCAACGCCTATGTATGATTAGGCTGATTAACCAATAAAATGGGAGTAGGGAGTAGAGCATTGGATATTAAGGATTTTGTTTCAGGGGCTACATCAAAACTGCTTTCGGGTCACTATGCGTTTACAATGAATGATGACCTGGTGGGTTATCCGAACAGAAAGCGTATTGTTGACATTTTAGATAAGATTAAAATGGCAGTTTTTCCTGGTTATTTTAAAGAAATTTCTCAGTCAAAACCACAGGATATTTGGCTTCAGCAACTACTTGATGACATCCGTTGGGAGCTGACAAACGAGATCAAGACGGCGCTGAAGAATGGGGAGGATAATGAAAACGCTACCTTAGTTGCTTGTAGTATTTCGGCAAAGCTGCTTGATAATCTCCCAATCATTCAGCAAAAGCTTCAAAAAGATGCATTGGCGGGATTTGAGGGCGATCCGTCAGCGCATAGTGTGGATGAAGTGATTTTAACGTATCCGGGTTTTGCTGCTGTGTTTGTTCATAGAGTCGCTCACTTTTTGTTTTCGGAAAGCGTGCCGATTATACCTCGAATGATGAGTGAACATGCCCATAGCATCACTGGGATTGACATACATCCCGGGGCGGATATCGGTGAATATTTCTTTATTGACCATGGTACCGGGGTTGTCATTGGTGAGACAACAATTATTGGAAATAATGTGAAGCTCTATCAGGGCGTAACTTTGGGGGCGATTTCTACCAAGGGCGGGCAGAAACTCACCGGAATCAAGCGTCATCCTACAATCGAAGATAATGTTACGATTTACTCCGGTGCAACAATTCTTGGCGGTGAAACGGTTATAGGTAAAAATATGACTATAGGTGGGAACCTTTTTATCACAAAGTCTGTATTAGCATAAAAACAAAAAACGGGTTTGTATCAAAATGCGGGCTGTCCAGAGTGTAGCGCTTACATATTGCGGTAGCTTCATATTGGATAACCCATATTGCGTTGGGGACGCATACCCGAGCGTCCCGCATTTGTTATACAAGAAAAGCCGCTTCGGTTTGTGAAGCGGCTTTGGGCTTTTGGATATTAGACTGGAGTTACGTTTACTGCGCGAAGTTTGCTGTTGTCCTTGGGATCAGGCTCTGATTCAAAAGTTACTTTTTGCCCTTCGTCAAGGGTTTTGTAACCGTCGGTTTGGATAGCGGAAAAATGCACAAATACATCGCCGCCGCCATCATCGTTGGAAATAAATCCATATCCTTTTTCTGCGTTGAAGAATTTTACTGTACCTGTATTCATTGGGTACCTCCTAAAAATAGTTATTCTGGCATAAAAAATCTCACAGGTCATTGTCAGACGGAAATTATTGGCTGACAACCAGTGAGACTAATAATATACGTGCAGAACACTGACAGTTTATCACGAAAATTATAAATGTCAATGAATAATTTTCAAAATGGACTGAATAGACTAGAAAATCATTAATCAGCCCGTCGGCAACTATACTTGGAGATGCAGATTACAGTATACTTCGGGTTCTGTAATTATGTCAATTATGTAGAAATAAATGTGTATTGCGAGCAATGTTTCGCGCATGTTAGAATAATCATGGAACTGTCGCTTGGCGACTCGGTCACTCTCTCATAAGGGGGTGATGCGATTGGTTACTTATGAAGCGTTTTTTGCACTCATTTTAGTAATCGTTGCGATTATCACGCTCTGTTACGCAATATTTAAAGACAGAGATAAATAATCCGAGGCGCCTTAGCTAAAGGCGCCTCACCACTAAAACGGACTGAGTCGCCCCACAAAAAAGCGACAGTTCCTTTTATGTGCTTACTCTACCATACTTGCCGGTTTCCGTCAATGAGATTTATCAGTAAAGATAACAAACAACAGTAAGAGGATGAAATTTTATTATTAAGCAAGAAAACATCGTGTGATTGCGACATGAGTTCTGATGAAACATGCTGCAAATACTGAATGTAGCAAAGATGTAACGTTTATTATAAAAGGTTGCATTTGGAATTTATGATTTGTGTGTGCTTGGACCCAAAGTCACCGGAGCGCTTTGTTTGAGCCGCAGCGAGTTAGCAAGCCCATGGAATTACTCAGGTTCATGGAGTAGGATGTAACTTTCCAGGGCTAAAACGATTAAATTGCTACACACCTGTATCCTGCGACATTCTTTCGTACAGCAAAGGATAATGAGTAGCTCCATGCAAGACGCGATAGATAAAAATACTTTGCCCAACTATACGATAAAAAGCTACATACGGATTTATTCCTAACATTCTATAACCAGCAGCGCTCATCTTTTTATCAGGAACAAGCCGCCCGCGTTTTGGGAAAGCAGCTAAGTCATTGGCTCTATCTATGATTTTGTCGTGCATATTCAGTGCAGCCGAGCGGCTATCGCCTGCGATGTATAGAACGATTTCCTCTAAATCATCCAGAGCTTCTTGAAGAAAGCGAACTTCATAGGTTTTCATTGATAAGCCCCCTCAACCTTTCACTCATTTCCGCTATCGTATAGGTTTTAGCACCGGAGAGCCTGTTGGCTTCGGCAGCAAGTAGTTTTTCCCTCAAATCCAACATTTCCTCGCGGTAGTTATACGCCTCAATGCTGAGAAGAACCAAATCCCCTTCGCCGTTTTTGGTTAAATAAACAGGCTCTTGTTTTGACTTGCACAACTCAGATATGGAATTGTATTCATTCCTAAGTGCAGTAGAAGGTTTTATTAACATGGATGCTCACTCCTTGATAGTATTATATACATATTATATCACAATAATATCGAAAGCGCAATGGCCAGCGTCAAATGCTGGATATAGCTTGACAAGCTTATAAACAGTGTGATAAACTTTCAAAATCTCAATTGAGGAGAGTAGCCATGTACAGCATCAGCATAATACTTATCGTGCTTATTAGCATTATTGTCCTTGTGGGCGATAGTGTCGATTTGCGTTATGCTGAATAAGGGTGTGTAGGAACTAGAGCCCCTTGCAGCGAGCGCTGCAAGGGGCTTTTTAGCACCTCAACAAGTTTGGAGGATGAAAGAAATGAAACTAAACGGAGCTCAGATTGTAATCAAACAGCTTGAAGCGCACGGCATAAACACAGTCTTTGGTTATCCCGGCGGCGCAGTGCTTACCCTTTATGATGAACTGTATAAAGCATCGGACAAGATACACCACGTGCTGACCGCGCATGAGCAAGGGGCAGCCCATGCGGCAGACGGCTATGCAAGAGTCAGCGGGAAAACAGGGGTATGCATCGCAACGAGCGGTCCGGGTGCAACAAATCTCGTCACAGGGATAGCCAACGCATATCTCGACAGCGTCCCTCTTGTGGCCATTACAGGCAATGTATCGGTTCCGCTCCTTGGGCGTGACAGCTTTCAAGAAGTCAACATCATCGGCATAACCAACTCGATAGTCAAACATAATTTTGTTGTACGAGAAGTTGAGAGCCTTGAAGAGACATTGAGAGAGGCATTTTATATCGCAAACAGCGATCGCCGTGGGCCTGTGCTTGTTGACATTCCCAAAAATGTTCAATCCGACATGTGTGAATACATCGGCAAGATTCCGTTGCCGGTAAAAAGGCCAACTTGCTCGTTTGATCCGGATGAAGTGGCAAAAATCATTGCCAGAAGTGAACGACCGTATATTTACGCGGGCGGCGGCGTTATCGCAAGCGGCGCTCAGGAAAAGCTTCTACAATTATCGGAGAAGATAAAGGCTCCGGTTGGATTTAGTCTTATGGGTCTTGGCGCGATGAATTGCGACCACGCGCTAAATCTTGGGCTAAAAGGAATGCACGGCAGATACGCCGCCAATATGGCCGCATCGGAATGTGATTTGCTTCTTGCAGTAGGCACAAGATTCTCTGATAGAGCGACAGGTGATGTAAGTGAGTACAAAAAGGCAAAGTCCATAATACATATCGACATTGACAATGCAGAAATCAGCAAAAACGTCCCGCCGTTTATGGAAATCTGCGGGGATATAACGGATGTGCTTTCGCAATTATTGCCGGTACTTGAAGATAAGCGCCATGATGAATGGACACAGAGGGTAATAGAGCTTAAAAATGAGCAGCAAAAGCAGGAGGACGGTTATTCCACTGAAGGGGAATTTACCTCGAAAAACATAATTGAGACGGTTTGCTGTTATTCCGACAGCGACACAGTTGTTGCGACCGACGTTGGCCAGCATCAGATGTGGACAGCGCAGTATTACAAGGTAAATAAGCCGCGCAGGCTCCTGACATCCGGAGGGTTGGGTGCCATGGGATTTGGGCTGGGCGCAGCAATAGGAGGCAGTTTTGCTAAAAACAAAGAAAAGACAGTACTCATTACCGGAGATGGTAGTTTTGGCATGAACCTTATTGAACTGGCCACGGCGGTGACCAACGATATTCCGGTCGTGGTAATCATACTAAACAACCAAACACTTGGACTTCCGCGTCAGTGGCAGACAATGTTTTATGAAAGTCGCTATGCTCAGAGTATGGTGGATAGAAAAACAGACTTTGCAGCGCTGGCACAAGCATTCGGAGCCAATGGGCATAGAGTTACGAGACTTGAAGACCTTGAAGCAATATTGAAAAATCTACCGAAAAATGCACCGACAGTCATCGATTGTCCGATAGATTGCGAGGAAGTGGTGCTGCCAATGATTCCGCCGGGTGGCTCAATCAAAGATATGGTAATAGGAGGGTGAATATAATGGATGAGAGATTTACAATTGAGCTTCTTGTTGCGAATAAGTATGGTGTGCTCAACCGCGTAACTGCTCTGTATGCCAAGCGTGGGTACAACATTGACAGCTTGTATGTTCATGCAACTGAAGATGCATCTGTTTCAAGGATGATTATTACTTCGCATGGTGATGAGTATATTAGAACACAAATGGTTCGACAAATAAGTAAGTTGTATGATGTCAAAAAAGTATATATGATGTCACAAGTAGATATATAATGTGAAAGGAAATGATAAAAATGGCAAAGATGTATTACAACTCAGATTGCAATCCGGAGATTTTGAAGGGAAAAACAATAGCGATCATAGGCTATGGCTCACAAGGTCATGCTCAGGCTCAGAATCTCAGAGACAGTGGGTTTGATGTGATTATCGGCCTCTATGAAGGCTCGGCAAGTGCGGTCTCTGCTAAAGAGGCGGGATTTACTGTCTTAAACACAGACGAAGCGACAAAAAAAGCAGATGTCGTCATGATGCTTGTCAATGATGAAAAAATGAAAGCAATCTACGATGCCGGTGTTGCTCCGAATCTCAGCGCCGGGATGACTATAGGTATGTCACATGGATTTAACGTCCATTTCGGACAAATCAAACCGCCGAAAGATGTAAACGTCATTATGGTTGCACCAAAAGGCCCAGGTCATACCGTAAGAAGCCAATATACAGAAGGTCGAGGTGTACCTTGCCTGATTGCTGTAGAAAATGATGCCACCGGCAATGCAAAAGAAATTGCGCTGGCATACGCCGGAGGCATCGGCGGCGGCAGAGCTGGCATTTTGGAAACAACATTCAAAGAAGAGACGGAAACAGACCTGTTTGGTGAGCAAAGTGTGCTTTGCGGCGGTGTAACAGCGCTTATGAAAGCCGGATTTGACACATTGGTTGAGGCAGGGTATCAGCCTGAAAGCGCATATTTTGAATGTGTACATGAGATGAAACTAATCATAGACCTCGTTGCTCAAGGCGGGCTGTCATATATGCGTTATTCAATCAGCAACACAGCTGAGTTTGGTGATTATGAAATCGGAGATCGCATCATAACGCAAGCGGCAAAAGATGAGATGAAAAAGGTGTTGACCGAGATTCAGGATGGAACTTTTGCTAAGAAATGGATTAAAGAGTATGCAGAGGGTATGCCGACATTCGAAAAACGCCGCAAAGCCGAGCAATCACTGCTCATAGAGAAGGTCGGTACGGAGCTTAGAGAAAAAATGAGCTGGAGCGGAGATAAATAATTCAAATGCATAATGATTAAGGGATGACAAACGGAAAGGAAATGCGCATTAATGAAAAGTGATGAAATGAAATCAGGGGTTGAGAATGCCCCCAAGCGTTCTTTACTTAAAGCGATGGGTTACAACGATGAGCAAATCAGACGCCCACTGATTGGAATCGTAAATTCATTTAACGAAGTGGCACCAGGTCATATGCATTTGCAAACCATTGCACGGGCGGTGAAGGATGGTGTGTTGCTTGCAGGCGGTACGCCCATGGAGTTCAATACCATCGGGGTGTGTGACGGTATAGCCATGGGTCATATCGGTATGAAATATTCCCTTTGCTCGCGTGAAATCATAGCCGACTCGGTCGAATGTATGGTTTTGGCGCATTGCTTCGATGCACTGGTATTCATTCCAAACTGTGACAAAATAGTCCCTGGTATGCTTATGGCGGCGGCAAGGCTCAACTTGCCCTGCCTGTTTATGTCGGGTGGACCTATGCTGTCTATAGATGGGACTGACCTTACAACCGTATTTGAGGCAGTCGGAGGTGTAAAGGCGGGGCATGTAAGCCTTGAAAAACTTGAATATATTGAAGAAAACGCCTGCCCGGGTTGTGGGTCTTGCTCAGGTATGTTCACGGCAAATTCAATGAATTGCCTCAGTGAGGCCATTGGCATAGCCTTGCCCGGTAACGGTACTGTGCCTGCGGTATATGCGCACAGACTGCGTCTGGCAAAGCAGGCAGGAGTACAGGTCATGGAGCTTCTTAAAGCAAACATCAGACCTTCAGATATAATGACTGAAAAAGCATTTAAAAATGCCCTGACTGTAGATGTTGCCCTGGGATGCTCAACAAATTCGGTGTTGCACTTGCTGGCTATCGCAAAAGAGCGTGATATTGATATAAAGCTCAGCATGATCAATGACATCAGTGAAAAAACCCCAACACTGTGCAGCTTGGCTCCGGCAGGAAAGCATCATGTTCAGGATCTTTATGCGGCTGGTGGTGTGCAGGCTGTGATGAATCAGCTTGGCGACAGACTCAATAAAGATGTGATGACAGTCACCGGAAATACTGTTGGAGAGAATATAAAAGATGCCAAGGTGCTGGATGATACTGTTATCAAGCAGTATTCTCCAAAGGGTGGCATTGCGGTGCTGTTTGGAAATCTTGCCCCCAATGGCTCTGTGGTAAAACGCAGTGCGGTCAGAGAGGGCATGATGAAATACACAGGGAAAGCAAGAGTCTTTGATGGTGAAGAAGATGCAGTAGCAGCAATCTATGAGGGGCGGATAAATAAAGGCGATGTGGTTGTCATCAGATACGAAGGGCCGTCCGGCGGGCCGGGAATGAGAGAGATGCTTCAAGGCACTTCTGCTATTGCCGGTATGGGATTGGATGGCGATGTTGCGCTTATTACTGACGGTCGATTTTCAGGAGCCACACGAGGTGCGGCCATTGGACATATCTCACCTGAAGCGGCTGCGGGTGGCACGATTGGTTATGTAAAAGAGGGCGATGAAATCTGCATTGACATAGAAAACCACGCACTGAATCTGCTTATTACTCAGGAAGAACTGGAACAACGCAAAGCGACTATGCAAATTCGTCCTCCGCTTCCACTCAGTGGATATCTCAAAAGATATGCGGCAGCGGTTTCCTCTGCCGATTCAGGAGCTGTTGTGTTATGACACTGGATAGGATATATCAGGCTGTGCATTTGCTCAAGCCTTCGGTTCGCCGGACAGAAATAATTCCATACCCAGGGATAAAGTCGGATTGTGACCTTTACTTGAAAGCCGAAAACCTTCAGCTTACAGGCTCTTTTAAGTTGCGTGGGGCATACTTCAAGATATCGATGCTATCTGATGATGAAAAGCAAAAAGGCGTGATTGCTTGCTCGGCAGGCAATCACGCTCAGGGCGTGGCACTGGCAGCGCGTGACATGGGCATCAGTGCAACGATATTTATCCCCAGTGTGTCACCTTTGTCGAAAATTGAAGCGACGAGAAGGCTGGGGGCAGAGGTCAGGATTATTGATGGATTTTATGACGATGCGCACCAAGCCGCACTAAAACATCAAAAGGAAAGCGGTGGAGTTTTCATTCATCCGTTCAATGACGAGGATGTTATTGCTGGTCAAGGCACGATTGCTCTTGAGATACTTGAGTGTATGCCAGATGTTGAGGCCATAGTTGTGCCGGTTGGCGGCGGGGGGCTTATTTCCGGAATTGCTTTTGCAATCAAGATGCTGCGCCCGTCCTGCAAAGTGTATGGTGTACAGGCGGCGGGAGCTGCAAGCATGTATTCGTCACTGGAAAAAGGCGAGCTTGTCAGATTGCCTACGGTTAGCACCTTTGCCGATGGCATAGCAGTAAAGGCTCCGGGTGACTTGACGTTTGATATGTGCTGCAAATATGTTGACCAAGTTGTCACCGTAACGGACGATGAGATTGCAACGGCTATTCTGACGTTGATGGAACAGGAGAAACTGGTGTCGGAGGGTGCTGGTGCGGTGTCAGTCGCTGCGATTTTGTTTCACAAGCTGCCTTTGTCCGGGAAAAAAGTCTGTGCCATCGTCTCAGGGGGAAATGTGGATGTCAATATCCTCTCGCGTATCATCAGTCGGGGGCTGCGGACAACCGGAAGGCTGTCAGAACTGACCGTGGAGATGATTGACAAGCCTGGGCAGTTGCAAGAAGTTTCGTCTGTGGTTGCTCAGCTTGGGGCTAATGTGATAAAAGTCATTCATAACCCAAGTGGAGAAAACACAGATATCAATGGCTGCTATTTGCATCTTTCGCTTGAAACGAAAGACAAAGCGCATTTTCAGGGAATTATAGAAACAATGCAGGCCAGAGGGTATAATATTTTGCCTTAACTAAAGAGGGAGAACCTATCACAGGGTCTGACGAACGGCAAAAGTCTCATTTTGGGACTTTTACCGTTTTTATAATCAAGCGAAGAGAGCGTCGCGACCGAGCTTGGCTCGGTCATGACCGAACGAGCGCAGATTTCGCAAGGATCAAACCGCGCGGTCTTTGCCGCGCAACACGCACGAAGTGCGGGGTCCAGGGCTCTGCCCTGGGGTTAATACATTTTATCTCCGTTTGACATTATATTATCAATATGATAATATAAGCACAATGATAATGTGTTGTCAAATTAAGTATGGAGGTAACTCAAATGATAATAGAAAAAATAACAATAGGCAGTGAATACCCACTTGAAGGACTATTGACAATCCCCGGTACGGAAGAAAAGCAATACCCTGCGGTTGTGCTGGTGCACGGGTCAGGGGCGAATGATATGGATGAGAAAGTGCATGGCGTCCGACCATTTAAAGATATCGCAGAGGGTCTTGCAAAGCACGGCATAGCGACCATTCGATATAACAAACGCTCACTGACTTATGGCAAACAGCTGGTTAAAGCACTCGGGGCTGACATAACGGTCAAAGAAGAAACCATAGAGGATGCTGTATTTGCGGCGGATTTTCTGAGAAAAGACGTGCGCATCAATCCGGACAAAATCTATATTGCAGGGCATAGTATGGGTGGCATGTTGGCTCCCAGGATAAATGCCGATGGAGGAAATTTCGCAGGTCTGATTATATTGGCAGGATCGCCCCGGAGGCTTGAAGAAATCATCAAGGAGCAGCAAGATGAATATATGAAGTCTGCAAAAGGTATCATTAAGTGGATTGCCGGAAAGCAAATCAAGAAGATGTCAGATAAATTTGACAAAATCTATTTTTTGAGCGATGAAGAGGCAAAAAAAGTTCCTTTTGCCGGAAACACCTCACTCTATTATTTCAAAGAATGGGGGATGAAGTCATCTGCCGATTATCTCAAAGAGACAACTGTGCCGATATTGGTGATGCATGGCGGTAAGGATCTTCAGGTGCTTACAGATAAAGACTTCGAGGGTTATCAGCGCATATTGGCTGGGCGTCCGGATGTGACATTTGAGCTCTATCCTGATTTGAATCATATGTTTATGCCGTCAATTTACAATGAAATCGGCAAGCTCATGAAAGAGTACAAAATCAAAAGGCATGTTGAAGCATATGTGATTGACGATATGGCGAATTGGATTAATGCACATGTATGATAAAGTAATGGAATGCCTGACAAATCCCATAAAGAACAAACTTCTGCTAGAAGTCATAAATCAAGGGCAAACAACGGCAAAGATGCTTGCTGAGAAAAATAAAAGCATTCCGCAAGCGACTCTTTATCGCTATCTGAACAAAATGGTTTCTGATGGGGTTTTGGAAGTTGTCGAGGAGCGGCAAGTTAGAAATGTAAAAGAAAAAGTTTATGCTTCCGCAATTGATTTTGAGGCGCATGTGAAAGAAATGATTGCCGAAAATTCCGGGGAAGCGTATCTGCGGATGTTTCAGCAATTCACTATTGGGCTACTCAATGAATTCAAGGTCTATTCTGAACAGGATAGCATCGATATTTTAAATGATGGTTCAGGGTTTCGTGTTGCATCTTTCTGTGCGACCCATGATGAGTTAAAAGAGTTATCTGAAAAAATCTGGAAATTGGTTGAGCCGTACAAAAAAAGAGCAATGACATCTGAGCGCAGGGCGCGATCATTGGCAGTAGTGGTCACCCCGCCGACCGGAGAATAGTTGGCGTGCTACGCCTCAAATTTGATTAAAGCTGGCGAGAGTTGAACGCTTATCGACTCTCGCCAGCTTAAGTGACTTATGATTTACGCTTCTCCAAAAGCTTACGCAACACCGGCGCGGTAAGGAATACCAAGGTCATTTTTATTGCTTCTGGAAAGATAAAAGGTGCCATTGCAGCAAGAAACGCTGCTTCAAGAGATTGCTCCGTTACAAATGCAAACTGAACCATGCCCATGGTCAGATTCAGCAGTGAACCTAATACAAGCCCGATGGCAAACCAAAGTTTTTTCTGCTTACTTGCTGAAAATCCTACGATTAATGACATCAATGGGTATGAGAGCAAAAAACCGCCCCAAGGCCCAACGATTCGGCCAAGGCCACCGCCGAATTGTGTAAATACAGGAAGTCCGACTGCACCGAGCAAGAGGTAAACAATTGCTGCAATCGCTCCGCGTTTTGCGCCCAAGATTGCTGCTGAAAAAGGCACGATAAAGGTTTGCATGGTGAGCGGCACCCCACCCGGCAAGGGGATAGCGAGTTGCGAAATGGAGGCTATTAGGGCGACAAATAAGCTGATTAAACAGATGTCACGAGTTGACATTTTTTTCATGCTGAAACCTCTGAATGAATTGAGAATTGAGAGTTGAGAATGGAAAAGCAGAGAAGTATGGTCACCAGCAGGCCGTTCCCTGTTGCTAAACCACTTGCCATCCTTGAAAACTTATGTTCTGGAGTGCTGGGGGTGTTGCTGATGATTTTCAGGGATGCTCTAAGCTTCCTGTGAAGATTCCCCTCCTTGGAGGGGTGCCACGAAGTGGCGGGGTGGTGCTCTTTTCTCTCGCCCCCAAAGACCACCCCGT
>WQUY01000030.1 GCA_009781855.1 Oscillospiraceae bacterium | reverse complement strand
CGCGTCCACTTCCGCATTTTGCGCTTGACTAAACTACCACTTCACCTCCACTTTGTCAACACCTTTTTTTCCTTTTTTTTCCTCCCTACTCACTTTCCTCACGCGTACCCGGGTGTGTCGTTTGTCGTTGATTGATTTTGTTCTATTTTCAAAGATTTTGTGTCCACTTAATATGTCATATCATTTAATATACTTACAACAATCGTGTATAAATCCGCAGGTGCAACTCACCTGACTTGCGAGCTTTCTGTTGCATTTTTAATGCCACTGTGACAGAATATGGGTAGGGATTCTTTATTAATCTTTTTTTGGCAGGGTTCTTCATTATGAAAGACACATCTCTTACAAAAATGATGATGGGATTTGCGTTTGGAATCAAGCGTTTTTTTCTGTTTTCAATAGTTGCGTCCTCTGCTGCGGCACTGCTGGGCTTTCTCACCCCGATCATTGTCGGCTTTACAGTCGATTCTGTAATCGGAGGCGAATCCACTGTATTGCCCTTTCCTGTCATGCAACTATATGAGTTGTTTGCTCAGCAAAATAATCTGAGCAGAAATCTGCTTATTTGCGCCATCCTCGCTGCCGGCAGCGCAATCATTGCCGGTGTATTCAACTATTTATCACGCACCAATATGGCTAAGGGTGCGGAGCACTTTACAAAGAGGCTCCGTGATGAGCTATTTTCTCACACGCAGAATCTTCCGTTTGAGTGGCATACAAAAAATCTGACCGGCGATATTATTCAGCGCTGCACTTCAGATGTAGACACAGTCCGCCGCTTTGTGTTTCAGCAGTTTATTGAGGTGCTTCGTACTGCAATATTAATTATCATCGCATACGTCATTATGTTCTCAATAAATGTCACACTTGCGCTCGTAGTTTTGATTTTTATTCCCATCACCCTCACTTACTCATTGCACTTTTATAAGCGCATCGGCCATAAATTCCTTGCTTGCGACGAGGCAGAGGGCAGCCTTATGGTGCGGGTGCAGGAGAATCTGACCGGGGTGCGAGTTGTGCGCGCTTTTGGCCGAGAACGTTATGAGACGGAGCGTTTTGACGAAAAGAACATAGATTATACGAACAAATGGGTTTCACTCGGTTATACATTCGGAATTTATTGGGGTATCGGGGATATTGCTTCTGCCACTCAATTGCTGGTGGTCATCGTTTTTGGCTCGTACCTCGCAGCGACCGGCTCTATAACTTTTGGCGACCTGCTTGTGTTCATCAGTTACACACTAACTTTAATGTGGCCTGTCCGTGCGCTCGGCAGACTGCTCACCGAAATGAGCAAAACCGGTGTGTCTCTGAAAAGAATCAAGGAAATATTTGATGCACCCGCGGAAAGTAATGAGCCAAATGCGCTCAGGCCTCCGATGGATTGCGATATAGAGTTTAGGAATGTCAGTTTCACATATGACGAAAACCCTGTGCTGAAAAATGTCAGTTTCACCATAAAACATGGTTCGACTTTTGCCATTCTCGGGGCAACAGGCTCAGGTAAATCTACAGCAACTTACCTCCTTAACAGGTTATATGAGCTGCCGGAAGATAGCGGGTCTATCACGATCGGCGGAGTAGATATCAAAGACATCGACAGAACATACTTGCGCCAAAATGTCGGACTGGTTTTGCAAGAGCCATTTTTGTTTTCAAGATCAATCTTTGAAAACATAGACATCGCCTCACGCAGGCGTGACCTGAATACTGTTCGCGACAAAGCACAAATTGCGGCGATAGATGATAATATCATGTCTTTTGCAAAGGGTTATGAAACACTGGTGGGCGAGCGCGGAGTTACGTTATCCGGTGGACAAAAGCAGAGAGTCGCTATCGCACGAACATTAATGATGAATGCACCCATAATGATATTTGACGATTCCATGTCGGCATTAGATATGGAAACAGATGCAAAAATCAGAGATTCCTTACGCAAAGGTACTGCCGGCGCAACAGTCATACTGATTTCTCACAGAATATCGACACTGATGACCGCAGATACCATTATGGTTTTAGAGGATGGGCAAATCGCCGAGATTGGATCTCATATGGAGTTAGTTAAGCAGAATGGTATTTATCGCAGAATCTATGACTTGCAGAGTGGTTATGTT
The DNA here is from genome assembly GCA_009781855.1 of Oscillospiraceae bacterium. Lineage (GTDB taxonomy): Bacteria > Bacillota > Clostridia > Oscillospirales > Oscillospiraceae > WRMH01. The sequence goes on along the minus strand of WQUY01000030.1, from coordinate 25,392 downwards.
GTTGAATAGTCAGCGACTGCGCTCGCTGACAGCTCCCTCGTGAAGGGCGCCAAACAGGTAAAGGATGATAATGTTTTGAAAGAAGATGAAGAAGTTTCTGGTGGGCTTAGCCTAAAAATGTGGCTTCGATTGGCACCATATTTTGCAAAAATGAAAAAGCAGACTGTTATAGCCGCTGTATTCATGGTTGCATCAACTGCTGTAGAAGCTGCATTCCCGCTTTTCACAAGTTTTGCGGTGAATAACTTTGTTATGCCCCGAGTGACAGATGGGCTGATGCTATTTGCGTTGGTGTTCCTTCTTTTTATCGTCTTTGCAGGTGTTTGCGTCCTTATATATGCCAAGCAGCTCATGGCAATCGAAATGAAAATGGGGTTAATGCTCAGGCGAGATTGTTTCGTCCGTCTTCAGGAATTACCATTGTCCTTTCATAATGTCAATTCGGTCGGATACCTTATAGGAAGAATCATGTCAGATACCGACAGGATATCAGGCATGATTTCTTGGGGATTTTCTCATTGCCTTTCAAGCCTATTGTATATCCTCTTTTGTGTGATGTTTATGTTCATCCTGAATCCAACCTTGGCGTTGGTTCTGGTGCTCATTATTCCGGCAGCAGCAATTATAGCCTGGTTATTTCAACGAAAAATCATTGTCGTAAACAGGAGCGTCCGAGAAGTCAATTCTCTGATAACAGGTGCGTATAATGAGGGTATCACCGGCTCTAAGACATCAAAGACCTTGGTCATTGAGGACTTAAACCGCAAGGAATTTGAAAAATTGTCAGGTAGCATGAGTACCGAGTCTGTGCGTGCCGCTCGTTTGAATGCTTTTATGATTCCGCTCATGATTTCGATTGGGTCAATCGCACTCAGCGTTGTTTTATACAGAGGTGGATTTCTGGTACATCAGCAGCTGCTCGATTTTGGTATTTTAGCAGCATTTATCACTTATGCTGTCAGTGTGATTGAGCCTGTTGTGCATATGGTTGGCATCCTTTCCGAAATGATGACTGCGCAAGTCGGCATCGAGAGAGTAACGAGCATCATAAAAGAACCGCTGACTATCACTGACGCTCCGGAAGTGGTAGAAAAATACGGCGACACCTTTAATCCCAAGCGTGAAAACTGGGAGCCTGTCATTGGGCGTGTTACATTCGAAAATGTTTGGTTTATGTATCCTGACGGCGAGGAGTATGTTCTGGAGGATTTTTCTCTCGATATCCCACACGGAACTACTATCGCTATCGTTGGGGAGACTGGCGCGGGGAAGTCCACCATCGTAAATCTGGCTTGCAGGTTTTATGAGCCGACCAAAGGGCGGGTACTTATTGATGGGCGAGATAGCAGAGCGCGTTCTCAATTATGGCTGCATTCATCACTTGGCTATGTCCTGCAAGACCCTCACCTTTTTTCTGGCACTATAATGGATAACATCCGCTACGCAAAACTTGACGCGACCGATGACGAGGTCATTGCAGCTGCAAAGCTCGTCTCTGCTGATGTTGTCGCTGAGCGTTTGCCCGATGGGTATAACACAGAGGTCGGCGAGGGTGGCGACAGGCTCTCTACCGGCGAAAAGCAGCTCATTTCGTTTGCACGCGCAATACTGGCCAATCCACCCATTTTCGTGCTTGACGAAGCGACTTCCAGTATTGATACCGAAACGGAGCTGCTTATCCAAAATGCGGTTTCACATATGTTAAATGACCGCACTTCGTTTATCATTGCACATAGGCTTTCAACGATTGCACGGGCAGACATCATATTGGTTGTGCAGGATGGCAAGATTGTTGAACGTGGGACGCATTCTGAGTTGATTTCTGCAAATGGGCATTATAGCACGCTTTATAAAGCGATGCGATTGGAAGAGCTAGGTAAGCGATAAGCACATAGCAAAGCGTGTTTCAGCGGGTGGAAAAATTTCCGCCCGCTGATTGCGCATTTACTTTTTCGCTTCTGGTTTATCACTGCGTCGTTTGCGGGATAACGATTGGCAGGTTTGTATCAACAAATGGGAAAGTGTCCGCCGATACGATTGATTTTTGCAGCGGCCATCTGTCGCCCTCTATCCATTGTGTGCCAAGCGCAGGCACACGCATATTTCTATTCTCGTTCACTGTGACATTTCCAAAGACCGTGTCAATATTCGTTGTTAAAAAGGCTTCCATCACCGCATTTCTTTCGAGGGTGCCTGCTCTAGTAAGCACATCGTAAAGGATGTCAAACAATGCAACATCGTATCCAAGGGAATACGGATAATGCTCACCGTGGTCATCTTCCCACCTTGCTGCTATGCCATATGCACTTTCACCTAACAGTGAAGAGCTAAACGGATAGTTTCTGTCCCAAAGTGCGGAGTATGTCAAACCTACTGCATTCGGTTCAAGTCTGCCGACATCAGCAGCATAATGCAAACCTCTATTGATGGTCACAACTCTGGGGATAAAATCGAATTCTGCAAGCTGGCTCCAAAAGCGGGATGCATTGGGCGTGTTCATATCCGCATATATGATTTGAACATCTTCATCCCTCAGCCTGCTTATTATTCCTGTGAAATCCGGGGTTGCCGCATCGAATGCACCCGGATCTACTACTTCAAATCCACCAAGTTCATCAAGAATCCCTGTCACTGTATCGCGCCCAACGGTTCCGTCAACAGTTGTATCCAGAACCAAACCCACTCTTCCATTGGTATCCACACGTGTCCATATGTTGACCAGATCCCGAACCAGATTATAGTAGTTGAAATTCATGCCTACGGCCCACTCGTAAGGCCCGCCGTCAAGCCAAGACTCTTCCGGCGCTCCGAAAACGAATGTCGGAATTTGATGGCGCTCTGCCACCGCAGAGGCTGTGTTTGTGCCCACCGGAGTCCACGTTCCCAGTAGAATGTCAACCCGGTCGTTTGTTACAAGTCTCTCAGCCGCTGCCATCGCCGTTGTCGGGTTGCTTTCGTTGTCTGCAAATACGACACGTAACGGTATCCTTCTTCCATTGATTTCTATGCCTCCAAGATTGTTGTTTATGTGGTCTAACATCATGTCAACAACCCATTGTGTGGGCATCATAAAGATTGATTGAGGCCCACTCATCGGCGCTGCCCAGCCGACAAGTATGTACTCTCTGTCCGGCACAACTCCACCATTTGTCCATGCTGCATCGCCACCTCCAGCATCTCCACCTCCTGCAGGTGTTCCACCTGGCGCACTGCCGCCATTACACGCGGCCAGCGACAACGCAAACACGAGGCATAGTGCTGCTGCTAAAATTGCTCTTCTTTTCATTTTGTCCTCCAATCATTTTAATTTATTTCTGATTTTAATTCTTTCACTATTTAATCTTCCATCTTCCGTCTGACTGAAAACAATTCGAAACCGAATTTACCGTGAATTGCTCCCATAATGCCTTTGGGAGCAACCAAAATAACAATGACTGCAATAGAGCCAAGAATAATCAGGCTCATACCGGGGAAATTGAACAAAAACTGCCTCAAAAAGACATAGATAGCAGCGCCTATTATCGGCCCTTCGATGGTTCCAATTCCTCCTATAACCACGATAAACACCATAGATACCGCCCAATCAATTCCAAAAGCTGGCCCGGGCATTACAAAAGCAATGTTCATGTAGAGCAGGACTCCGGTTATCGTGATAAATGTTGACGCAATGAGGAAGCATATCAGTTTGGTTTTGTATAGGTGTACACCCCTGACTTCTGCGGCAGCGGGATTGTCCCGCATAGCCATAAGCGAAAGCCCCATCTTTGAGCGCAATATGAAATATACCAATGCCACCGAAACGATGCCTAGAGCCAAGGCTCCGAGATAGAGGTTTTCTTGTGGGATGCGAAACGCACGTGTTATGTTCATTCCGGCATCAAAGTTTACAAACCGCCAGTTCCGAAAAAACATAAGCACTGATTCCGACACAATCCAGGTGCCAATGGTAAAGTATACGCCGCTCAATTTAAAAATGGGAAAGGAGATAACCAGCGAAAATAAAACAGCTATGACAATGCTTATCAGAAAGCTCATAAAAAAGCCTCCGCCATAAGAAACCGTCACCACTGCCAGCGTATATGCGCCGATGCCTATAAAGGCCTGATGCCCCAGTGATACGAGTCCTGAATAACCGGCTAGTAGATTCCACATCTGCCCAAGCGCAAGATATGAAAACACCAAAATTCCAACATTTATCGCATGAGCTGACCCATACAGGGGCAAGAGCGCCAAGGCAATTATTGCTGCCACAATCACACCTGATTTAATTCCTATCAGCTTATACGCTGAGCTTAGCACATGCTTATGCGTCATTGACATCACGCTCCTATTTCCGTGTCATATTGCCCAAAAGCCCCTGAGGCCTCAGGGTCAGAAGTACAAGCAGGGTCAAATAACCCACTAAAGTCTGCACACCGGGTCCAAAAAAGTATCCTCCCAAAAGCTGTGCAACGCCCAGAATGATGCCTCCCAGAAACGTCCCTAATATACTTCCCATACCACCTATGACCACAACACCAAAAGCAATAATCAGATATCCCATACCTGAAAATGAGAAAAATCCAAAGGTTTGCCCTACCAGAAGCCCTCCGACACTGCTTGTCGCCAACGCAAGACACATCGCATAAATGTAAGTCCGGCTGGTATTGATGCCCATAAGTTCTGCTGCATTAACATTTCCCGCAGCTGCACGAATGGCTCTCCCGAAAAGTGTTTTTTGTATGACAAAATGAAGTGCCAAAATGACAACCGTAGAAATCCCTAAATTAAACAATGCGGTTGCCGGGATAATCATCCATCTCGTACTGACAACGTTAATGCCTGTAAGAGGATTTGAGAGTCTGAAAAAATTTGCGCCGAAAAAGAATTCCAGTATATTCCATATAATTATAGCCACACCAAATGTGACAAGCAGTGCAGGCTCAGCACCCTTTGAGATTACACGGTTGATCAGAAATCCTTGAAGCAGCACTCCAACGGCAATCATCAGCACAATAGTGATTGCAAACGCCAGAATTATGCTTCCACCAAAAGCTTGAACAAAAATCATTATGAAAAAGGATGACAGAATCAGCAAGGAACCATGGGCGATATTCGTCAAACCCATTATCCCAAATACAAGTGATAATCCTACGCCAATTGCGGCATATAATCCGCCAAGTAATATTCCCGAAACAAGCGACTGTACAAACAACTCCATTAGGTCACCCCACAATCTCGGATATTATGCAAATTGGTTTATTCCGAAATACGCATCTTTAACTGCTGCCTCATCAAGTTCATCCGAGGGGCCTCCCATAACTACGCTGCCTTTAACCAGCACGTAGCTTATGTCTGAGTAGTCGAGACTGCGCTTGACCTCTTGCTCAACCAACACTATAGTCAGCCCCATTTTTTCGTTCACTTCGAGTATGCTGTTGTATATGTCTCCAACCACGACCGGTGCCAGGCCAAGAGATATCTCGTCACAGATAAGCAGCTTGGGATCGCTCATCAAGGCTCTGGCTATTGCAAGCATCTGCCTTTGCCCACCTGAGAGAAAAGTAGCCCGTTGCGATGCTTTTTCTTTTAGCGCAGGAAACAGCTTATATACATACTCCATACGCTCTTTCTTCTTTTTTCGGGCACTGGGTAAGAAAGCACCAACAACTAAGTTTTCATAGACCGTCATATCCTCAAACACGCTACTGCCCTCCGGCGAAAGTGAAACGCCCTTTGAGACAATCGTGCTGGTACGTTTACCTGTTATATCCTGCCCTTGGAAAGTCACCTTTCCGCTGTGCGGTTTGTTGATGCCCAATACAGCATTGAGCAAGGTAGACTTTCCAGCTCCGTTTGCACCAATAATCGAGACAATAGCACCTTTTGGAAACTGCATTGATACATCGTACAGCGCCTGAAAATCTCCATAACTTACATTAAGGTTTTCTATCGTCATCAGCATGTTTTCATTCACGATTTTCACAGTCCCCCTTTTCAGGCCCTGCGCCAAATTTCTTACGCTTTCTTTTCAATATGTTGTCTGCACTGCCAAGATAAACTCTCTCAACCTCAGGAGAGGCCATTACTTCCTCAGGAAGCCCACTTATAACATTGGTGCCCTCGGCAAGCAGCATTACACGATCCGTGCCACTAAGCATGGTTTGAAGTACATGCTCTATCCACATGATACCTATACCGGAAGACTTTATCCGTCTGACTATTTCGAGCACTTCCGTCACTTCTGATTCCGTCAGACCTCCAGCTACCTCATCAAGCAACAAAACCTTTGGATCAGATGTGAGCGCCATGCCAATCTCCAAACGTTTTCGTTCAAGAAGCCCAAGTTTTCCTGCAAACTCATATTTTTTCTGCTCCAGCCCAATAAGTTCCAGCACTTCTCTGACTTTTTGCTTAGATGCCCGCTCGGTCATATCTCGCCCAAATACCGCACCCACCAAGCAGTTTTCAAATACCGTCATTTGTGAAAATGAGCGTGGAATCTGAAATGTCCGCCCAAACCCATTTCTGGCTCGCTGCACAACACTTTGCTTCAGTAAATCCTGACCCTTGAAAACAAGCTTGCCCTTGTCGGCTTTCTGAATTCCGGAAATTACATTGAGTAGCACTGTCTTTCCCGCTCCGTTTGGGCCAATGACACCTAACACCTCACCCGCACCCAGCTCAAAGCTGACGGACTTCAATACATGATTGCTTCCGAACGAAACCGCTATATCCTCTGCCGTCAATATCACATTCAAAATGCGGGCCTCCCTTGAATTATGTAAAATTCTGGATAACAAAGCCTGTATTTGATCAACAAAAGGTAAACTCTGATTAAATCACACGCTTAGCGGACTGAGTGTTGGGTATTTGTAATGATTTTCCCGCTCGCTCAGAACGGGTCTCGTCGCCCTACATTCGCGAGCACGAAAACCATCACAAGCACCCTGTCAATCGGGATTCAATCTGTGTTTACTATAACTCTAATACTTACCGTATATCTTAATCGTTTCGAACAGCGCTTCCATGTTTTCTCTCTTGCTGTCGTAAATTCCGCCATCAAAGTCAAATATATACCCACCGCCCGGTGCGCAGATGTCCATCAGGCGCTTTGCTTCGTCAACGACCTGCTGCTTAGTCCCGTGGGTAAGAAGTTGCGCGGGATATACACCGCTGATACACGCAACATCTTTAAGTTCTTTCTTTGCATTAACAATATCTATCCACTCAAAATGGACTACTGTTTTGCCTTTTGGCAGGTCTTTGAGATATTTAAGGCGTGTATCATACTTTGCTTCTGTATAGATATACGGAATGGCGCCGCAGTCTATCCACGCATTTACTATCTCCATGAGTGTCGGCCAATAGAAGCGAGCGTAGTGCTCGTCACTCATGAATGTGTCCATTCCCTTGTGCATAGGCATAAAGCATAAACGACCCGGAGGGGGTGGATTATTTTTAATTTGCTCCAAAACTCTGTCACAGTGATCACGCAGGAACACTTCCAAATATTCTTCTTTTTCGTATAAGTCTAGCGATGCCAACATGGTGCCTCTGAGGTAATCACTGTAAAAATCAAACGGGCAGAATGTCGGCGGCCCTGCCATTATCGGGAATCCCATGCCCTCAACTTCGCCTGCAAGCTCGCCAAGCTCACCATAGTATTTACCCCACATCGCATCAAGCTCCACAAGCTCTTTGATCATATTCTGGACTTCCGGGTCAGCAAAAGCGCGTCCCAAAGGTTGGTATCCTGTATGAAATGCTTGCAGTGTCGAGGTGAAATTGAATTTTTCCATTGGCTCTAGCAGTTTAAATATGCGTGGGAGATACTTTGTTGCTGAAAATTCACCAATGTTTCTGGTCACTTGGTCAAATTCATCTTCAAAAAATGTTTCGTATTCAATGAATTGATGTACGCTGTTTTTGTCAATGACATCACCGGGCATACCAGCCCATCGCACATGCTTGATTCCGGATTTTTCGATCATAGGCCCGGTGCCTTCAAATCCGGTGCCGGTTACATAGCCACTGTCCGGTTCGTATCGAATGAGAAATTTCTTTATGGCGTCCCGTGCTTTGTCATGGTCATAGATAACCTCAGCCATTGTGTACCCTGCATCAAGATTTGCGAACACATTAGTCCCGGGTATGATGATAGGTACACGATCCGGCTCTTTGAGCGCTGCTGCATCTTGAACACGTTTTAATCTTTCGCCGTATAATTCTTGTGTTTTCTTTGTCTCTGCCATTGTTGCATCCTCCTTCATCCAACTGCACTAATTTTATTTGATTTCATTGGCACATTTTGTGAAGATTATACTATTGTGGCTAAGGAAAGAAAAATTGAAAATCTCCATCACCCTATTCCATTTAGGAATGACTTATGTTTTCTCCAGAAATAGTCTTGTATAAATGAAAAACTCGCAAAGCACTGGTATCTCATGCTTTGCGAATTCGCTTTCTTTATTTGCCTCAGAACAACAATATTCATTTATATCATTATGTGCCTAGAATTCGGAATCTCTCTGTTTTGTCAACATTATCTGGACAAAGCCCGCTCTGCGTGTTGCTTTGTTATCTCTGCAAAATTGCTGAGTTCTTTCTTGAGATTGTCTTTTTTCCAGCACATGACTATCCCACTTTTTGTACCGGCTATCGGTCTGAAACATAGGTGGTCATTTCCGTAGTCTCTATAAAATCTGTCGCAAATAAAAATGTCATTGCTCGAAGTCAGGTTAAGCGTTAGTGAATTGGCATTGGATGTGTAACACGAAAAATTCGGCAAAAATCCATGCGGCTCACAAAGGGCTCTGAGCATTTCGGTATAGCTGGGTAGCTGCAATGGCGAAATCGCTATGAAGTCAGATTTGCTCAGGTCGGTGATATTCAGCATTTCTTTCCCTGCAAGTGGGTTCGTCTTAAGCATACAGGCCTCTAAAGGAACTTCATACAGAGTCGTACAGCAATATTGATTTTCATTGAGATAGACCGAATCATAGAGTACCGTCAGTATTATATCAAGCTCCCCGTCTGTCAGCATTTCCCGAACATCTTCGGCAGTACCTGTATCTACACGGATGCTCACATTTTGATATTTCTTCTGAAAGGCTTCCACGGATGGCAACATGAAAATTTCAGGCCGATGCGAGTCCATTCCTCCTATGGAAAGTTTCTTCATGTATCCTTTTTGTATGGCATATGCTTCTTCCACAGCATCTTCGACCAGTACTGCAACTCCGCTCCATTTTTCATAGAGATGACGCCCTGCCGGGGTCAGGCGAATGCTTTGTTTTTCCCTGACGAAAAGCAAAATGCCAAGCATTGATTCCATGGCCGCGATACTCTTGCTGATGGTTGGCTGAGTCAGGTAGAAGTAAGCAGCCGCTTTCGTGAAAGATTTGCATTCAGCGACTTTCAAGAAGTATTGTATCTGACCCAAGCTTATATTCCTGACATCAATATTTCGCATTATGCCTCCTCAATATATGGGGTGGAAGGGTTTGTGTTATCGTTTGTTCACTCATTATACCGTTCCCGATAAATTGTAACAAGTTTTTCTTTGACAAAAGTAAATCCATCTTCGCCGTCCTGAGAAAGCTTCTGAGAAAAGTGCTAGTAAAATGTTAGATAGGATAGTATAATGGTGAGCGCGTAATAGGCCTGGAATAAAGAAGCCTTTGCATATATGATAAAACTGGCAGATGAAAATGCGCCCTTAACCAAAGCCATAATCAAAGAAATACACAGTCTTGTTATGATGCACGAAACAGAAATAAAAGGTGTATATCGTAGCCTGCCTGTTACAATACGAGGGGCAATCCAAGGGCTTTTGCGACTCAAACTTAGTTGCGCAATACAAGAGAAAATTAAAAGCCCATAGTCTTTATAACTACAGGCTCAATTTGGTTGCGGGAGGAGGATTTGAACCTCCGACCTTTGGGTTATGAGCCCAACGAGCTACCGGACTGCTCCATCCCGCGATATCGTTTTGGATGCCGTCAATTTTGACAGCGAGGTACATGATATCACAACAGGCCTCACACGTCAATAGTTTTGTAAGAAAATGCACTAAAAATGCACTGCCGCCTTCATTGCTCGGGGTCTATTTTATGACCCCGGCAATTCATTTTATCTAACTTTCTTATTCTGCTGAGATGATATAGTGATATACCGGCTGTCCACCATTTATCACAGCGACCTCAGCACCTTGTGCCGCTGCGCTGATTTTCGCTGCAATCAACGTCGTTGCTTCGTGTTGTGCATCTACACCCGTAAATATAGTGACAAACTCGGGCGAAAACCCGCTCAGTTGCTTGGCTACTGAGTCAAAGACTTCACTTTCATCCGCGCCATTTGCCGCAAGATGATCCTCAATAAGGGCTAGGTGTTCATCCTTTGTGATTTCAAGACCATCGAAATTAGAATCTCTCGCTGCTTTCGTGACCAGCGCGGTATGTACACGGTTTGCGGCAGCCACCATATTTTCGGTCATTTCATCAACGTTTTCAGTTACGTCAATGGCAAGCATGGCCGATATCCCTTGCGGAATGCTCTTAGTCGGAATAACTATTACTTGCTTATCAGATAGCTTTACGCATTGCTGCGCTGCCATGATGATGTTTTTATTGTTTGGCAATACAAATACAACTTCCGATGGCGCATCATTGATTTTCTCAAGTATGTCTTCTGTCGAAGGATTCATCGTCTGGCCACCAGTGATGATTTTGTCAGCGCCCAAGTCACAAAAAACCTCAGAAATCCCTTCACCTGCACATACCACAACAATGGCATATTCTTTCATTTCAACCGGCTCTTCTTTTTGTGACGATTCGGCAGCTGCAACTGCTTCCGAGTGTTGTTCTCGCATATTTTCAATTTTTATAGAAACAAGCGGCCCATACGTTAGCGCTTCGGTGAGCGCATTGCCCGGCTCGTCTGTGTGCACATGCACTTTGATAATCGAATCATCATCTACCACGACAACGCTGTCTCCGCGGCTGTCAAGGTATGCCTGCAAAGTCCTTATATCCTTGTCTGATTGCCGAGTTATCATAAACTCTGTGCAATAAGTAAAGGTAATATCTTCCTCATTGAACTGAGCAAAATCAGCTTTCTGATGCGCGTCTGAATCGGCTGCTGCTTTTTCAATAACCACCCCACGCATGGCTTTGAGCATCCCGTCGAGCATGTAGAGGTATCCCTTTGCCCCGGCATCAATGACCCCTGCTTTTTTCAGCACTGGGTTTTGGTTCATTGTCTCGGCTAAAGCAACGTACCCTGTTGAAAGCGCCTGCTCTAATACCGCCTCAATGTCTTCCTCTGTTTCGGCTGCACTGACTGCCGAGCCTGCCGCCATTCTTGAAACGGTTAGCATTGTACCTTCCGCAGGTTTCATAACTGCCTTGTATGCCGATTCGACTCCATTGGCAAGCGCATGTGCGAACATTTCAGCATTGGCCGTGTCCAAGTCTTTAAGCTGCTTAGAAAAGCCTCTGAACAGAAGCGAAAGAATAACTCCGGAATTTCCTCTGGCTCCACGTAGCATAGCGCTGGCCATGACCTCCACGGCATGGCCTACTGACTTTGGAACAATGGCCGCAAGCGCTTTGTCGGCAGCGCCGATGGTTAAACTCATGTTTGTCCCTGTATCACCGTCGGGAACAGGAAAAACATTGAGTTCGTTAACTTCGTTTTTTTGATTTTCTATAGCGGCGGCTGCATTTGCAATCATTTTCTGTATCAGCTCACCTGTGATTTGCTTTGTCAAACGGCTACCCCCTTAACCGATAATCATTTTGTCAACAAATATGTCCACACGTTTGATTTCAACACCTGTCCTACTTGTCACCTTATATCGGACTTCTTCTATAATACTCTCACAAACAACCGGAATGTTGACACCCTGATCCACTGCAATATGGAGAGAAATTGATATTGTATTGTCGGCGTTGATTTCAACATGTACGCCTTTTCCCATAAATTCCGGTTTCAGCATATGCACGAAACCATCTGAAACATTACGAATGGTCATGCCTTTTACGCCGAAGCAGTTCGTGGCTGCATCTCCGGTGAGAGTAGTGAAAACGGATCTTTTTACATTGATCGAACCTTTTTCATTACGTAGTTTAACCATAAACTCAACCCCTATCTGTCAATTTTCTTAATTTCATTATACTACAAGTCAAGCTGTAAGCGCAAGCAGTCTCGCACCACATATATCTATGGTTTAAATCAACGATTCGCCCATTATCTTACCGCCTAACAAGTGAAAGTGCAGATGAAACACCGTTTGTCCTGCTGCTTTTCCTGAATTCGTTATCACGCGGAAACCTTCCACAAGCCCTTCACTTTTTGCAACTTCTGCAATTGCTTCAAAGCATTTTGCAACCATATATGAGTTTTCTGCACTTAGATTTGCCACTGATTCCACATGCTCTTTAGGGACAACGAGGATATGAACCGGAGCTTGTGGTGATATGTCGCGAAATGCGTATACATATTCGTTTTCGTAAACTTTTTGTGATGGAATTTCGCCGGCTATTATCTTACAGAAAATACATTCGGACATAATTCTTGCTCCGTTTCAGATTATTATGAATTACTTAGTTTTTCTCTAACCATATCATAGGCGGCATCAAGTGCTGCTTGCACTTTATCTGGCTCCTTGCCGCCACCCATTGCAAAGTCAGGTTTGCCACCACCGGAGCCGCCGCAAAGTTTCGAAACCTCACGGACAATGTCCCCTGCCTTGATACCTTTTGCAACTGCATCTTTGCCACTGGCTGCCATGATTGTAATTTTATCTTCTTTGACCGCCGCAAACGCTACAACAACGCTTGCATCCCAATCGCGCAATGTATCTGCCATTTGTTTTAATTTGTCAACTTCTATATTTTCATCTTTGAAAATATTTGTGATTACTTTCAACGCACCTATTTCTTTGGCCTCGTTGAGTATGCGCTTTGCTTCGCTGCTGGCATCTTTCGACATCGCCGCATCCAGTTTCACGCGCAGTTCTCGAATCATGTTTATATTTTGCTCTACCTTTCCCGGCAGCTCATCCGGCGCTCCGGCTTTGAGTAATCCTGACAAAACAGCCAAGTGCTCTCTCGCACCACTCAGCGCAGCAAGCGTTGCTCTTCCGGTAATGGCCTCAATACGACGTATGCCTGAAGCTACGGAGAATTCTGATGTTATTGCAAACGCTCCTGTTTTTGCAGTATTGTCAAGGTGCGTTCCCCCACAAAGCTCAATAGACTCACCCATTTTTACCACACGAACATTTTCTGTATACTTCTCCCCAAAAAGCGCTATTGCTCCGAGTTGTTTCGCTTTATCCAGATGCATTTCATCTGCAGTAATATTATGCCCTTGAAGAATCTCTTCGTTTACTCGACTTTCAATTTCGGCCAGTTCTTCTTTTGTAAGCGCCGAAAAATGTGTAAAGTCGAATCTCAACTTGTCTGGCTCAACCAGCGACCCTGCTTGCCTGATATGGTCTCCAAGAACTGTGCGCAATACCGTGTGCAACAGGTGTGTTGCCGAGTGTGCACGCATTATTGCATGGCGACGTTGATTGTTTATCTTTGCTGTTACCAGATCATCTACTGCAACGGAACCGGTTCGCATTTTACCATAATGCATATACTTGTCGCCCTTGCTCACCTGAACTGAATTTACTTCAAACACAGCGCCATCACGCTCAATGGTTCCGAAGTCTGCCGATTGTCCACCTTTTTCTGCATAAAACGGTGTTTTGTCAAGAACTATGAGACCTTCATCTCCGGCACGCATTGACGAACTCAACTCTCCTTGAGTTACAATTGCCAGAATTGTACCATTTTCAACCTCAGTTTCAAATCCTGTAAAAGTCGTAGGTGTATTGTCAAGACCTAACTCAACACCTGCCCATGCCAAATCGCCCAACGCTTCTCTTGCTTTTCTTGCACGAAGTCTCTGCTCTTGCATATGTTCGTCAAAAGAATTTATATCCGCACTCATTTGATTTTCTTCAAGTATTTCAAGTGTAAGGTCAGGTGGAAATCCGTACGTATCATAAAGCTTAAAAGCATCAGCTCCGGATAGAATGGATTCGCCTCTGTCTTTATACTCAGTGATAAGCCCACCCAGCTTTGCGGTTCCACTATCTATGGTCTTTCCAAAATTTTCTTCCTCTGTTCGGATTAGCCGAGCAATAAACCCTGCTTTTTCAAGCAAATCGGGATATGCTCCCTTATTTTCTTCAATAACTGCATCACAAAGCTCGTGCAAGAATATGCCCTTGATTCCAAGCAGTCTTCCATGTCTTGCAGCGCGACGCAGTAGGCGGCGCAATACATATCCTCGGCCTTCGTTTGACAGCATAACGCCATCACAAATCATCATTGTTGCCGAACGGATATGATCTGTTACTACGCGTATTGAAGTGTCTGTCTCGCCGGCCTGCCCATATGCTACGCCACTCATCTCAGACACTTTTTTGATGATGTTCATTATCGTATCGACTTCGAACATGCTGCCAACATCCTGACAGACACATGCAAGACGCTCAAGTCCCATTCCCGTGTCGATATTTTTCTGGCTGAGTTCTGTGTAATTCCCTTCACCATCATTGCTAAATTGCGTAAATACATTATTCCAAATCTCTACGTATCTGTCACAATCACATCCTGGAGCACATTCCGGTTTTCCGCAACCGTGTTCAGCACCTCTGTCGAAATAGACTTCAGAGCATGGGCCGCAAGGACCAGAACCATGATCCCAAAAATTGTCCTCTTTGCCAAGTTTGTATATCCGCTCAGGCGAGACCCCGACCACATCTCTCCATATCTCAAAGGCTTGATTATCGTCAAAATAAACGGATGGATACAGATGTTCTTTATCCAACCCGACTCTTTGAGTCAGAAACTCCCAGCACCATACGATTGCTTCATGCTTAAAATAATCGCCAAAAGAGAAGTTTCCGAGCATTTCAAAATATGTTCCGTGACGCGAAGTTTTGCCGACATTTTCAATATCACCGGTTCGTATGCACTTTTGACATGTGCATACGCGTTTCCTCGGAGGCTCCTGCTCACCGGTAAACCATGTCTTCATCGGCGCCATGCCCGAATTTATAAGCAGTAACGATGGATCATCCTGCGGAATCAAAGGATAACTTGGCAGCCTCAAATGGCCCTTTTCTTCAAAGAACGCCAAAAACATTTCTCTTAATTCATTCAATCCATACTTTTTCATAAGGTTTTGACCTCCGGATAAAATCTTTTAAACAAGGGCTAGTGGACAGAGCTTATCTACCCTTAGTCCGCTAACCCCTTTAATTTACTGCTAAATTACTGCTAAAAATTTTATTTTATCAGCGATTCAATAAACTCTGCGATTTCGCCGACTGTTTTATGTTCGTAAACAGATTCGTCTGTCACACTTACACCATACTCATCTTCAAGTGTCATGATTAGTTCGACAAGATCAAGGGAGTCGGCACCCAAATCATTCATTATATCTGTTTCTGGAGTTATCTTGTCCGGGTCAACCTCAAATTGTGCTACAAGTGCCTCTTTTATTTTCTCATATACCATTGTTGTTTCCTCCCTGATGTAATTTTTGCCACTGCGACGCAAAGTCTTTCTTGCAAAACTTACCGCCACTCACGATAATTTCCCCCAGCGGATGATTTTTCCTGATTTCCGGCTTGACCAAAAACCACAACAACACGTCTGTTTGGTTCGCTACCCACAGAATATGTGGATACACTGTCATGCTCCTGCAACGCTGAATGGATAACGTGACGCTCATAGGCATTCATTGGGTCAAGCGTCATATTACGTCTATATTTAATTACTTTGCCGGCTGTTCTGGCCGCTAAGCTTTCGAGCGTTTCGTTCCTGCGCTGCCTGTAATTTTCGGCATCAAGGTTTATTCTTACTCTTCCGGAAGCACCACGGTTAATGACATAGTTTGTCAGGTGTTGAATCGCATCCAACGTTTCTCCGCGTCGGCCTATAAGCGCACCGGGTTCTTTTCCTGCAAGGGTTACATTAATTGCATTATCATTGTCTGTAACTTCTATACTTGCTTCTACATCCATCCTGGAAAGAAGCCCTTCCAAAAATGTCTCAACTTTTTCTGCGCGGTTTTCTTTGACTTCGTATATAACTTTAACAACAGCGGGTGTGTTTTTCAGACCCAAAAATCCACTTTTTGCCTGTTCAATGATTTCAACCGACACATCATCGCGCATTAAGCCCAGCTCTGTCAGAGCCGCCTCAATGGCTTCTTCCTCTGTCCTTCCGGACATTTCGATAGATTTTTGCATATTTTCACTCCTTAGGGGGAATTGTGCATATGATTTAGGTTTTCAAGCTTCCCTACTTGAAAGCTCCGATAGCGCCCAAGTTATTTCCTATCATCGTCTTCATTGATATCGTTTTCTTCGGATGACATGTCCGGTGATTCCGCATTATCTGCATCGACATCCAGATTCTCAGCATCATCATCTAAATCTGGGTCGTCGATGTCTGATGCATCGCCCACTGCGCCTTCCACTTCGGGATATCTCTCCGGGTCATATGCGCGGCCTCTGGCATAGCGCCTTTTTCCTTCTCTGCTGGGTTCAAGCACTTCTTCGGCATCGGAAGGAGGTGTGTGTTTTTTCTCCCATTCCGCCGTTTTTTCAAGTCTTTCTTGTTTTTCGTTTATTTGTTGTTTACGCTTTGATTTATTTGGGTTTTTCTCGACAATGCCTTCTGCTTTTTTACGCTCTGTTTCAAGCCTTTTTGCTTCTATCTCAGCTTCTTTTATGGCACGAAGTCTGTTTCGTTCTGCATCTTCAGCATCAAGAATCTTTGTGTATTTCTTGTTGAGCCACAAATCTTGACCGATTTGAAGAATTGTGCCTATTGTCCAGTAAAAACCAAGTGCCGCTGGCAGTATAAATCCAAAATAAACCGACATTAGAGGCATAAGCATCATCATGGTCTGCATCGATTTGCCTGCACCTTCTTGCACTTGCGGCTGAGGCGACACTTTTCGGGTAATGGCTGCGGATACAAATTGTGCACCACCAGAAACCAAGGGGATAAAAAACAGCAAAAGCCCCGGCAACCATCCATCAACATGGCTCCAATCGGTGCTTTCATGCCAAAAGAAGTCCCAGAGCGGCTGATGGCCAAGGTTCATTGGGCCTAGATAGAAAGATATTTGCTGTAATCCATAACCCACAAAATCTGAGAATTGATCCCAATGTCTTGATATCCAAGTGGCCTGTTCCATCTCTAAGTACAGCCCGCCTCCCCCAAATCCTTGGGCAAGTTGCTGTGTAAACCCAGTTTCGTGAAGTCTGTGCGCTATTGCGCCTCCTGCGACCTCACATATATATACACCGTTTGCGTATATTTCAACGCATGCTTCAAGTAGCTCTTCTCTTACGCCCATCATCATTGTAAGTGGGCGGCGTATCGCTTGAAACAGTGCCAGCATTATCGGCAGAGGAAGAAATCCCCACAAGCAACCGGAAGCGGGGTTGACACCCTCTTCCTTATACATCTTCTGCATTTCTTCATTGATTTTGGCCTTGTTTGAAGCATACTTTTTCTGTATTTCCTGAAGCTTCGGTTGCAGTCTGGCCTGCCTCATCATTCCGCGCTTGCTTTTCATTTGAAATGGTAGCAAAATCACTCTGATTGACGCAGCAAAAAGCAGCAAAGCCAGGCCATAGTTTCCAGAAAAATCATAAAGGAACATTAGGAACTGACCGAAAGGTCTTGCTATAAAGTCAAAAATTTCAAACATTATTTCTCCTGACGCGGGCAGGCCCACAGAACCTGGGTATACGCATTGAGTCGGTATACTACGGTACAGGGTCGTAACCGCCTTTGTGGAATGGGTGACATTTCAAAATCCGGCGCAATGCAAGCCAAGTGCCTTTGCCGGCGCCATAAGTTTCAATTGCCTCAAGGGCATATCTCGAACATGTCGGCGTGAATCTGCACCTCGGCGCTGACAATGGTGAAACGTTTTTTCTGTAAAAGCGAATCACTCCTATGAGTGCTCGCTTAGGTACGTCTCGTTTCACATGCTGCCTCCGCCTCGTTTTCAATGAAAATCTTTAGTTTCTTAAGCAGCGACAAAACACTGGCTTCAAGTTCTTTATAACTTGAAAACCTGCTTTTCACCCTTGCGACTATAACAACATCATAACCGACATTAAGTCTTTTTTCGTTGATTCTATAGATTTCCTTCAACCTGCGCCTGACACGGTTTCTCTGAACAGCACCGCCTATTTTAGTGCTGACAGTGATGCCAAGGCGATTTGCCTGGCTACCGTTTCGCCTGCAATATACGACGGCGTACTGCGACGCCGCATTTTTGCCTTTGTTATAAAGCCTTTTGAACTCGTAGTTCTTTTTCAGCGACGTCGTAACTTTCAATCGCGTCACCTCTTGCCGGACTGCTTTAGTCCGAGGGATTAGGGCAAGCACCCAGAGCTTTTGAAACTAAGCAGATAACTTCTCTCTGCCTTTTGCACGACGGCGAGCAAGCACCTTGCGTCCGTTTCTGGTTTTCATTCTTTTGCGAAATCCATGCTCCTTTGAGCGCTGCCTTTTTTTAGGCTGATATGTCCTAAGCATAATTGCACCTCCTTGACATATTTGATAGTAATCGTCTTCTATCTTCCATGGATTCGGCGCTTGCCGAATCCGTCGGATATACCTTTACGCGAAATTACGCGGAAATGAATTATATAACACCATTTTATAACCTGTCAACTTTTTTCTATACATATCTTCTCAAGAGCTTTGATAAAAATGCTTCAAACTCCTCTTCTGTGTCAAACTTTTGCAAATAGGAGTCTATTGTACCCAGTTGCTCACGCGTAAGATGAGACATGTTGCTCAGTGACCTGACCATACCTAACCGACATGCTATCTGATACTTTTTTTGATTAATTTCATCAAGCGCTTCAAACTCTGTAAATATGTTCAGCATTTTTTGTTTATCTGTTTTTAAGCATCCATTGACATCTTCAAAAAGATTTATTATGTGGTCGCTTATCAGTTTCCCATCAGCTCCGTCTATGTGCTCAATCATTTTTTTAAGTTCCAGAGCCTTTTCTTTGTCTGCACATTCTATAATTTGCCCCTGCTGTATTTCCTCGTAGAGCTCAGTGTGCCTTTGGGCCACAAATGTTCTTATCCTGATAAAGTCAGGATTTACTTTGTTGACAACATCTGCTGTCTCTATTGCGTTGCTATTTGATAAGGCGCTACCGCCGGCTCCATTCATAAAATAAATTGAAAGTTCAATGCCTGCGGCTTTAACTTTCTGACCGGCTTCTATTTCAAGGGCTTTTGTATAGCCTTTGTTTATGAGTTTGAGCACTTCGTCCGAGCCTGACTCATATCCTGAGTGTATGCGATCAAGCCCTGCTTCTCTAAGACCTTTTAGCTCTTCAAGCGAAAATTTGTTAAGCGAATCGACTCTGCCATATGTCGTGACTCTTTTTATATTCGGCAGCCTTTTTCTTAAATGATCCAAAATCTCCCTAAGTTTGTCATAGGTCAAAACAACCGTGTTGGCATCCTGCAAAAATACTGACTCTTCACCGCAAGACATCCAGCGCATGATATGAAGATATCTTTGTGCCATTTCCTCAGGCAATGCGTACAAATTTTCCGGGATGCCGTCGATTATGTTTTGCCTGTACTGCGCAATTTGGTCTATGTCTGCTTTTATGTCTGCGACAGGGCGCGCTTTGAATTGGTGTTTTCTGTAGAGTGTGCAAAACTTGCACTTATTCCATGGGCAGTTGCGCGTAACTCTCAGCAGCAAACTGTCGGCTTCACTGGGCGGCCTGATTGGGCCTATTTCAAATGCTTTATGCATTTCCAAAACATCCTCCGGGCGAACTTATTCTATTATATTATGAACGCTAAACATTGAAGCGGAAGTTTATTATATCTCCGTCAACCACAATGTATTCTTTGCCCTCTAATCTAAACAACCCTTTTTCTTTAACTTTTGCCATAGATCCAAGTTCTTTTATACTGTCATATTTTACCACTTCCGCTCGTATAAAGCCTCGTTCTATGTCCGAGTGGATTTTTCCTGCCGCATGTTTTGCAATCGTTCCTTTTTCGATTGTCCAAGCTCTGCACTCATCCTCTCCAGCGGTCAAAAATGAGATAAGACCCAAATGTTCATATGCTGTACGTGCTAAGACGGCTATACCCGGCTGCTCAATTTGCATATCTTCCATAAAGATTTGCTTGTCCTCTTCCGGTAGCCGGTTTATCTCCAATTCCGATTCAATGCAAAGTTCAATAAGCGGAATATTCAGTTTCTCGCAAAGCGCCTTAAGCCCATCCTGATTAGGCCATGACTTGGATTCCCATTGACTTTCATCCAGGTTGACAACGGCAATGCGCGGCTTTTCGGTAAGGAATGTAAAGCTTTTTATTGCCAGTCGCTCTGCTTCTGACATTTCCATGTCAAGTATAGAACCGCCATCATCAAGCCATGTAAAGCAGCGCTCCAAAAGCGCAAGTTCAACTTCATTTTCTTTGGTTATTTTCTTGCCGGTTTTGATGCGCCCGATTCGCTTCTCGATCATCTCAAGATCAGCAATTAGCATTTCCGTTTCAACCGCTTCAAGATCCCTTGCAGGATCAATATCTCCCATATCATGTGCAACCGAGCCGGATTCAAAGGCGCGTAATACGTGTACGAGTGCATCACAAGGCCGGACATCGTTAAGAAATACGGATGACCCTGAACTTCTCCCGTCAGTTGATACGGAAAACCCTGCTACATCTATGATATCAAGCTTCGCATACGTGGTTTTTTTCGGTTTATATATTACGGAAAGGAAATCAACCCGCTCGTCAGGCACAAAGCCTGTCCCTATGTTCGCAGCGCTCTTTCCACTGGGTGCAACTCCGTCAGTTCTGCCGGTCAACAGGTTAAACAGAGTCGTTTTGCCTGTTTGATTGAGTCCGATGATGCCTATTTTCATGAATCATTCTCCTTATAAAACCTATATACATTACCATCTATCTCACGCCTGATTTTGCCACGCAGACGCAGATAATTCAGATGTGCAAGGCCTTCTCCCACTGCAAATATTTTTTGTGATGCAGGAAATTCATTCCAGTTTGCTGCGCGGATTTTCCATTGCATTTTTCCTGCTATATCATATGCAGTGAGTCCGGGATGTTTGTTGACAATGTCCCAAACCTCGGCAAGCCGTCTGTCATGGTGTTCGATAAGCTGGTCAATTCTCTCATGGAAAACACCGGGATTTCGATGCCCCGGAAGGGCTTTTTTTACCGGAAGTTTACGTACTAATTGCAAGGAATCCAAATAATCCCCCAAAGAATCTTCTACCGCCGGCCACGCTGTTATATTGGGAGTTATATCAAAAAGCACGTGATCTCCAGTAAAAATCAGTCCGCTAGCTTCGTCCCACAAGCAGATATGTCCCGGTGAATGCCCCGGTGTTTGGATGCATTTGAGGGCGTATCCGCCAACATTAAAAACCGCACCGTCCTTTACCGCTGTATACTGCGCACCGCCCAGTGGCGCAAATTTGAGTGCGGGGTTGAACTTTTCCATATCGTCAATCATTTCAACAGGCATTCCGGAACGTATGTCACGTTCTTTTTTCCATACCCATCTATCTTCTCCCCTATGCGCACCAGGTATAGGTAACATATCCATCAAAGCACAGTCGATTTCACTGATGTATATTTTCCGCTCAGTTCCTATGATTTCTGCCGCAAGCCCTGAGTGGTCTGCATGAACGTGGGTGAGGAATATATCGAAAGACCCCGGTTTTGCTCCAAGCATGCTGAGCCCAGCCATCAAGGCTTCTTTGCACGCCGAGTGACGAAACCCCGTGTCTATAAGCAAACTACACTCAGGGTCACGTATAAAGTAGCTGTTTATCTCCTTCAGCGGGTTGCCGGGCAAAGGCACCGGTATGCAATAAATATTATTTATAATTTCTTCCGGTTGCATAATCCCTCCATAATCGGGCTGCTTTCGCAGCCCGATAAAACCGATTGGGTTTGTTTCGTCACCCAAGATACTGCACCACTTTTGCGCAGGTCGGCTCAGCGCTAACTAAAGCTGGTAGCTAAACCAGAACAGCGGGTACGTATTCACGCCCTTGCGCTTGCGCAACAGCCTCACAAACTAATTGCCCTTTGTAGGTGGAAAGCCCTTTAAATATAGCAGGGTTTTCAATCATTGCACGCTCAGCGCCCTTGTTTGCGATATCGAGTGCATATGGGAGCGTGGCATTGGACAGTGCAAATGTTGAAGTTCTCGGAACTGCTCCGGGCATATTAGGTACAGAGTAGTGTGTGACGCCATGTTTGATATAATATGGATTTTCATGGCTCGTCGTTCTGTTGATTGTTTCTGCTATGCCGCCTTGATCAATGGAAATATCTACAATCACTGAGCCCGGACGCATCGCTTTTACCATGTCTTCTGTCACCAGCTTCGGTGCTTTAGCTCCCGGAACCAACACAGCGCCTATGAGCAGATCTGCTTCCGCGACTGCATTTGCAATCGTTTGAGGATTGGAGAGTATCGTCGCTATTCGTCCGGGCAATATGTCGTGCAGGTATGCGAGGCGGTCGAGAGATAAGTCGAGTACTGTCACACGCGCACCAAAGCCACATGCTATCTTTGCAGCGCCTGCACCTGAGATTCCCCCGCCAATGATTACTACATGTGCCGGAGTTACTCCCGGAAGGCCACCTAAGAGGATTCCACTACCCTGATAGAACTTTTGGAGTAGCGTCGCGCCTATTTGTACCGATAGTTTGCCGGCAATTTCACTCATAGGAGCCAGAAGTGGTAGTGAGCCGTTTGGAAGCTGAACTGTCTCATATGCTATGGCAGTGGCCTTTGCATCCAACAACGCCTGAGTTTGTGTAGGATCCGGAGCGAGATGCAAATATGTAAAAAGCACTTGCCCTTCTCTCAAAAGCTTGTATTCCGGCTCAAGCGGCTCTTTCACTTTATAGATCATATCGGCATCGGCATATACTTCTTCTGCTTTGTCAACAATTGCCGCTCCGGCATCCAGATATTCCTTGTCGGAGAACCCACTTCCGTTTCCGGCGCTTTTTTCCACAATCACCTTATGCCCGGCCGCGACGAAGCATGTTACGCCTGCAGGTGTTGCCGCAATGCGGTTTTCTTGTGCTTTAATTTCTTTTGGAATGCCAATAATCATACCGAATCAACCTTTCGTAATTTAATCATAATATTAAATACGCTGAGGTATGATTTGTCAAGAAATATCTGAGACAAATCGCAGGAAATCGCAGACTCTGACATAAATCATAGACTCAGTCGATTGAGCATGATATGATTAGCAAAAGCTAGTAAAAAATGATGGGAGGAAAATCATGAAAGTAATAGGTGTTAATGGTAGCCCCAGAGCGGATGGAAATACATTTCTCGCAATAACTGAGTTTTTTGACGAACTGCATAAAGAGGGCATAGAAACAGAGTGCTTGCATGTCGGTGACGGGCGAGTTGCCGGATGCATATTTTGCGGAGGTTGCGTCGAAACCGGCACTTGCGCTATCCCGGACAATAATCTCAAAGCTATGTCAGAAAAACTTATTCAAGCAGATGGCATCTTGCTGGCCGCGCCGGTCTATTTCGGGACTATGCCGGGGCAAATGAAAGCCTTTCTTGATAGGTTTATGTTCCCATGCATACAAACAGGCAAGATGCGGCATAAGGTCGGTGCCTCTGCTGCAATTCTTCGCAGAACCGGCGGTTATACGACCATTGATGATTTAAACCGATTCTTCTTTTCAAGTGAGATGATTGCGGTCGGTCAAACTATAATACATGGAACTTTCACAGGAGAGGTTTTGCAAGACCCCGAGGGCCTTTCCAGTCTCAGAAGAGTTGCACGGAATATGGCATGGGTTTTGAAGATGATGGACGCGACAAAATCTGATATTGCACCGCCGCATTATGAGAAGCGCCCTATGACTAATTTTATAAGGTAGCTACAGAAAATGGATAAGCGTTTGAATGTCTCAGCATGTTCGTCTGCTCAATTGCATACCGTTACGATTACTGGCTATGACTCCGGTGGGGAGGGCGTGGCTCGGATGGATGATGGCAAAGTCGTGTTCGTCAGGGGCGCAGCCAGGGGTGATGTTTTAAGAATCAAGCTGACCAAAGAGCTTCCGCGAAGCGCTCGCGGCGAGATTGTCCAGCTGATGACCCCTTCAGCTCACCGGATAGAGCCTGACTGTCCTTATTATCCAGGGTGTGGCGGCTGTGATTTTCGCCATATTTCTTACAGCGAGGAGCTTGAGGCAAAGCTTTTACGCGTAAATGACGCACTGAGCCGCATAGGCGGTTCTATCGTCTGTGCTGACGAGATTCTGAGCACCGGCCAAATTGACGGCTACAGAAACAAGGCCGTTTTTCATTCGAATGGGGCGCGTTGGGGATTTTACAAAGCGGGAAGCCATGATGTTATTGCAATCAAAAGGTGCGCTTTGCTCAAGGGCGATTTGAACTTTGCGCTTGGCGGTCTCTGTGCCTCCGGAGAAAAAGCTGAGATAACGCTTCGTTCAGGGCATGATGGCATCGGCGCACCTTTAACCGAAGTTCTGGACGGCCTGACATTCAGGGTTTCGGGCTTTTTCCAAGTAAACACAGATGCCGCTTTGCTGTTGTTTCAAAAGGCTAGAGAGTATGCTGCGCTGTCGGCTGACGAAACCTTGGTTGACCTTTATTGCGGCGTGGGTTCTATGGCGATATTCGTCGGACGAGATGCAGGGCGTGTTCTGGGCATTGAGCAAAATTCCGCAGCAATAAAAGCCGCGCATGAAAACGCGCGGCGCAACGGATTTACTCATATTGATTTTGTTTCTGCAGATGCAGCAAAATGGGATGCCGGAGGCATCGCTCCAGACTGCGTCATTGTTGATCCGCCGCGCAGTGGCCTATCAAAGGGTGCCATTTCAAAGATACTTGAACTTTCGCCAAAGCGTTTGGTTTATGTTTCTTGCGACCCTGCAACACTTTCCCGCGATATCCGGCGGCTTGAGGGTTATGTGCTCAAAAAAGCATGTGCCGTTGATATGTTCCCGAGAACTGCAAATGTTGAGAGCTGTTGTCTATTGGTACGCGGTTAGCTGCATTCCAGAACGTAAGTTGTCAAAGGTCTGGCATCATAGATTCTGCGACTGACGCGCAGAATGACGAGGGACGAGGATTTTTGTTGAAAATCATCGAACAGACCCCAGCATACCAGACTTACAGGGTGTTGCTGATGGTTTTGCTGTCGAGGGAATTCCTGACATTTGACTTTATTCCCCTCCTTGGAGGGGTGGCAGGCGAAGCCTGACGGGGTGGTCT
>WQUY01000029.1 GCA_009781855.1 Oscillospiraceae bacterium | reverse complement strand
TTGGATTGAGATGTTAGCGCCTGAACGTCCTTGGACATTGCTTGAAAGACCATACTCCAGACCGAGTGACATTTTAGTCGGACAAGCATATCAAAGCGAAATAGCTCCAGATGAGACATCAGACGAGATGGACCAAGATGAAACAGATTCAGACGCAATAGACTAATATATCCAAAACTAAGGGCTGCGATTATTCGCAGCTCTTAGGGTAGTTTTGGCAGATATAAAGCAAATCCCCGCATTCGTCCATCGCGAATGCGGGGCTTACTTGTGGTTCTCAAAAATCAATGAGCCAAACCACCTTTCTTTTCAGATCCTGCTAGTTCTCTTGACACCACGTCTCCGATGCAGCCTACGCACACCATTTCCATTGTACTGACTACTGGCGGCTTTCCCCGCAGTTGTGCTAGCTGGTCAAATGACCTAGTCTGCCATGGACTTGCCGTTCTTGAGAACTAATAGCATGATCCGTTTGCATCTAAAATATACAACAACTACTGTAAAAAGTCAATGTGCTTTTATGCAATATATACAAAACAACGAATTAATCGGCATTTTGTACAAAAAATTGAGAAAGCGATTGACAAACACGATTTCACCCTAAGCTAATGGGAGTTTGACTTCCGCCAGCTTTATCTTGCTTTTTTTCATCTCACTTAAAGGTGTGTTCTGCATTATTTAATGATGTTTTAATGCGCTATGTATCTGAAATGTTGGATATGTTGTGTTAGTATTTGGCCACATTGCGTAGCATACTTTGACACTATATTTATGAATTGAAGGTGGACTTTATGAAAAATACAGTAATAGTAACCGGTGCGACATCCGGAATTGGATTTGCAGTTTGTGAGGCGCTACTTGGGGCAGGATATCCGGTAATCGGAGTCGGCAGAAGTCTTGAGCATTGCCATAAAGCGCAAACGGCAATGACAAAAGGCCACCCGGATACAAAACTGCGCTTCATCACTGCCGATTTATTGCATCAGCGTGAAGTGCTCCGTGCCGCACGCGAGATAGAAAGAGCAGTGTCAGATTTTGGGGGCGGCATCCATGCGCTCATAAACAATGCCGGATGTGTGCGCAGCAGATATATGACGACAGAAGAGGGCTATGAGCAGCAGTTTGCGCTCAATCACCTGGCCGGATTTCTTTTGACACAAGAGCTTCTACCACTCATTAAACGTGATAACGCCGCAGTCATCAACACAAGCAGCACCTCGCATAAAATGATGCAGATGAACTGGAATGATCTGATGTACCAAAAAAGATACAGGCCGCTCTATGCTTATAAACAGACAAAACTATGTAATATGCTGCATGTATATCATCTGCGTGCATCAGGAGTGCGAGCCTGCGGGATTGATCCGGGACTGGTTCGAACGGAAATAGGCAATAAGAACACATCCGGTATCGTAAACGCCGTCTGGAACATACGCATGAAGCAAGGAATATCACCCGAGCAGTCGGCAAAAATTTATTTATCGCTCTGTGAAAATGGATTTCCGGGGATATATTACGGTATTGGAAAAACGGGCACTAATAAAGCTGGAGCGATAGCTTGTGAGCTTAGGACAAACAGGCAAATAAATTCGTCTAATGCCGAGCGGCTATATGAAGTGAGTATGAAGCTTTGCGGGCTTACAAATCCAATTAAAAGCAAGAAAGGAATTGAAAACAATGAATGTACTGATAACAGGGGCAAGTGGTGGCTTAGGCAGAGCAATGGCAATGGATTGCGCGAGGCGCGGATATAATTTATTTTTGACCGACATGAATGAGGATTTGTTGGATGCTATAAGCGTGGGGATAAGGCGCAAGTATGATGTCGATGTACAATCTATGGCTTGTGACTTGACCGATAGCAAAGCAGTAAATGATATGCTAAGCAAAGCGCAGCAGAGGGGCATCTTTTTTGACATGCTTCTGAATGTTGCAGGTATAGATTGTGAGGGCGGCTTTACTGAGCGCACAGCGTTTGAAATAAAAACAATGATAGGCATCAATATTGAAGCGACGATTAACTTAACACATGAAATGCTGGATCGCCGCTGCGAAAGCGTTCAGATAGAGCAAAAGCCGATCTATATAGTTTTCGTTTCAAGCCTTGCATCGCTTTATCCAATGCCGCTGAAAGCGTGTTACGCAGCCTCGAAGAGATTTCTCTATGATTTTGCATATGCACTGGGTCGTGAACTTGAGCCGCAAGGGGTGTATGTCACAACACTGTGTCCTGGCGGGCTTGCAACGAACGAGGAGTCCATAGAAGCTATAGCTGCTCAGGGATTTTGGGGAACGTTGACGACAAACGCTGTTGAGAAAATAGCAAGACGTACCATATCTAAGGTTCTGCGTGGTAAGCGAACATATATTCCGGGCATAATAAACTGCACCCTCGGTATGGCAAGCAAGTTGTTGCCGAGGGCGCTAATCGCATGGACGATACAGAGACGCTGGCAAAAAGCGCGTTTGCAGCGAGCTACAGTGGTACTGAGTTCCTGAAATAACCAGCTGCATTTTCAGATGGGATTAATGGGTCAATTCTATAAACAGCATTCCGACAATAGTGCCTATCAGTGCAAAAATGGTTGGAACACGATTTTTGCTCATGACAACTGACTGGGGTAGAATTTCGCCAAGAACCACATACAGCATAGCACCCCCAGCGACGGCGAAAGAAAGTGCAACAGCCGTATCTGAAATTCCACCTATTAAAACGCCTACAATTGCGCCTATGATGGTTGTGGCACCCACTACCGCAGTAATGAGCACAGACTTTACCTTAGAAAGCCCGCCGACCATAAGCGGAGCGGAAACGGCCATTCCTTCCGGGATGTTGTGGAGTCCAATCAATATGGCAAGCGCCAACCCGAGACTTGCGTCATAATGGCCGGCAGCGCCCATAGCCAAGCCTTCCGGGACATTATGCAGCCCGATTGCAAATAACATGATCATACCGGAACGAAGCATATTTGATTTTCTGGATATGATTTCGCTTGAATGAAAAAACTCAGCAAAAGTATCGTGCAGCTGTGAGCCGTTTTGTTTGCTCGAAAGCCTGTCCGTAAGGTTGTTAAGCCCCAGAACCAAAAGTGCACCTGCGACAAGCCCAATGATTGAAACCAGAATGTTTGAGAGATATATGGACTCTGGTATCAGTTCAAGAAAAACAATACTGATCATTACACCGCCGGCAAAAGACAGAAACACGCTGGTCATCCTGTCGGTTTTAGTTCCAAAGAAAGCGGTAAGCAGACCGCCAAGACCCATGCCTATAACCCCGGCAAAAAGACTCATAACAATAATGTTCATTTTTAGATACCTTCTGTATAGATTGAGTTAGTCTATGCTAACTAATTTAAAGTTAGCATAGACTAACCGCTTTGTCAATAGTTTTTTATTTAGCTTTGACCACTGCACCCGCCAGCTTTAGATTAGCGGAGTTGTGAGCGTGCCTATCTCATCAATAATAACATCAACAACATCCCCTGGGCTCAGCCATACCCTGTCTTCACGCTTTTTACCTACAATTACCCCCGGGGGCGTGCCGGTGAAAATCAAATCACCAGAAGAAAGCGGGAAATATTTGGATGCGGCGCTGACAATTTGCGCACAAGAAAAAATCATATCTGAGGTATTTCCGGATTGTACGGCCATTCCGTTTAGTTTGCAGTGGATTTTGGTTGGATTATCCGGATTAAAACTGTCGCTTGTAACAACATATGGCCCGACGGGCGCAAAACCCGGCAGAGCTTTGCCACAGAGCCACTGGCTCGAAAGAGCCTGTGCTTTCCTTGCCGACAAATCGTTGCCGCAGGTATAGCCGAATATGTGTGCGTATGCTTCTTTCGGGGTCACATTATATGCCGGTTTTCCGATAACGATAACAAGCTCGGCCTCGTAATCAAATGCGTCCAGCCATGGCGGGAGTGTGACAGGTTGTTTGTGCGCACTGAGTGAGTCGCCAAACTTGCAAAAAAACACGGGGTCATCGGGTGCAGATTGTCCGGTTTCTTCTGCATGAGATTTGTAGTTAAGACCCTTGCAGATGATTTTTTTAGGCTCAGTTACAGGCAGGAATACAAGATTATCCTCGCTTTGTTTTGATAAAGTGCTGTCAAGGATGGTGCTTTCGATACGCCTGAGCATGTCATCGCCGCCGCTTATTATTTCATTCATACATGAGGGAAAACCCAAGGCTGTTATATTTATTATTCCATGCTTTGTTTTTACACCAACACAAGCGGCGTTGTCATTAAAAAAAGCGCATAATTTCATTTAAGTATCCTTTCTCTGCCAGCAAGTGTGCATTAGTTTAATCGTCGCTTAGCTTAAATTCGCCAAGATCAGCGGTGATTCCGAGACCGGGGCGTAGAGTCATAAGTTGTGTGACTTGCTCTTTTGTCATCGTGCGATTAAATCCCATTATTTTGGAATACATAGTCACTGTAGCGGTGTACTCAATACTTTCCATCCTGAAGAGTGCCTGCATGACGCTACCGCCCCAGGTGACTGGCCCATGATGTTCAAGCAACACGCCGTGATATTGCGTGCAGTATTTGGCAGCAGCAGCAGCTAACTCATCCGATCCGGGCATCGCATATTTTGCAATGGGAATGACCCCAAGAGACACAGCGGTTTCTTGTAGTATTGCTTTGTCGAGCGGAACCCCTGCTGCCGCGAATGTTGTTGAAATCGGCGGATGTGCATGGCAGACAGCGGTTATATCAGGCGCGTGCTTATATATAGCCAAATGCATCTTTATTTCTGACGAAGGGTTTTGCTGACCCTCGATGATATTTCCGTCAAAATCGAGCTTAATGAGCATGTCGTTGTTCATAAAACCTTTCGAGACACCACTCGGTGTTGCAAGTATGATGTTTTCAGACAAGCGGGCGCTGAGGTTGCCGTCATTTGCACAGACGAAGCCTCGCATATACAAACGTCTGCCCACCTCTATTATTTCATTGCGAGCGGTTAACTCATCCGGATAAATTTTGCTTGCCATAGTACTCCTTTGATTAAAAAATCAGTTATCTGATATCTTCATTACACATTATTTTAAGCGATTGACTGTAAGGCTGCCTGCAAATTCCGTGTTCTGTTATAATTGCGGTGATTAGGTTGTTGTCTGTCACATCGAAAGATGGATTGTAACACTTTACACCTGCAAGGGCAACAGGCTCAGCAAAAAACATTTCCTTGATTTCTTCCGGGCTACGCTGTTCTATCTCTATATCTTTGCCGGTGAGGCAATCGGGGTCAATGGTTGATGAGGGGCAACAAACATAAAAAGGAATTCCGTAATGTGCCGCGAGCACAGAAAGTCCGCTTGTGCCGATTTTGTTTGCCGTGTCCCCATTAATCGCAACCCTGTCGCAACCGACGAAAATAGCATCTATCTTGCCTTCGCTCATCACAATGCTTGCCATGTTGTCGCAAATCAAAGTGACATCAACTCCGGCACGGTAAAGCTCGTAAGAAGTCAGACGCGCCCCTTGCAAAAGCGGGCGTGTTTCACAGCAATATACGCTCAACGCAAGCCCGCGACTATGCGCTAAGAGTATGGGACCCAGTGCGGTGCCGTATTGTGATGTGGCCAGCGGCCCTGCGTTGCAATGCGTCATGATACCAAATCCGCTTTCTATAAGGGTTTGTCCATGCTCCGAAATAGCTTTGCACATCAGCACATCTTCCTGTTGTATTTGCAAAGCTTCTTGGCGCATAGCTTCTTTGATGGATGGTATTGTTGATGCACGAAGACTGCTGACAAGCCGCAGTATCCTGTGCAGTTGTTTCGACAGGTTTACGGCTGTTGGCCTGGCTGAGTTGAGCTGTGTACTAAAGTGAGTAACCTCAGAGGAAAAGCTTTCGAAACAATCACAATTAAGTTTTTGAGCATAAACATAAAGCGCGAAAGCGGCAAAAATCCCTATGGCGGGAGCACCTCTTACACGCAATGATATGATTGCTTCGCATAGTTTCTCCGGCTCGCAGAGCTTAAGATATTTGGCTTCATTTGGAAGCAAGGTTTGATCCAATATTACAACTGCAGCCTCATCATCACTGAAGCGCACGTTGATTATTTCTTCGCAGATTATTATAATCGCCTCCTTGTTATAGGGATAGGCTGTGGCTATCGTTTCAAGCATGTTGTGATGATTTACACAGTCCAGGTGCTGTGAACGATGACAACAAGCCATAAGCTATCGCCATATTCTTCAAATCCGATACGAAGGCTGCTCCAGTCCAAATCGTCGGAAGAGTCACCCTCGTCGCCGGGAATGTGGAAGTCAACAAACTTGATGCCGGGGAATTCATTAGTCAAATTTTCTAGGGCATTTCCACTTCTGACGATTCGGTTTATGCCAATGACTGAGGCGTTTAAGAAGTCGCCAGAATAAACAAACTGTGCAAAATAATCGACCGGGGTCATATCTATAGGCTCGCCACTGCCGTTATTTAAGCCCCAAACATAAACATTGTTGTCGGTAGCAAATTGCGATATTTGTTCGGCACTAAAGCGTCTGTTTGTTGATAATGAAATCGTTGCGCTGGGTGAAAACACAACACCGAAGTTGGGATGGGCAATCTCGGCAAGTGACTCAAAATCGCCGTTTTTGATATTTTCAAGAACACCAAAAGCAAGCGTAGTAAGCTCTGCGTTCGCCATGTTTTCGTGTGTTACAGGCTCATGTGAAGGTGCGCCAAACGATGACCACATCGTAGTCGATGAAATAGTGTTCCATGCCAGTAGTCCGAGAATCACACATAACAGGCATAAACAAATAAGCAATAGTAGGGTTGGCTTTTTCAGATTGTACACCTACTTTCAAAATAGAATTCTCGTCAACTTACTTGCGCAGCGGAGCGTTGGTACACGTACAGTTTTTGTCTACTTTTAGTTTGCCCCTCAATATGGTGTATGGACTGTCGTAATTACATTGAGAAAGTAACTGCATTTTATTAAATAGGAGGTTCATTTGCAACAACAATAAATTACCAAAAGTTACAGAACATGCCCAAAAGCAGGGAAAGGATGTAGCAATCACCACAAAGATTAACAAAATGAAAACATAATAGGAAATACTTGACAATAGCTTCAGTCAGTGTTACATTATATTAGCACTCTCGGTCGTCGAGTGCTAAACGTCAGAACTCCATAAAGGCGGAGGGGACGGCAAATGAATCTCAGTGAGCGAAAGAAAGTGATATTACGGGCTGTAGTTGAGCAGTATGTTCAGACAGCCGAGCCGGTGGGCTCAAAGGCCGTTGCAGCGGAATTGGGCTCATCAATCTCGTCTGCCACGATACGCAACGAAATGGCAGAACTCGAATCACTCGGACTTTTGGAGCAGCCTCATACATCGGCAGGCAGGGTTCCGTCACCCTTGGGATATAGGATTTATGTTAATGAACTTATGCGCCGTCAGAAGATCTCGACTGATGATGCGCAAATGATTACCAATGCGCTAAAAAGCCGCACATCAGGCAAGTCAGATCTGATAGACGAAGCAGGAGTCCTTGCTTCAAGGCTCACTACCTACCCCGCATATGCTATGGCAACGGTTGCGGGTGTTACTACGATCGCAAGATTTGATTTCATCTTTATTGATTCCCATACATTTATAATTGTCACCCTGCTTAATAATGACACGGTAAAAAATAAGCTGATCCACCTGACTGTTCCGGTAAGTCCAAAAATGCTGACGAAATTGGCAGCAGTTTTTAATGCGAGCTTTACCGGGATTCCGGAAGAAAGGATTACGCCTGCACTGATATCGTCAACTGAGCGGGCAGTGGGAGACATGATTGGTGTTGTCGCAGTTATTGCGGGATTTACGATAGAGCTTCTGTGTGAAGCGAAGGCAATTGACACGCGTGTGACAGGCACTATGAATCTACTCAATCATCCAGAATATCGGGATGTAGATAAAGCGCAGCGGCTGATTAGCTATCTGACCGACGACAATGAGCTTGCAAGGCTTCCGCTACCAAACGCCTCGGGTGAAGTCAAATTCACAATCGGGCCGGAGAATCTTGCAGACGAGCTTCGTGATACAAGTGTTATTGCAGTACGTTATGATGTAGGCGATGACTTGCAGGGGCTTATAGGAGTGGTTGGGCCTACGAGGATGGAGTATTCCAAGGTCGCAGCAAAACTCTCATATATAGCGCAGGGGCTGAGTGTGCTGCTTGCAGGAAGCGACAAGCTGCAACTTAATCCGGAGAGCAAAAACAGTAAGTTAGGAGATGGTGGTTTTGGGCAAGACGAATAAAGACAAGTCGCAGGACACAAAGCATAAAGCCAAGGCAGAAGAAACCAGCGCGGCGCAAGCCGAAGAAAATGTACAGGACACCAAACATAAAGCGCATAAAAAAGACAGCGCAAATGAAAAAGATACGACTTTTACTGAGCAGGATGTTTCGGACTCTGAGCCTACTGACAATTCAAACAATAGCGCTGATTTAGAAGGGGACGCACCTGAAACAAAAATGCAAAACGAACTCACGGCAGAACGTGACCGGTATATGAGGCTTGCGGCAGAGTATGACAACTTCCGCAAGAGAAGCAAATTGGAACGTGAATCAACTTATCAGCAAGCACGTGTTGATGCGATTACCCGGCTATTACCGGTTTACGATAATTTGGAAAGAGCACTTAAAATGGCATGCTCAGACGAAGCCTTTTATAAAGGCATCGAAATGACTATGACCGGACTGACAGATGCCTTAGACGGCATGGATGTCAAACCTATTGTAGCGGTCGGAGAGCCTTTTGACCCCAATCGCCACAACGCAGTAATGGCAGTCGAAAATCCCGATTTGGGCGAAAAAATCGTTGCCGAAGAATTTCAAAAAGGATTCATGCTTGGTGATAAGGTCATAAGATTCTCAACAGTAGTGGTGGCCAATTAGCCTTTTGGGGTGCGTATGCCCAGTGGGCATATCACAAACCCCGCAGTGGCGGTGTTTTGCCGCAAAAAAGCAAACAAGTTTACATTTATATACAAAGGAGAAAATAATCATGGGAAAGATTATAGGAATTGACTTAGGGACAACAAATTCATGTGTAGCAGTAATTGAAGGCGGAGAGCCCGTAATAATAGCAAACGCAGAGGGCGGCCGCACAACCCCATCAGTTGTCGCATTTTCACCAGAAGGCGAGAGGATGGTAGGCCATGTCGCAAAGCGTCAGGCAATCACAAATCCTGAGCGTACGATTTCTTCAGTCAAGCGTGAAATGGGCAGCTCATTTAAGGTGTCCATAGACAACAAACAATATACACCGCAAGAAATCTCAGCAATGATACTTCAAAAGCTTAAAGCTGATGCTGAGGCCTATCTGGGTCAAAAAGTAACTGAAGCTGTAATCACTGTTCCGGCATACTTTACAGACGCTCAGCGCCAAGCGACGAAAGACGCAGGCAGGATTGCAGGGCTGGATGTTAAGCGCATTATAAATGAGCCTACAGCAGCTGCGCTTGCTTATGGACTGGACAAAGAACAAGATCAAAAAATCATGGTTTATGACCTTGGTGGAGGCACATTTGACGTTTCTATACTCGAAATTGGCGATGGAGTTATAGAGGTGCTGGCAACTGCCGGTAACAACCGTCTCGGCGGCGATGATTTTGACGAGTGCATCGTTAATTTCCTGCTGGCTGAGTTTAAAAAAGACAACGGTGTGGATCTCTCGGCAGATAAAATTGCTATGCAGCGTCTGCGTGAAGCAGCAGAAAAAGCAAAGACCGACCTGTCGGGTGTAACAACAGCTCAAATAAATCTGCCATATATCACCGCAGATGCAACTGGGCCGAAGCACCTTGATTACACACTCACAAGAGCTAAATTTAACGAGCTGACAGCACACCTTGTTGAGCAGACCCTTGGCCCTGTAAATCAAGCGATGACAGATTCTGGGCTGAGCGCAAATCAATTGTCGAAAATCCTTCTTGTCGGT
Source organism: Oscillospiraceae bacterium (assembly GCA_009781855.1). Lineage (GTDB taxonomy): Bacteria > Bacillota > Clostridia > Oscillospirales > Oscillospiraceae > WRMH01. The sequence goes on along the minus strand of WQUY01000029.1, from coordinate 19,242 downwards.
GGCTCAACACGTATTCCGGCTGTTCAGGATGCGGTTAAGAGAATTACAGGCAAAGACCCGTTCCGTGGCATAAATCCCGATGAATGCGTTGCAGCAGGCGCAGCGATTCAGGGCGGCGTACTCGGCGGCGATGTAGAGGGCATACTTCTGCTTGATGTAACACCACTTTCACTCGGAATTGAGACAATGGGCGGTGTGTTTACAAAACTCATTGAGCGAAACACGACGATTCCGACAAAGAAAAGCCAGGTGTTCTCGACAGCAGCAGACAACCAAACATCTGTTGAAGTCAATGTGTTGCAAGGTGAGCGTGAGATAGCACAATACAACAAATCACTGGGTAAGTTCCATCTTGACAAAATTGCCCCGGCACGCAGAGGTGTGCCGCAGATCGAGGTTACATTTGACATTGATGCAAACGGTATTGTAAATGTTTCTGCAAAAGACATGGGAACCGGGTATGAGCAGAATATTACGATTACAGCATCAGCAAACCTTTCGAAAGACGATATTGAAAAGGCTGTCAAGGAAGCAGAGCAGTATGCGGCAGAAGATGCAGCGCGCAAAGATGACGCAGACACCCGCAACCAAGCCGATCAAATGATTTATCAATGTGAAAAGACCATGGACGATATGGGTGATAAGCTGGATTCAGAAGATAAGTCAAAAATCGAAGAATCCATGGCTAAGGTAAAAACCGCATTGTCAGGCACAGAGCTACAGCCGATTAAGGATGCAGTAGCTGAACTGGAAAAGACGTTTTATGCAGTAAGCGAAAAGCTTTATGCTCAAGCTCCACCTTCTGATGGCGCACAAGGCCATGAAGGTTCTGCCGGCCCTGATGGGGCGGCCGGGGATGTCTATGATGCAGACTACGAAGTTATAGACGAAGAGCCTAAAGAATAATTTATAGAGGCGGCCTTCCGGCTACCTGCATAACAACTAGGTAAGTGAGAGGAAAATGGCTGAAAAACGTGATTATTACGAAGCGCTCGGACTGAGCAAAGGAGCTTCGGACGATGAAATAAAAAAAGCATACCGCCAATTGGCAAAGAAGTTTCACCCCGATGTAAATCCAGGCAACAAGAGGGCTGAAGACCGATTTAAAGAGCTTAATGAAGCATATGAAGTGCTCTCTGACCAAGACAAAAAATCGCGGTATGACCAATTTGGTCATGCCGGGGTTGACCCGAACTTTGGCGCAGGAGGAGACCCCTTTGGCGGGTTTGGCGGCTTTGGTGGCGGTATGGATTTCGACCTTGGAGACATACTTGGCTCAATCTTTGGCGGCGGTGGAGGAGGCAGAAGCCAAAACCGTAACGCACCCAGAAAAGGGGAGCGTGTAAGGGCGGAGGTAACAATAACGTTTGAAGAAGCTGCCTTTGGCTGTGAGAAAGAAGTCAACGTCATGCGTATCGAAGCATGTGATGGCTGTCAGGGCACGGGTTGCAAAGACGGGACGACTGCCGAGAAATGCGATAATTGTAATGGTCGCGGAACAGTCACAACACAGCAACGTACACCCTTCGGCGTTATGCAAAGCACAGCAGATTGCCCTAAATGTTCCGGGCGAGGTAAAATCATCCACCAGCCATGCGAGAAATGCCGAGGATTGGGTTTGGTGCGCCGCAGCAGAGGCATAAAAGTCTCTATACCTGCTGGTATCGACAACGGACAGACCATATCGGTCAGAGCGCAAGGTAATGCAGGCACCAATGGCGGTGAAACAGGCGATCTCTTTGTCACAGTTGTTGTAATGCATCATGAATTTTTCGAGCGTGAAGGCAATTCAGTATTGTTTTCAATGCCTGTGAGCTTTGTTCAAGCGGCTTTGGGAGCAGAGGTCGAAGTGCCGACGCTCGATGGTAAAGTGAAATATTCAATTCCCGAAGGAACGCAGACTGGAACGGTATTTCGGCTTCGCGGTAAGGGAATACCCAATCTGCGTGGTAGTGGGCGCGGAGATCAGTATGTAACAGTAAACATCGTAGTTCCGACCAAGCTTGACAAGGAACAAAAGGAACTGCTACAAAAGTTTGCTGATATCAGCGGCGAAGATACCAATGGCAAAAAGAAACGCAAAAAAAAGTAAAGACAAGCGGTTTGCCTGTCTTACAATCGGGAGTGTATCAAAACGAAAGTAGAGATACGCTCCCGATTTATTTATAGACTGCACTTAAATTATTGCTTAACTCCAACACTTTTCATGATCATTGTTAGCACTATAAATACCGGCACCGCCGCTACACATACTAAAATTGTTGTCCAAATTCCATAAGAACTCAAGGGGGTCAAGAAGCCAAACATATAGAATACTATCGCGCCGCCAGAGAATCCTATAACCACAACCACAATAAGGGCTATACGCAAGGCGTTTAGGGGATGACTGAGCTTGTACAGCATAAGCAGACCAACAAACGCTATGACAATCAGCACCATCGTAGAAATCTCAGCATCGGAGATTCCGCGTGCCGAACCGATAAACACAAGTGCAACCATAGCAGCAATGTCTGTGAGTCCTGCAGGAAGCGAATTTCTAAGAACATTTACGATAAACCGTCCCCTGACTATATTCTTGTTTGGTTCCATAGCCAGTACAAAGGAAGGTATACCTATGAGCATGACATTGAACAATGTGAACTGCGAAGGAACCAACGGAAACGGAAATTGAAGCCCGATGGTCATTATTGTTGCAAACAGGAATGAGAAAATATTTTTTGTGATAAATAATGCTGCAGAACGCTCAATATTGTTTATCACGCGTCGGCCTTCCATGACTACAGCAGGCATTGCAGAAAAATCTGAATCAAGCAACACGATATCTGAGACTTGGCTGGCCACTTCACTTCCGGATGCCATTGCGATGCTGCAATTGGCATCCTTGAGCGCCAAAACATCATTAACGCCATCTCCGGTCATCGCGACGGTATGTCCGGCTGACTTTAATGCCCTGACCAGTTTGCGCTTCTGTTCGGGCGTTACACGTCCAAAAACGACATATTCCTTGATTGCGCGTTTGATTTGTCTATCCGTAGTCAACTCGGCGGCATCAATAAATCGCTCAGCGCCTTCGATACCGGCTTCTCGTGAAATCTGAGAAACTGTGACAGGATTGTCTCCGGAAATGACTATTATTTTTACGCCCTGTTTGGCAAAAAAACGAAATGTTCCTGGAGCTTCCGGGCGTACACGGTTAGACAACAGTATCAACGCTAACGGCAGCACTCTGTTGTAGTCAAGTTTTGCGCTTATGTCGCTGTCATAAAGAGCCAACAGCAGCACACGATATCCCTGTGCTGAATATTGCTCTATTTCATCCCGGTAAGCCTCATATTTCCCAAGCAGAATCTTTTCAGGGGCACCGAGGAAATATGATTCATCCTGATGAAATGTAACCCCGCTGTACTTGGTGGCAGACGAAAATGGTATGTATCTGAGCGCCTTATTACCAGGAGGGGCGTTGAAGTATGACTTAACAGCAATCATGGTTTCGTTGTCGGCCGGCATGTTGCCTGCGTAATCAGCCATAATCATGTTTATGTCCTGTTCTTCAAATCTATCACTACAAAGTAGTGCCATGCCTTTTACTTCCATGGTTGTTTCTGTTATTGTGCCTGTTTTATCAACGCACAACACATCAACACGTGCAAGGGTTTCGACACAGTTTCTTTCCTGAACGAGTGTTTTTTTGCGTGCAAGTCGCAATACACTTACCGTTAGTGCCATCGAAACTAAAAGATATAGCCCGTCCGGAATCATGCCGACAAGTGCGCCGACCGTGTTTACTGTCGCCTCAGCGATTGTGATGAGCGGTTGTCTCAGCTGTTGGAAAAACATAGCGATGCCCACCGGGATTATTACAATCCCTATGACCTGAACAAGCCGTTTGAGCGCTGAGACCATTCCTGTCGAAAGTTTGCTCCGGGTCTTTTTTGCTTCCAATGTAAGTTGGGCAACAAAAGAATCGCGTCCGACTTTATCCAATCTGGCCGCACATTCGCCCGAAACAACAAAGCTGCCGGACAGAAGTATATCTCCCGGTGTTTTTGTGATTTCGTCCGATTCGCCGGTTACAAGCGCTTCATTTACATGACACTCACCGCCAATAACTACTGCATCGGCATATATTTGGTGACCGGCCGAAAAAACAGCAATATCATCAAGCACGGCTTCGTCGGTTGCTATCGTCATTTGCGCACCATCGCGAATTACTGTTGCAGAAGGTGCAGCTATAAATGACAGTTTTGCGAGCGCACGTTTGGAGCGTAGCTCCTGAATAATACCTATTGTTGTGTTTATAACTACAATGGGCATGAACACCAAATCTCGGTGTGAACCTACAAGGATTACACAAAGACCCAGAAGAATAAGCACAAGGTTTAGGTATGTAAAAATATTGTCCTTAAAAATTTGCCCAACAGTTTTTTCAGCAGAGTCGGGCTTGGTGTTGCCATAACCATTTTCCAGTCTTTCTCTGGCTTGTGATGAAGTGAGCCCTCGGTCTGCGGAAGGCTCCAGTCTGGATAATACCTTATTAAGACGTACAGCTTGTTGTTTCCGCGCCAGCTTCACACACCTCCTTGGGCTTTTTAATAATACATTCGGATTCCTAAAATTATTTGTTGCAGTATATCAAATAATTTTTCATAATACAATAAATTGTTGCGCAACACAAGCTGGCGAGAGTCAGCTTATGCCAAATTATTTGTATGAAACATCACCGCGGCCAGCGTTGCCGCCGGAGCGGTTTCGCATCTGAGAATCCGGGGGCCAAGCGTTACAGCAAGCATTCCTTTTGAAACGGCAAGCTCCGCCTCGTGGGGATCAAAACCGCCCTCAGGGCCTGTCATGATAGCGATGGACAGACCGTCTTGGGCTTCTGTAGCTGCAGCCGATTGCTCCAACGCTTGTTTTAAGCTCATTCGGAATTCATTTTCATACAAAAATAATGGTAAGTTTGAAAGCACTGCAAGCTCAACTGCCAACTCAAATGAACTGAGCACGCGCACCTGCGGCACGATGCCCCTGCCGCATTGCTTGGCTGTTTCGATAGCGATTCGCTGAAACCTCAGCGCTTTTTTTTCAATATCTTTCGGGACTGCGACTGTGCGCTTTGAGGGGAAAAGTATTATTTCATATGCTCCGAGTTCAATTGATTTTTGCACGGCATAATCAAGTCTATCGCCCTTTGCAAGCCCGATAAAAACACTGCATTTGACGGAAGGCTCTCCGACGGACGGTCTGATTTCGACAATTTCTGCAAGCGCCGCATTTTTGCCCTGTCCAGGCTGAGGGACGCTGTAAGTCTCCGCACTTCCGGTGTCGGCTTCGTTTGCAGGGGTGGGTTTGGTGCGCTTGCGTCCATGCCTTCCACCTCCTGAGTCTGGGTCGCTAAGACGGCACATATAGTCCAAACCTTCGCCGTCACAGACGACAAAAAGTTCGGATGGACGCAAACGCAGTGAGCGGATATGCATTGTATCCTCTGAACTTAGGACTATCATATTGTCTGAAATATCTGATTTAGATGCAAAAAATCTTGTCAATTGCTCTTCACCCTCTCAATACGATGTACAACATGGTTATGCGGCTACACGGCAAAATAGTCTATCATATCTCATGTTAAATTGCCAGATGACGTTTGCTAGATATAGCAAGTTGCTGTTGTTATTGTGTGTTCGATACCTTTATGATACAATGCGTGCGTAAAATAGTGTACGAACAAACTCCTTAATGATGGGATAGAATGGATTGAAAATAAGAAACAAAATATTAATAACGGCACTGCTGCTCTGTATTTTAATAGGTAGTTGCAGTTTCATGGGAGACTTTGGAAGACAAGATTCCGATGCGATGTCGTATCCTAGCGCGTATGGGTTGGCAGCGCAAAATGATGAAAATGTCAGAGCATTACTGGGCTATGAGTTAAATGGACTCGTTGATGATACTCCGGCTGAATTTCGTGCAGTCTGGGTCACATCCGTAATAAATCTTGACTCTCCATCCCGGCAAAATATGACTGCGGATGAGCTTAAAAGAGAAATAGATGAAATAGTATCTAGGACAGTAGAGCTTGGACTGAATGCTATTATATTCCAGGTTAGGCCGACAGGTGATGCTTTTTATCAGTCGGATATATTTCCGTGGAGTCACTGGCTCACGGGTACACAAGGTCAGGGCATCCCAGACTTTGACCCGCTTGCTTACTGGATTGAAGTCAGCCATGCAAATGGTTTGGAGCTTCATGCCTGGATAAATCCATATAGGATTATACATAACATAACAAATAGCTCTGACCCGGGCACACTTGCACCCAATAACCCGGTTCGCCAAAGGCCTGAGCTGGCTGTGGGATGGACAGATACCAATGGCCGTAGAGGTTTGTTTTTAGATCCCGGTTTACCCGATGCAAGGCAGCTTATAATTGACGGTATTGAGGAACTAATCAGAAATTATAATGTTGACGGAATTCATTTTGATGATTATTTTTATCCGGGTTCGGATTTTGACGATGCTGCAACTTTTGCGCGATACGGCGCAGGGATGGAGCGTTCCGATTGGCGTCGCGAGAATGTCAACACACTCATAAGGGATATCCAAACCACGATTCGCGAGCTTAATGAAGAATTGGACAGAAATGTCCGATGGGGTATTTCACCTACTGCGATTTGGAAAAACGCTTCCAGCGATCCTCTGGGTGTGCCTACGACAAGAGGGCAGGAGTCATTCCATGCACTCTATGCGGATACAAGGCTCTGGGTCACGGAAGAGTGGGTGGATTATATTAATCCCCAGATATACTGGTATATAGGGTTTGAGATAGCAAACTTTGAGGCTGTGCTGGACTGGTGGATTGAGCTTTGCCGTGATACAAATGTTGATTTATATATAGGCCATGCCGCATGGCGTGAGGAACAAGACCATCAGTCACCTCGCTGGCGCGGAGAAATGGTGCGTCAATTGGAAATGGTGGCGTTGTCTGATGTTGTAAAAGGCAGCGTGTTCTTTCGGCATGAATTTTTGACAGGTGCGGTTGGAAATGCAATCAGGGATTTCTACAGGGCAAAAGATGCCGATCCCAATCAGCGCACACCGGTCATGCTCATAGATACATTATCTGTAGGAACGCCAAGGCAAAATGCGACTTTTACGGCGGCTTCCACAGCGCAGCTAAGCATAAACATGACTGGCGCAAGTAATCCAAACGAACGGTTGTTTGTGAATGGTACGGAAGTTACAAACCGCACAATCGAAGGATTTTTTTTCGTACATGTACCCCTTGCGCCTGGCAGTAATGAGTTTGTGTTTACCCAGCCGGGTCAAGAACCGGTAACGCGAAATATTAACAGAACAACCCCAAGCACGCCAGCACCCCCCACCCCTGCACCTGCGATAACCCCAATCACAACTCCGGTTTATGCAACGGTTACTTCTGATGCAGCTTGGGTTTTTCCGGGAAACACTTCCACAGGCGGCTCGGATTGGATGATGTCACGTGGACAAATGGATTTGGTTGTAGCTGAGTCAACCAATGGATTTGTGCGGCTTTCAAACGGTATGTGGATAAGGCGCGACAATGTAACGCTTAATACCCAATCAGCGTTTATACAAGATTTTCTCGAAGAAGGAATATACCGCGCAGGAACATACTATGACATGATTGCTTGGCAGACCAAGGTGTTTTCCGGGATTTATGCGCACTTTGACGGAGCGGTTTTGACAGTTCGCTACGGAATGCACACAGAGGCACCGCCGCTCAGCTTTGAAGATGACCTATCAGAAACGATTTTTTCAGATGTTACAAGTGGAATGAGGGGAGATACACCGTATCACGCCTTTACAATCAGGGAAGATGCGAGGCTTGAAGGTCATTTCATCACTTATGAATATGGAGAGTTGCGGTTGCATCTGAGAAAGAGGAGGGCTTTGGCCGAAAGTAATGAGCCGTTGTCTGGGTTTACTTTTGTGTTGGATGCAGGGCACGGCGGTAGTGAGTATGGTGCGATTGGCCCTCTGGGAAGAGATTTGCCCGAAAAAGAGCTGACACTTATCAATGCGCTGAAATTATATGAACGCCTGACAGCGATGGGTGCGACTGTATATTTGGTCCGAGACAGTGATGTCGATGTGCCATTGCAGCAGCGGGTAGATTTGAGTCGTGATGTCAAGCCGGATTTATTCATTTCGCTTCATGTCAATGCTGTTGCGGAAACAACGAACGCAGCAAATATTCGAGGATTTACAGTTTGGTATCGTAACCCCGGCAGTGCAGATTTTGCTGAGACTATTTTGGACTATATGTTTGATGTAAACCCAGGGACGAATAGGTATAGGCGAATAAACGAATCAAACTTTTTTGTTTGTCGTCCGCAGTGGGCACCGCATGTATTGCTGGAATCCAGTTTCATCATTAATATTGATGACTTTGTTTGGTTGATTGATCCTGTTGAGCAAAACAGGATGGCGGATGCTACAGTCAGTGCAATTTTGGGATATTTTGCTTAGGATGCCGAGAAATATGGAAACGAGGATGTCTTTGCTTCAAAAGACATCCTCGTTTCACATTTTGAGCTAATTCGCATTTATCGTAATCACCGTATTTTCTCCAACGGTCATATATTGTCTCGCCCCCAAGTTTTGTACAAAAACACCCTCGGAGGTGAAAGTACCCGGATTGATAACTCGTGCATAATAGTAATAGATATGCTGCCGATCAAACCTGCCGTTAAAGTCAAAGAATGTTATACGCTGTCCTTGCGTCCGGGCGTGAGCCCACCTGCCGCTGGTTTCTGCTCGATCTCCTACACGCGCAGAATTTGGCACATGCGTAAGACCTGCGGGTAAAAAGTCAGTGACTACATATGAACCGCTAAGTGCCACTGCTGAATAATCGACTGTGATTTGCACACGCACCAGGTCGCCTTGCGCAAACGTAGTGGTCGCAGTGTTTGACCCAGCTCTAAAGAACTCTCGGGAAATTGTTATATCATTATCCACAATTTCAACATCTTCAAGCGGCGTGCGAACTATGGACACTGCCCCAACATCTCCGGTTGTAGAAACGATATTAAATTCACGGATATTTTGGGCCGGAATGCGCAATGTGAAAGATCTGCCACGTCCAAGATTGCGCGTGATGGTTTCACCAAAAAGCGTGTAGGTGATGCTCGCTGTGGCGGCTGTGTGGTTTGCGATTTCGTAAGAGATGAATTTAAGCTGCTGAATGCTCATAAGCAAAACATCTTCACGGTTAGAAGCATCAAAGCGGTGTCGCATCGCATAATGGTGAAGCCCTAAACTTTCGGGCAATCCAAGCTGCGCAGAGAGCAACGCCACTGCGGATGTCGCATCAAGAACCTCGGCGCGATTTTCCCCGGCATTTATGCGATAGTATGGGGCTATTTGCTGTAGGTGAGGCGCTATATTGCTTGTATAAAGGTCATGAGCGGCTTGCATTTCGCCCAAAGCGGCAAAGCCCAAGGCAATATAAGCTGTGTTTCTTATTGATAAATTGTCAAGCTGTGCATACCTGTGCAGGCTCAGCAGTACCGGATCGCCCAGCATTGCAAGACCATAGAGTGCAAGCATTTTGTTGTCGGTTGCTGATGAGTTATAGATACCACGCAAATAGTGTTTGAGTGAAACCAGGTTTACATCATCTCTGATAAAGGGCAGGAGCATTACCGTGGTGTATAAATCCGCCTCCGCATATGGCAAGATGGCAATGCCGCCGCGTTCGGTCTGGTATTCGAGTGCATCGAAGTCAGCGGAAGCTCCGAATAAGCGGATATCCGGGAAATGCATTTCTATCAGCCTGGATGCTTCACGCCGAGCCACGTAACCCTCAATCCTTGCGCCGCCACCCCACCAAACATTCCGGACGGCAAAAAGGTCTTTCAGGAACTGTCCACGCCCCCGATCAGTGAAAGTGATGTCCGTTAGGCCGCCCGGATTTACTTCAAATACAGTACGTGAACCAACATCATCATAGAAAACCGCCGAGTCCACCAAGCGGTGAGAAGTCAGGACTGTGTAATTGTGGCGTATGGCATCGCTGTAACCGGCTACGGAAGCCTGTATAACAAGAGCGCCGCTGCCCTGCGTATTTTTATCCCAGAGCGGGATGTTTACGCGTGCAAATGATGCGCCTGTACCTCTGCGGATGTCATCTGGAAAATCCTCACGCCATACTTCAAAAGTGACTTGTTCACCACCGGAAAGGCTGGTGCCATATGCATTGACTCCGACATATGGACGATCGCCGACAAGAAAAGTGCTGCTCAAGCTGTAGTGCAAGAACATCGGCTGTGTGACCCGCAGGTTTTCTACAGTGTTGCCTGCATATAAATCATTGCTGATGGCCGAAGCTGTGATACGCCAGGAGGTGATATTGTCCGGCAGCTCAAAGGAAAATGTTGCCTGTCCTCTGGCATCTGTGCGCACACTTGCAAAAACAGCAGTGTCCTCAAACCTTTCTCGTATTCGGGTCTCTTCGGAATCACCGGCAGCCTCAGCAGCGGGAGCGGCGGCGGCAGCAAGCGGAGCTGAATCTTCCTCAGCGTCCTCATCAATTCCGTCGCTTATGAATGTCCTATGTGTTGCCATACTGAATCTCAGATGATCACTCACGTTTCGATAGAGCATAGAAAGTGTGTCTACGTCATAGTCCATCAGTGCAAAGAGGGCTTCGTCTACAAGGCTGATATTGACATTTGCAGGTATGCGGTTGCCATGAATATCTGTGGTTGTTACGGTAAATGTAACCTCATCACCCGGTCTGTAGGCATCTTGACTTGACGAAATATTGATATCTATGATGCGTTCCTGCGGGTTAAACCGCAACCGCTGTGACATTTGCCAGCCGCTGTTGTATGTGTGGCCGTTAAAATGGAATGCAAATACTCTTGCATTGGGCACATGTGACTCATCAAATGTAACCGAGAGCGGGTTTGTGCCGACATGGTAAGACAAAATGCCGTTTTGCACAACAACAAACATGAAGTTGCCCTGCGTCACAGGTTCTGTACCCCTCATAATTGTGAGCTCTACCCGGTCGCCGAGGTCGTAACCGTCGCTATTTGCACCGTCCAGGAAAAGGCGGTCATCATTTGCATTTCGGAAAAAATCAGTAAAATCGCGTCCGATGAAAACATAGTGCACTATAGTGCGTCCGTTGCCGTCTGTTGTGGTCAAGCGGGCTTGGTAGCTGGCGCGATCACGATTGGGTACAGAAAAATCTCTTGTGGCAAAGCCGTTTGCATCCGTTGTTATTTCAAAGTGATTAACAGAGTTTACACGTCTTTCGTGCCGATATCGCGGCACGACCTGTCTGGTTACATGGTTATAGGTCTCACCGTCACGAATTCTTTCCCAGTAAATCTCTCTAATTTCCACTGATATGCTCTGATTTGCTGTCGGCGCACATAAGAAATCTCTCCAATGCGCAGCCGTACCGTCATTGATGCGGTCTAGGGTTATGTCGTTTACATTTACGGAAAGACTCGCGTTTCTACCCGTGCGGTGCGCCTGAGGGCGTACATGTATATCATTTACAAACACGCGCACATGAGTCGAACGATTTACCCAGCCGATTTCGGGCAGTGTGGCCTCGGCCATAAAGCGCAGACTTCTCTCGCCCTGCACATCTGCATTTGCAGCGGTGGGTCTTGCGGTCATCTCTATGAGTCCGCTCAGGTCTGTTTGGTTTTGTCCGCTGCGCGGAGTCGTTAAATCTCTGCCCTGGAAGCTATACGAGATATCCAAATCGGGCACAGGGGTTCCTTCGAAAAACTGTGTTCGGGCAGAAAATGTTATTTCCTCGCCTGCAAAAATGGCACTTGCACTTGGTGTCACTGTAAGCTGATATGGTGGAGTTACATAGTCCATAACTGTGAAGAATATGGAGTTGAGCAAAATATCTCCGTGGAAGATTGCAATTTCATATGAACCCGGATCTAAATGAGGCAATCTGATTTCGTCCGAATAAGTGCCATACTCAACCGATATGTTCTGCATATGCAATGTTTCGGAAGATCGAGAAGACCACCACGAAGACTCAGTTAATACAGCAGTTACATGGGTAATGTCTTCGTATTGATGGCGATTTTGCACAAATCCCCACAGAGAAACGGTATCACTGCGCTGAAACAGTAGGCGGTCGAGTTGAAGCGCTGTCCAATAGGTATTGTTTGCAGCCGAAGTACTACCCCAACCCCATCCTCCATGAAATGACTGAAATTCGGATGAACGCACAAAAACGACATGCTGCTTGCCATCTGCCGCAGTGACAATTAGATATTCGCCGGATGTAAGCATCCGCTCGACAACAGCCACACCCTGACCGCTTGCCTCAAATGTCTCCCTCGAAATAGGATCATAGACCGTTGCGCCGGAGGCCGCAAGGCCTGTGGTCATGTCGTTTATCCATAGCAGCGCCATGTTGCGATCTGCCGCTATTTGCACGGCCAAATCGGTGACTTGAATAATCATTTGGATTTTGGAATCATCGGTGGTGGCGCTGACCACATAAAACCCCGGAGCCAGATTATTTGGAAGCGTAAGGGTTTCGGCACGCCACGATGTATCGCCTCTTCTGGGTCTGACGGTTTCTGCGTGCACGAGGCTTAAACTTGCAGTATCTACAAAACGATCATGGTCATTTAATTGTGACCAGTTTGGCGTTGTGGCGATTCGATTAACGGCAGCTATGGCATTTTGTTGGTTTTCTATATGATGCACGACAAAATCTACCGGTGGTCTGGTTTCGTCTCTGTTATGGCTGACTCTGAATCTGATTTGAGGTTCTGTAAATGACGGAAATTCAACAAAACGATTTAAAAAATGAACTCTGGAAGCAGTACGTCTATCTGTGGTTCGCACGTTTTCAGGAGCTGTTTCAAACGAGAACCTGTGGTCAGTTGTAATAATCTCACTGATACCGGGCAAGCCAACGCCTGCGCTTACAGTAACCGTGTAAATTTGTCCGTATCTCAGAGGATTAGACGGCATAAAAATGGTAGTAGAGTCGCGGTATGTGAACCGACCTTCTACATGCGGGTAGATGCTGAAATGGTCTTGTATGTTTATTTCACGGCCAAATGAAAAAGCGATTTCGATGCCGGTGCGTACAGGTACATTTGTCGATTGATTGCGTGGAAGGGTCGATGCAATCTCGAAGCGAACCGCAGTCTGAAATGCCCATGTAATGTCGCTTTCGTCACGGTTTAGTCTGAAAATATAGACACTGTTTGGGGTCAGCGCAACGGAGGGCGTGACGATGAATGTATTGCTGCTTTCGCGTATTATGGTCGGGTCGGGCTGTCCGTCTATTGTTATAGGCGGCAAAGTGACATAATCAGCCGGAGTTTGCAGCACGAATGGGCTTAGGGAATCTATGCCCGAAAGCCCAAACATGGATGGTGCTAATATGTATCCATCACGCGCAATTTGACCATAAAGAACTTCGCTTACAGGGCGCATGACGATAGGATCTGCACGGATAATAGAGTCTGCGGCATTAAATGTCCGTTGTGCGGCTATGGGCTGGGCATCAATGAGCCGGTTGGTGCCATAAGGTTGTAGCGGATGTGTGCCGGGTGGGTATTGCTGAGCTTCGCCACGGTTGCACCCGGGGAGCATAAGCATAGAGAAAATGAGCAATACTGCTAAGCTAATCGAAACAACTTTTTTCATCAATAGAATTCCTTTCTATGTCTGCATAAAGTAGGGTGCGTTGGCAGGAATAGATTATTTGACGAAAATAAATATGTTTTGTTCCCGAAATACGCCGAATAACCCGGTAGGGGTCGATGTTTGCCCCTAGGGTGGTGTAACGCTAATCGCCGTACCCTTATTTACCAGAAGTCAGTGCCTCAATAACAACATCCCTGAAAATATGACAAGCAGTGGTGCTTTGCTCATGTTTCCAAGCAAAAACGTTGTCGATTTTTGCATCATCGCCGTCTATCGGAAATGTTACCACATCAGGGAGAAGATAAAGCCTATAGGTAGCTTTTGGCAAGATTGCAACGCCAATCCCGGCGTTGACAGACATAATGGCAGCCTCTGCACGGTTATAGTAGTTTATAATATTGGGCTGGAACCCCCTGTTTTTGCAGATACGGGAAATTCTTCCGGTAAGCCATGCGTCCGAACGGGAAATAGATACCAACGGATAGTCTTTAAGGGTTGACCAGTCATTCATGTCTACCTTATCTGCAACAGCTTTGTTTACAAAAAGCTCTACTTGACCATGACCTATATTTGTAAATGTGTAGCTTGTTGCTCCGGCCAGCATTTCGGCATTCGAAAAATAGAAGTCATACGAGCCTTTGCGCACAGAATTCACAAGCTCGGTTCCCTCTAGAAGGTCTATATCGACCTGAATCGCTGGATATTGCTTATGCAGTGCCACCAGACAGTCGCTCAAATGATAGATCAGTGACGACAGTGCGGCTATGCGGATATGGCCGGTCCTGCCTTGAGCCATATTTTGGAGTCGAACCTCTGCACTACCCAATGTTTCAAGTGCCCTGACGGCATACGGTAAAAACTCAACGCCCTCGGCAGTAAGGGTGATTCTTCTGCTGGTTCTGTTAAAAAGCTTGACTCCGAGCGATGCTTCAAGGATTTTTACGCTGTGGGTGACTGCGGGTTGGGAAATAAAAAACTGCTCAGCCGTACGCGAAAAATTCAATGTGTTTGCCGCTGAGACAAAAAGCTTTAATTGCATTGTGTCCATAGTAGTTTCCTCCTCATGCATAGATTGCGAGAAGCCCCGAGGGTTTACCTCTCGTCAGCCTATGCTAGCATATATGAGGGATTATTTCAATCATCAATTAATAATATTTATGAATCCGACGGAAGTTAATGTTTACTTTCACAGAGGCAATCATTATAATGATATCAGACTAATTAGAAAGGGCAGTGCATAAATGGAAAATAATCTTGCTTTTCAGGCAATGCAAAGCTATGAGGGGGCTGTAAAGGATGGGGATATGTTCGCCATTGATGCTCTCTTAGCCGAGCTGAGTGCCGCTTATCCGGAATTCAAAAAAGACATGTCACAGTATGATACGACAGTTATGCTAAAGCTGAGGGATGGCAGCAAAGCGCGGCTGCTCACATTCAGCGGGGGAACTGTCAAGGGTGAACCCGGCGTAGGAAAGAACGCCGATATCGAAATGATTTTCGAGGACGAAAACAGAGCGCGCAAGATATTAGCAGGGCTTATAGCCTGCAAAATGGACGTTGTTGTTTCGGCGATGAAAAACGGCGGATTTTGCCTGACAGGCCCTGATGATTCTGCAATGTGGTTTTCTACATTGATTCGAAAAGCATTTTCCTTTGATATTCTATACCAAAAGAACTTTGGCACGAAAATGCCCAATGGTGAAATGCGCTATGTGACCGGAACAAACGGCGGTCCATTATTTGTGTATGTAAAAGATGATAAAATCGTCAGGGTCACGCCGATGGATTTTGATGAGTCAGATGCAGAGCCGTGGACGATAACGGCCAGAGGCATGAAGTTTACCCCACCTAAACGCACAACCATAACACCATATGCAGTGGGCTGGAAGTCACTGGTTTATTCTCCGGATAGGCTTCTTTATCCGCTCAAACGTGTTGACTTTGACCCTAATGGGGAGAGAAACCCACAAAATAGAGGGATTTCCGGTTATGAGAGAATCTCCTGGGATGAAGCTCTGGATATAGTTTCCGATGAAATCATGAGAGTCAGGCTGGAACATGGCCCTGGTTCTGTATTTGCTGTAAACAGTTCGCACCACAACTGGGGTTATGTTGGGTACTATCATAGCGCAATGAAGAGATTTTTCAATCTGTTGGGTGTAACAGAAATGTTGGCAAACCCTGACAGTTGGGAAGGCTTTGCCTGGGGTGCAGTGCACCACTATGGCGGCAGTGGCCGACGCGGAGCCACAGAGCCATTTTCTACCGTAGAAGACTGCATGAAAAATGCCGAAATGATTGTGTATTGGTCTGCAGACCCTGAATCAACATCAGGAAACTATGCAGGGCAAGAAGGCACCGTGCGCCGAGAATGGGTAAAGCAATTGGGCATACCAGTTGTTCATATTGATCCATACCTCAACAGTACCGCCGCATTTATGGGTGGACGTTGGCTTACGCCAAAGCCCGGCACAGATGTTGCCATGGCTCTTGCAATAGCGCATGTGTGGCTTAAAACAGGCGCTTATGATAAAGACTATGTAGCAAAACGTACTATAGGACTTGACAAGTGGCAAGCCTACATATTTGGTGAAACAGACGGCGTTGAGAAAACGCCTGAGTGGCAAGAAACCAAAACCGGAATACCTGCCAGAACTGTTCGCGCATTGGCAGAAGCCTGGGGCAGCCGCAAGACCTATTTGGCCTGTGGCGGCATACACTCCTTTGGCGGTGCTTGCCGAGGGTCTTATGGTACGGAGTGGGCGCGTGCGATGGTTTGTCTCATGGCTATGCAGGGACTGGGTAAAGAAGGCGTAAACTTTGGCGGGCTGCAAATGGGCACGCCGCTTGATACCCGCTTCTGGTTCCCGGGATATGCAGATGGTGGATTCTCCGGAGACTTCATGGGTACCGGTGCCGGATTCCAGATGTATAACCGTATGCCTATGACCAATTCAATCAACTCTGAATATCAGAGAATCCCGCGCCTGAGAATTCCAGAAGCAATTCTTGATGGCAAAACGTCAGCCAACAATTACAGCAACTCTTCGGTTCATGGTCAATTCCTCGAAGTTAAATATCCTGCACCGGGACATTCCTTGGTAAGGATGCTGTACAAATACGGCGGTTCGTATTTCGGAACACAACCTGAATCAAACCGATTTGCAAAAATGTACCGTAGCGATAAGCTGGATATGGTGGTTAGCCAGTCAGTCTGGATGGAAGGTGAGACAAAGTTTGCCGATATCATCTTGCCTGCTTGTACAAACTTTGAGCGTTGGGATATCGGTGAGTTTGCAAGCTGTGCAGGCTATATAGATAAGTCATATCTGCAAAACAACCATAGAGTTGTGCATATGGAGCATAAGTGTATTGAGCCTCTGGGCGAATCAAAATCAGACTATGATATTTTCCTGGCAATATGTAATCGCCTTGGAATGGGTCAGGTTTTCTCCGAGGGCGGAAGTGATTTCGACTGGGTGAAGCGGTTCTTCAATTATACAGATTTGGCAGAGAAAGTTTCGTGGACAGAGTTCATGGAAAAGGGATACTATGTTGTGCCCCCACTTCCAGAAAACAGGCGTGATCCATTAGCGCTGAAATGGTTTGCAGATGGCGGAAAGATGAATACCCCGGAGCAAACGACTGCACCATCCGAGTATTACGGCAGATTTGCAGAGGGCTTGCAAACTCCGTCGGGCAAGTTTGAGTTTGAGTCCGGTACGCTCAAACGTTTTGATCCGAATGATCCGGAGCGTCCGCCGATTTGTACATGGATACCTTCCTGGGAAGGCCCTGAATCAGAGCTTTATCAGAAGTATAAGCTTCAGCTTATTTCTCCGCATCCTAAGTTCAGTTACCATACGATGGGTGATGGCAAAGATTCAACGGTCAATGATATTGACGAGCATCGTATGCTGATTAATGGTTATCGTTACTGGATTTTCCGGATGAATCCTGAAGATGCGGCTGCGCGTGGAGTAAAGCATGGAGAGGTTGTAGAGATATACAATGACCGCGGCAGTGTGCTTTGCGGACTTGAAGTCACAAACAGGCTCCCCAAAGGTGTTGTCCACTCTTATGAGTCATGTGCTGACTATCAGCCGATTGGTGTGCCGGGTGAATCTCCGGAAACCAACGGGTGTATAAACATCCTAACTCCGAGCAGATTCATAACAAAGCGTTCGCACGGGCTGTCAGTAAATGCCTGCCTTGTCGAAGTCAGAAAATGGAATGGGGAGGGCTAGAGTATGTATATGATTATTGATGTTGCCAAGTGTGTGGGCTGCTTTAACTGCATGATTTCCTGCAAGGATGAGCATGTCGGCAATAGTTGGTTGCCATATACTCAAGAGCAGCAAAAGCATGACCAGAAGTGGATCAATCCAGTGAAACACGAGCGCGGTGCTGCACCGTTTACAGAAATGAATTTCGTGACCGGGCTTTGTTTCCATTGCGAAAACGCCGCTTGTGCAAAGGCTCAGCCAAACTCTGTCAATAGGCGCAAGGATGGTGTGGTTCTTTTGGATGCTGAAAAAGCTAAGGGCAATAAGGCTTTGGTTGCGTCTTGTCCTTATGGAAAGATATCATGGAATGAGGAGCTGGAAACGGCACAAAAATGCACCATGTGCGCACATCTGCTTGATGGTGGATGGAAAGAGCCGCGCTGTGTGCAGGCTTGTCCGCTCAGGGCTCTGAGCGTGGTTTCTTGCGATGAAGCTGAGTTTGAAGAGATGAAAAAAAGCCAGCAACTTGAGCCGTTGACCGATGGAAAAAATGCACCGAGAGTCTATTATCGCAACCTGTACAAGCTCAATACGTGCTTTATTTCCGGTGCGCTTGCGGTTAAAGAGGGTGGTATTGAGAAAGCTGCCGGGGATGCCGAGGTCAGACTATTCAAGGATGGCAAGCTTGTCACTATGGCTGCGACGGACTTCTTTGGAGAGTTCAAAATTGATCGCTTGC
This sequence comes from Oscillospiraceae bacterium, assembly GCA_009781855.1. Classification (GTDB taxonomy): domain Bacteria; phylum Bacillota; class Clostridia; order Oscillospirales; family Oscillospiraceae; genus WRMH01. Next base: position 585 of record WQUY01000029.1, on the reverse strand, counting down.
CGAAAAACAGCGGAAAATATGAGGTCGAATGTTCCGTTGATGGTTATGAGCCGGTCAAATGTGCAGTGACCGTGACAGATGAAAGCCCTAATCTGGATGTCATAGTTTTTGGGTAGCTTGACGAGCGTCGAGGGGGCGCGATGCCCTTAAGTGGTAATAAAAAGGCACGTCAAAACGGATGTTCGTTTTGATGTGCCTTTTTAAGCTTAAGAACGTTACTGGGCAGTCTTGCACCTACGATATACAAGATAGGCAAAATAAAGCCAATCGGCAGCATAGCGATTATTGCGAAGCCTAATTCTCCGAAAAATCCGAAGATACCCATTGCGAGACTTGCAATTATTGCGCCAACAGCGGCAAGAATGTTGATTATACCGAGGGTTTGCAGCATTCCAGCTTTGTGGATTTTGCTGCAACAACACCCTGTAAGTCTGGTATACCAGGGTCTGACTAATGATTTTCTGTTTCGCTCGGAACGGGTCTCGTCGCCCTACACTTCGCAAAACAAAAAACCATCAGCAACACCCTGTAAGTCTGGGGTGTGGGGTGTTGCTAATGATTTTCAATGACTTTTCAGGGATGAAC
>WQUY01000028.1 GCA_009781855.1 Oscillospiraceae bacterium | reverse complement strand
TCCGGCAAACCCGACAAGGGAAGGATATACGTTCAGCGGCTGGTATAGGACGCGTACAGCTGCAACTGCAGACAGATTCAGTTTTGGTACGCCAATAACCGAAAATCTCGATTTGTATGCACGATGGACTCCAGGTGTCAATCCTCCGGTGCACACAGTGTTGTTCCACCGCAATGACGACAGCGGAAACTTGCACTATGCAGCCTTTGTCATAGAAGGTCAGCGTGCGCCAGTACCATCAGATCCAGTGCTGGCGGGTCACCTGTTTATCGGTTGGCATACGAGCCAGGCAGGCAATACGCTATTTAACTTTAATACACCAATAATGTCAGCGCTAAATCTCCATGCTGACTGGCATGCAGACGCAGACCCCTACTACGCAGTAGTGTTCCGTATGAATGATGGGACATATGCGATTCACTATGTGGCATTTGTACCACCAGGCAGCACGGTATTGCCTCCGACAAATCCGTTAAGGGACGACCATACATTCAGGAACTGGTACACAGCTCCGGCGGCGACGATGGCAACCAGATTCAATTTTGGTACGGCAATCACGCAAAACCTTGCGCTATACGCAGGGTGGGATGATGGTTCTGGCCCGATTGTCCACACAGTGCTTTTCCATCGCAACGATAACAGCGGAGATTTGCACTATGCGGCGTTTGTGCGGCATGGAAGCTTGGTTATAGCACCAGCAAATCCAACACATGAGCACCACACATTCACTGGTTGGCACAGAACTCCAACAGGAAGCACATTGTTTGATTTCTCCACACCTATAGAGTCAGGATTGAGCCTCCACGCCAACTGGCGCGATGACGCAGAGACGCAACACCTAATCCGGTTCTGGATGAATGACGGTACTGGCGATAATGGCCGAGGCGGATTGGTTGCGTATGCCGAGGTTCCGAACGAAAGAACAGTAACTCCGCCATATCCAAACCCAACGCGAGAGTATACTCAAATACTGATGAACCCGGTGATTCCTCAGCCAGATGAAGACGATGAAGAAGATGATGAATACTATGAGGACGACAAATACGATAAAGACGATGAGTATTATGCTGATGATGACAATATCATAGACGAAGATGTTGTAACAGAAGATGACCTTAAGGATGAAGATGCTGTAGTCGATGATGAAAATGATATCTTAGATGATGCAAAGACAGATGAAGATGAGCACATTGACGATGACAGTGTTATAGCAGATGATGCAGCAGCAGAAGATGAAACAGAATACGAGACAGAAGCATCAAATGATGATACATATGTAATTACTCAGGGCTCAGGTTATGTATCGGAAATGCTGGAGCAAGCAATTACATTTGAATTTATAGAAAATGTCATAATCTACACATTCTATGGGTGGTACACATGTCCATCTAATGACCCACAATACAGGTTTGACTTTGGCACACTGATAACGGAGCCGCTTGATCTATATGCAAGATGGGAGCGTTTTGCAGCTGAGGAGATAGAGATAACGCACACAGTATTGTTGCATCGCAACGATGGCAGCGAAAACTTATTCTATGCAGCGTTCGTGCCCGATGGAAAAATATTGGCAGACTATATGCCAGCATCAAATCCACTGCGTGCTGGCTATGAGTTCACAGGATGGTTCAGAGATCAAGAAGCCACAGAGCTATTTACGGATGCTGAAAAAGCACTGACAGTAGGAGAAAGCTTTGAGTTGTTTGCAGGATGGGCACCTATAGTCATAGAGCCTGAAGAATTCACAGTAACATTCCGCCGCAACGATGGCAGTGAAGATGTATACTTTACAGCGATAGTGCGTGACGGGCAGCGGGTAAGCGAACCGACAAACCCAACGCGCATCGGCTTCACATTCCAAGGTTGGTATACAAATGCAGCGGCTACACAGCGCTTTGACTTCCAGACAGCGATAAGAAGTGATTTGAATCTATTTGCAGGATGGGCACCTATAGTCATAGAGCCTGAAGAATTCACAGTAACATTCCGCCGCAACGATGGCAGCGAAGAGGTGCACTTTACAGCGATAGTACGTGATGGGCAGCGGGTAAGCGAACCGACAAACCCGACTCGTATCGGCTTCACATTCCAAGGTTGGTACACAGATGCAGCGGCTACACAGCGCTTTGACTTCCAGACAGAGATAAGAAGCGATTTGAATCTGTTTGCAAGATGGAGGGCGATTGTATGGGGAGGTAATGGCGGTGGAACCCAGAGAGTAGTATTGCCGGAGTTGGAAGTGCCACTTGCACAATTTACACAATACCACAACGCATTCATCATTGGATTCCCTGACAGGACAGTAAGGCCGCATGCGACCTTGACTCGTGCAGAAGTGGTGACCATGCTATTTAGGCTTCTTGATGATGACTATAGGAGCCGCGTATGGAGTCAAAGCAATACGTTTGCCGATGTACATGCAAGTCAATGGTTTAACAATGCCATATCGACCATGGCCAATGCTGGCATTCTGAATAGAGATGAATTGTTCAGACCAAATGATGCAGTAACGCGTGCGGAATTTGCCTCAATGGTAGCCAGATTCTTCGATGAGGTTGAGGCGCCAGAAACACCATTCAATGACACAAATGGTCATTGGGCAGAAGATTATATAAACCGAGTAGCTCAGTTTGGTTGGGTACAAGGCATGGGTGATGGAAGGTTTGAACCGGATGGAGAGATGACACGTGCGGAAGCTGCGGCAATAATCAATCGGATGCTGGGACGAATTGTAGATTCTGAAGCCGACCTGCTTACAGGACGTACAAGATGGCCTGATACAACAAACCGGAACGCATGGTACTATCTGTATATGCAAGAAGCTACACATTCAACGGAGTTTGAGCGACTGGAAAATGGAACCGTGCGCTGGACAGAGATTCTAACGAACCTGGATTGGACTGTCCTGGAAAGAATGGACTCAACTCCCGATTCAATAACAGCGGCCAGAGCAGTGCAGCAAGTTGCCGAAGCGTAGCGGAGAATTAATTCTGCGACATTGGAATTGGAAAGTTGTTAAGCTGCCGGGAGTTCAGCTCCCGGCAGCTTAACGTAACCGGAAATGAAAACAAGGAAAAGTGGGAAAACAGGAAACATGTTGCGAAAATGCATCAAGAGGCAACAAGATGCAGAAATATTTTTTATGATTATTTGGTACATCATTTACTTTGACCTAGTTTTAGGCATTCACATTTTGATACGACAATTTCTACAAAAATATATGCAAACAACTGCCTAACCAACCCTTGGTGCGACAGATTTTGTTGTTGACAATTGCGGACTTTGATGTATAATTACAAAGCGCTCAGACATCAGACAATAATATGATTTGAAACAAAGCGCACAGGGACATGTTTTCACCAATTAAATAAACTGGGGCAAAACAATAACCCTGCATCCTTGCTCCCGGCAAAGACCGGGGGCCGAAAGACCAGAAGGAGGTGTAAAAGATATGGCAAAAACGTCAGCAAACTACGAACTCATGTATATCATCGATGTTGATTTGGGTGAAGAACAAATCGCAGCGTTGGTTGAAAAGTTCAAGGCGCTTATTGAAGCAAATGGTACGCTCAATGAGCTGGAGGAAATGGGAAAGAGAAGACTCGCATATTTGATCAATGACAAGCCTGAGGGGTATTATGTACTCGTCAAGTTCACATCAAACCCCGATTTCCCGGCAGAGCTTGACCGCGTACTCAAAATCACTGACGGTATCATGCGTTCACTCATTACCGTCATAGGAGAATAGGAGTTTACAAATGAACCAAATCGTTCTTATGGGCAGACTTACGCGTGATCCGGAATTGCGGCACACTCAAAATGGGACAGCAGTTGCATCATTTTCACTGGCAGTTGACAGAAGGTTTGCTCCTAAAGACGGTGGTGAAAGGCAGACGGATTTCGTTGACATCGTAGCATGGAGCAACACAGCAGAATTTGTTTCAAAGTATTTTGCCAAGGGACAAATGGCTGCAGTGACGGGGCGTCTGCAAATTCGTGACTGGACAGATAAGGACGGCAATAAACGCCGGACTGCTGAAGTCGTTGCGGATAACATCTATTTTACTGAAAGCAAAAAGAGCAGGGAAGCGAGTATTGGGCCTGTCGGACAAAAGGATGACTATGGCCAAAGCTTCCAGCCTCCCGTAGAAAGTTCTGATTTTGCAGAGCTTGATATGGATGATGGGGATTTACCATTTTAATGTTAAGGAGGAATTATCTTGTCTAACGATAGAGAACATAGACCGCATAACCGTAAACGCAGGAAAGTTTGTCAGTTTTGCGTTGACAGGGCTCAGGATATTGATTATAAAGATGCGGCAAAAATTAAGAGATTCTTATCTGAGCGCAGCAAAATCCTGCCACGCAGGACTACCGGTGTATGCGCACAGCATCAGAGAAGATTGATGGTTGCGATTAAGCGGGCGCGACAGGTGGCGCTTTTACCATACGTAACCGACTAGATTTTTATAAAAAGGTGGCGAAAGCCACCTTTTTACTCTATAAATTGCGAAGCAGAACTTGAATTTGTATATGATGATTTCTTTTAGTTTTGCACTGAGAGATACTGTATACGTCCACCTAGATGGTTTTCATTGCCATTTTCTATTGTTCTTCTTTGCTACAGGCGGGCCAATGATTTCTGCCATAATTATTGCATTCCGTGCTGTTTTGGCGTTTATGTTCGCCCTATATTCAACTCCTGTAGCGACTTTGTTGACCGCTGAGGATTTTTCCTCGACAGTTCTTACAATGGCAGCGAGTGATGCATTAGAAGCTCTGAGATTTATAACTTCTTCGCTGAGCAATCGAACCCTGTTCTTTAGGTCGATGATTTCCTGCTGTGCTTTGATTTCTGCCTGACTCCCATGCTGTGGCTTGCGCGGTGTGCTATGTGCGTTACTTATTTTTTCAATGGCGTCCAAGCCCATTTGCATAAATGTTTCAAGCGAGTGTTGTGTGCCGGACATATGAGCACCACCTATCTTGTTAGTAAATTAGACTTACTCGGGAGCTTCCGAGGACAACGCGTGTTCGTCCGTGCCGGCTATGGAGTTTCTCATCTGTGTGTCAGAAACCACATTCATCATGTTGTAGTAATCCATCACGCCAAGCTTGCCTTCGCGAAGCGCTGTAGCCATTGCTTTTGGCACTTCAGCTTCTGCCTCAACAACCTTTGCACGCATTTCCTGAACTTGCGCACGCATCTCTTGCTCTACGGCGACAGCCATAGCGCGGCGTTCTTCGGCTTTTGCCTGTGCAATGCGTTTATCCGCTTCTGCCTGGTCGGTTTGGAGCTGTGCACCTATATTTCTGCCAATATCAATGTCGGCGATGTCTATGGATAGAATTTCAAAAGCGGTTCCGGCTTCAAGCCCTTTACCCAAAACGATTCTTGATATTTTGTCTGGATTTTCCAAAACCTCTTCGTGAGATTCCGAGCTGCCGATGGTTGTTACAATACCTTCACCAACGCGGGCTACTACGGTAAGTTCTCCTGCACCGCCAATAAGTCTATCGATATTTGCTCTGACCGTGACTTTTGCTTTGGCAACCATTTCTATACCGTTTTTGGCGATAGCCGAGATTGCCGGGGTTTCGATAACTTTCGGATTGACACTCATCTGGACGGCTTCAAGAACATCACGTCCGGCAAGGTCTATAGCTGCGGCTCTCTCAAATTCAAGTGCGATATTAGCTCTTTGCGCTGCAATGAGGGCGTTTATGACCCTGTCTACATTTCCTCCGGCCAGATAATGTGCTTCAAGCTTGTTCGTGTGAATGTTTAGTCCGGCTTTGACAGCCTTAATTTGTGGGCTGACGATTCTGGCCGGGGGCACTCTGCGCAGCCGCATACCGACCAAGGTCAATATTCCGATTTTTACATTTGCCGCAACAGCGCTTATCCACAGTGCAATTGGGATAAATGTAAAGAAAAACCAGAGAAAAATAACTATTGCTATTGCCAATGCAACGATCATCCATAGATCCATATTAATTGTCCTCCTCCTTTGTTTTGGGGCGTACAACAATTCTGTTGCCCTCAATTTCGATAACTTCTACAATTGTTCCTTTTTCGATATACTCACCATTGCTTACGACATCCAGTTTGACTCCGTCGAAATCGACACTCCCAGCCGGACGGCACGATGTTGTCACAACACCGGTTTTCCTCATAAGATACTTCATATCCTCAGTTCCTGAAAAGCCTTGCTCCACTGTTTCTGATTCGTGTAATATGAGCTTTTTGAAACGCACCTTGGAAAAGAATATGAGGAATATTGTGAGGAGCAGCAGTATTTTTGCGAAAAAAATTCCTGTAAGTATAAGCCCCTGCATCACGGTCTGAGCGGTCACAAAGATACATGCGATAAGGCTTATTACGCCGAATACTCCAAAGAATCCGAATCCGGGTGTGTACATTTCGGCGACAATCAGGCTGATACCCGCAACGAAGAGTATTATGGAAATCACCGAGATATTCGATAGCAGTTCAATGAATTCCATGAGTCCACCTCCTTTTGAGTTCAGTATAATGCGATATGAGAAATATTACAATGGAAAAACGTTGAAATATACATTTTTACTTTTTAAAACTCTCCTTTAGTGCAACCGCTCTGTTAAACACTGGTTTGCCGGGGATTGAGTCCTTGTTATCCACTGCGAAATATCCTAAGCGCAAAAACTGAAAAGTGTCTGGGGATTCCGCTGTTTCTAGAGATTTTTCGACCTTACAGCCACGTAGAGTTTCGAGGGAATTCGGATTGAGAAACTCAGTAAAATCCTTTCCGGAGCCGTCCGGATCCGGGTCAGTAAAGAGATTATCATAAACACGTACTTCGGCATCTATGGCGGTGCCGCTGTCCACCCACTGTATAGTGCCGCGCACTTTGCGACCGTCAGGTGTTGTGCCACCGCGTGTTTCAGGGTCGTATTCGGCGGTTACAAGGATAACATTGCCATTTTCGTCGATTTCATATCCGGTACATTTGACTATGTATGCTGATTTTAACCTGACTTCATTCCCTACAAAAAGACGATTGTATTTTTTTGGCGGCTCGACCATAAAATCATCGCCCTCTATCCAAAGCTCACGCGAAAAAATGATTTCGCGAGTTCCGGACTCTTCATCTTCAGGGTTATTCTCAATTTCAAAGTTTTCGGTCTTGCCTTCTGGGTAATTCGTAATGACGAGCTTTATAGGACGCAAAACAGCCATGGCTCTTTGCGCGTTTTTGTTCAAATCTTCTCGCAGACAATGCTCAAGAAAAGCATAATCAACAGTGCTGTCTGCCTTTGCAACACCAACTCTATCGCAGAAATTGCGAATGGATGCCGGGGTATATCCTCTACGGCGCAATCCACCCAGTGTAGGCATCCTTGGGTCGTGCCACCCATCGACATAACCTTCTTCAACGAGGCGGCGCAGTTTGCGCTTTGACATGACTGTATAGTTCATACCCAAGCGTGCAAATTCGATCTGTCTTGGATTAGACGGCACATCACAATTTTCGATAACCCAATCATAAAGCGGCCTATGATCCTCATATTCGAGAGAACACATAGAGTGCGTGATGTTTTCAAGTGCATCTTGAATTGGGTGCGCCAGGTCATACATGGGATAAATACACCATTTGTCCCCTTGGCGATGGTGGTGGGTATAGCGTATGCGGTACAGAACGGGATCGCGCATGTTGAAATTGCCGCTTGCAAGGTCGATTTTTGCCCTGAGGGTCATGGTGCCTTCAGGAAACGCACCATTTTTCATGCGCTCAAATAGGTCAAGACTTTCCTCAATCGGTCTGTCTCTATATGGCGATGTCGCCGGAACACCAATTTCGCCCCGCCTCTTCTTGAACTCTTCTGGGGACAGTTCGCAGATGTATGCAAGACCTTTTTTTATGAGGCCAACGGTAAGTTCATAAGTTTTCTCAAAATAGTCACTGCCATAATAGAATCTGTCATCCCATGAAAATCCCAGCCAGCGAATATCTTCGCAGATGGCATCTACATATTCTTCTTCTTCTTTTTCAGGGTTTGTGTCGTCCATACGCAGATTGCATAGTCCACCGTAACGCTCTGCTATTCCGAAATCTATAATCATGGCTTTGCAGTGGCCTATATGGAGATATCCATTAGGTTCTGGGGGAAAACGTGTGTGTACAGTCCGCCCCTCGAAACGTCCGCCTGGCGACAGATCCTCATCTATAAAGTGGTGAATAAAATTCTTTGATAATTCTTCCATTAACGTCAACTCCAAGTCCTTATTGAAATTTTTCTAATTATACATAAATATTGTATTATTTACAAATGATTTGTGTTAGAATACGTTTGCTGATATTTATTAACGACACGAATATGTGAGGTTAAAATCATGAGTGTAATTAAATTAAACGCCGAAAACTTTGATGAAACCATAAGCAGCGGAAAAATACTGGTGGACTTCTGGGCGGAGTGGTGCGGCCCATGCAAAATGCTGGCACCGATTATTGAAGAATTGGCAAAGGATGCCGAAGGTTACGCAAAGATTGCAAAACTTGATATTGAAGAGGAAAGCGCGCTGGCAGCGCGCTATAAGGTCATGAGTATTCCAACAGTTATTTTCTTTGAAAATGGCGTTGAAATCAAACGGTTTGTTGGTATGCAGCCAAAGACGAACTACCTTGCGGCCTTGGGTATTTAAGAGTAAGGAACGGAAACAGCTATGCCGCCTGGCGGGATTAATAAGCGAAAAATGATGCCCAATACGCTTCCAATGTAATAAGCTCGCTAAGTTCCAATTGCCTTATGAGATTTACCGGGATTGCCAGATTAAGATTTTGGCCATGGGTGAATGAACTTGAGGGTACCCCTACAACCTGCCCAATCGTATTGAGTAGGGGGCCGCCGCCGCTGCCGAAAGATATAGGTGCAGTGAACTGTATCATGGGCTCTGCTTCAAATTCGCGGCTTGTGTAAGCGATAATGCCCTCGGAAATCGAATTTATGAGGTTGTGGGGACTTCCTATCGCAAAGATTGTGTTTCCGACTGCAACCATATCTGAGTCGGCAAGCGTGAGGTAGCTTAGGCCGGTTTTATCAGAATCAATTTCGATAATTGCCAGATTGGATTCGGTGTCTAAGGCACGAATCCCGGAAACACTGAATGTTTCGCCGCAAAAAAGTGTGATAGTCGCACGGGCAGACGGGGTCAAGACATGCAGTGCGGTTACGGCCAGACCCTCTGGAGATATGAAGAAACCGCTGCCGGTTCTGATTGAGAAGCCCTCATCATCGAATGTTTCAATCATGAATACAGCGTCTGTACTTCTCAGAAATAATTCCTCTACCGGAATTTGGACAGGCAGTCGCAGCTCGACTCTTGCTGCTGGGGCAGCCAGGCGAACCATAACTGCGGAGGCTTCAGCGCGTGAAATATTTGAGCTACCGAAAAATGTCCCGAACTGGTCGGAGCCTGTCAGGATACCTGCGCGATACAGTGTATATATGGCCTTTTGATCGGTGGTGTCATAAGAAACATCGAGAATTCCAAATGGCGGAATATCATTGATCACCTCAAAAGCCTCTGTCGGAAGTGCATTGCGCATAATAACGGCAAACTCTTTGCGGGTCACAGGTGCGTTATAGTCACCGTGGCCGCTTATAATGCCGTGAGCAAGTGCATATGAAACGTAAACACTGTAAAACGGAACAGAACGCACAAACTCAACGGCACCTGTATTAAAAATGCTGTGAAGCCTTGAAGCGAGCGTCACTGTCTCACCTAAGGTGAGCATTCCTGATGGTTCAAATGTATTTTCAGTTCTGCCTCTGAAGAAGCCTAAATTCGTTGCATTGCAGACGTAATCCCAAAACCAGTCATCGGCAGACACATCGCTAAATTGACATTCAATGCAATCATCCGATAAAGTGAAGTTATCAAAACCGTATGATAAGACAAAGTTATTTATTGAAAGTGAAATAAGGATGAAACAAGCGAACAAAATTGTCAGAACTCTTTTGAATGAAGATTTAATCATTTAGGCTGTTTCACTTTCTGTCAGCATAGTTTTAATTATTGCGACTGCTCCACCAATGCCGGTAAATGATGTGTTGATAACCAAGTCGTAGTTATCCAGATTTGCCCACTGGCGGTTTGTATAATATTTGTAGTAGTTGTTCCTGCTCTTGTCAATCCGCTTAAGTGCCTCTGCTGCTTTTTCTGGCGATAACGCGTAGTTTTTCACAGCATAACGTATTCTATCCTCAGGCTCACCGCGGATCATGACTTTTATGAGTCCAGGCTCTTCACGCAACACGAAATCGGCGCATCGACCAACTATGATGCAACTGCCTTTAGTCGCCAGTTCTTTTATAACCTCAGATTGCGCCAAAAACAATTTGTCAGTGACTGGGATGTCATAAAAGGAAATGGAGTCATAACTCGAATATGCGGAATAGTTAAGGTTATGCAAAAAGGTATTGGGCAAGTTCTCGGCGCTTTTGGCTATGAATTCTTCGGACAGGCCACTTTTTTGTGCGGTCAGGGTGCGTATTTCATCGTCGTAAAAGGGTGTTTCAAGCGCACTTGCCAGAGTCTTACCGATTAGCCTTCCGCCGCTACCATACTCGCGGCTGATTGTTAAAAGAAATTTTTTCATACTAAGCCCCCCTCACTATAAATGAATAATATCATATATCAGGTGATATTTCAAATATTTATGGATATTTACGAAACAGGAGCGGTCAAAATGCTATTTGAAAGAAGTGAATTTATTTTTTATGATGGTGCAATGGGAACCATGCTGCACAAGAGTGGGATCAAGGTCGAGAGGCCGGATGTTTTGTGTGTAACTGCACCCGAGGTTGTAGAAAATGTGCATCGCTTGTATGTTGAGGCAGGTAGTGATATAATATGCACAAATACATTTGGTGCAAATGCCGACACGCTTAAAGGGTCGGGTTATTCGCCTGAGCGAATAATAACAGCGGCCGTAGCAATAGCAAGAGCTGCAAGTGGTGGAACGGCTAAGGTTGCGCTTGACATAGGGCCAACCGGCCAGTTGCTTGAGCCGATGGGAGATTTGGACGTACAAAGAGCATATGAGCTTTTTAAGGAGCAAGCAATTGCCGGAGAGCAAGCAGGCGCTGATTTTGCCGCAATAGAAACGATGAGCGATATCGGTGAAATGAAAGCGGCCATAAGCGCTGTTCGGGAAAACACAAACCTTCCGGTTCTTGCCACTATGTCATTTGACAAGACAGGGAGTACATTTATGGGTTGCACCCCGGAGATTTTGGCACAAGTCGCGGAGCAATTGGGCGTGAGTGCAGTGGGTCTTAACTGCTCATTAGCCCCGGTGGAAATGTATGAGACGGTGCAGCGTATTTCAAAGGCAACGTCGCTGCCAATAATAGTCAAGCCCAATGCCGGCTTGCCGGACGGTGTGACTGGGGCATACGATATGACCCCGGCAGAGTTTGCAAAACAGATGAAGCAAATTGCGCAGATGGGGGCAAAGATATTGGGTGGATGCTGCGGCACAACGCCTGATTATATCAGAGCTTTGCGCAAAGCCGTTTCAGGAGTGTAACGTGTTGCGGGGTTATTATATAAAATTCAAGGTGAGTCATAACGACGTAGAGACAACAATACTTACTAACTATATTGGAGGGTAAAAATGACAAAAGATATTTTTGCACCAACGAGTATACTGCTGCCAAAAGGGATTCCAATGGAGCAATGGGCAGTTATAGCCTGTGATCAATTTTCCTCAGAGCGTGACTACTGGCAGCGGGTCAAGCAATTGGTTGGGGATAGCCCTTCGACCTATAATCTAATCATTCCTGAGGCATATCTTGATGAGATAAACGAGGATGAGGAAATCGACAATATAACCTCGGTTATGGATGATTACATAGGCAGCGAATTTTTGCAGGAAATAAATGATTCATTTGTTTATGTGGAACGCACTTTATCTGATGGCCGAGTACGTGAGGGTCTTGTTGGTGCGGTTGATTTGGAAGCATACGATTTTTCCAGTGACACTGCGGCGATTCGTGCGAGCGAAGGCACGGTGCTAGACAGATTGCCACCCCGCATTCGTATCAGATGCAAGGCGAGTATGGAGCTGCCGCATATTATAACCTTTATTGACGATAGCGAAGATTTCGTGATGAGCCCTCTGAGAAATAAGAAGAAAACGTTTGCAGAACTCTACAGCTTTACGCTTATGCAGGGCGGGGGGCACATAAAGGGGATGCTTGTAAATGGTGAGGATGCTAGAGATGTAGTGGAGGCAATAAGGACACTTCACAAAAAGAGCGACATGCTTATGGTGATGGGCGATGGCAATCATTCGCTTGCTGCTGCCAAGGTTTATTGGGACGATTTAAAAGGCAGCTTGAGTGAAGAGCAGCGGTTGAATCATCCTGCTCGCCATGCGTTGGTTGAACTTAATAACGTGTATGATGATGCGATAGACTTCGAAGCCATCCATAGAATTATTTTCGACACAAATCCGCAAAAGCTCATTAGTGCTTTTAAAGAGAAGATAGAGCCTGGAACCGACTATGTCCTGCGTTGGGTCACAAACGGAAAAAGCGGAGAAATAGGTGTGGCTGCAGGATGTATCGGAGACATGCTCTCTGTTATGCAGGAGTTTCTGGATGAGTACTCTAAAGAAACCGGTTGTCGCATAGATTATATACACGGTGAAGATTCTGTAATGAATCTGTCGCAGTGTGAAACAAACCTTGGCCTGATTCTTCCGGCGATGGAAAAATCAGAGTTTTTTGCAACGGTGGCATCGCGCGGTGTATTTCCTAAAAAGAGCTTCTCGGTTGGCCATGCAAATGACAAAAGATATTATTTAGAATGCAGGCTGATAAAGTAAGGAGCACCATTGAAAAACTATTCATTTCACCGATTTGTATATGTGCTGATACGCGTTATTATTGGACCATTTTTGAAGTTTTATATGGGATATTCCTGTGTGAAATATAAGGGGCATAGCAAGACAAGTCTGATTGTTTCAAACCATGTTACTGATGTTGATCCCGTACTTCTTGCGTTGAGTTTTTATCACCATATGTATTTTCTGTCCAGCGAACACGCGTTTCGGGCGGGATTTGCTTCCAAGGTTTTGAAGACATTATTTGCTCCTATCCCATTTAATAAAACGAAAACTGATGTTTCAGCCATAAAAGAGGTGCTTTACAGGTTGAAAAACGGAGCCGATGTGTGTATTTTTCCGGAGGGGGACAGATCGTTTACCGGAACATCCGTTGGGTCCTCGCTTTCGATTGCAAAGCTGGCGAAGTCGAGTGGGGTGGATTTGATTACTTTTCGCATAGAGGGCGGGTACTTTACCTGGCCGCGTTGGTCAAAGAAAAAACGTAAAGGCAAAATGTCTGGCGGTGTAGTAAGCCGATACAGCTCAAGTGATATTCAAGCGATGACTGACGAGCAGGTGCTTGAAATAATAAACCGTGATATCTATACAGATGCATATGAGCGCCAGAAAACAGCTCCGGTTCGTTATCGCGGTCATAATCTTGCAGAAAATATTGAAACGGCGCTCTATCTTTGTCCCGGTTGCAATCGCATTGGTACAATAAAATCAGATGGAAATCGTTTCTTTTGCGAATGCGGACTCAGTGGGATTTATACTGAAACGGGATATCTGCAAGGACATAGGTTGCCTTTTTCCACAACAACGGATTGGGGGCGCTGGCAAGAACAAAACCTTGAAGCGGTGATAAAAAATATAGGCGGCGGTCTGATTTGTGAGGATGACTGGCAACAACTGTTTGAGGTTCATCATGCGGAGTATAAGGTTCCGGTGGGAGAGGGTATTATTCAAATTGGACATGAAGTATTCCGGTGCTGTGGTAAAGTGTTCCCACTTGAAAGTATCACTAAGTTTGCTATTGTAGGGCAGATGACTCTGCTTTTTGCTGTCAAAGAGGGCGCGATATATGAAGTGCGCAGTTTAGTCCCCAGAAGCGCACTTAAATACAGAGAAATATTTCGGGTGCTGACAGGGCGACATTAGGCAGTCAGGACACGATTTAGTACGGGCGCTTTGGAGATAATAGCCACTTTGCCTATGTTTTGGGAGATAAAAGATCATGACAACAGGGATGTTTTTTTGGGATTTTGAAGTTTGGAGCTTTATCATTGAATTTGGGGTATTGCTCGCAGGCATGATGTTTGCTAATATGCTCAGAAGGCTAATTAAGCCGCTAAGACAATCACTCATACCAAGCTCGGTAATAGGTGGCTTTTTGGTGTTGGGTGCGAGTGTACTTTTAAGAACTATGGGGATACAGATATTTCAGGTGTTCACCCTTGAGATACTAACCTATCACGGTTTGGGACTTGGGTTTGTTGCTCTTGCGCTAAAGGTCGAGGAGCGCGTGAAAAACAAGAAGGCCAACAGGGATGTGTTCAACACAGGCATAACGGTCGTATCGACATATCTTCTGCATGGTGTTGTCGGACTTTCTATAACTTTGGGTCTTTCCTATGTGCTTGGAAATTGGGCTGCTGGAGGAATGTTGCTTCCGATGGGCTATGGTCAAGGGCCGGGACAGGCATATAACTGGGGTAATATTTATCAAAATGCCACGGCTTATCCACCGTTTTACGGAGGAATAAGTTTCGGACTAGGTATTGCGGCAATGGGGTTTGTAGCTTCAGGAATTGGCGGGGTGATTTACCTCAATATCATGAAAGCAAAGGGGCGCCTTAGGCAATCCGTGTTAGACCCAGAAAATGCCAAAGAGCTAACAGTTGAGCATATCACAAGAAAAGATGAGATTGCGGTGACTGAATCTCTTGATAAAATGACGGTTCAAATAGGGTTGGTATTCCTGACTTATATATCGGCGTTCATCTTGATGTATGTGGTGTCAATCGGGTTAAGGCGAATGGGTGGCATGGCAGAAGATACGGTAATGCCAATTATCTGGGGATTTAATTTCCTTATAGGCACCCTTTGTGCAATAATGCTCAAGCAAATTCTGAGCTTTTGCCGAAGCAAAGGGGTTGTTAAGAGAGAATACAGAAACAACTTTATGCTAAACCGCATTGCAGGTTTTATGTTTGATTTGATGGTTGTTGCCTCAATTGCGGCCATTGACCTTTCGGCATTCCGTGAGCGCTCATTTTGGATTCCGCTCGCATTGCTCTGTGTTGTTGGGGCTGTTGCGACATACTATTATGTTAAAATTGTATCAAGAAAGATTTTTCAGGAATATCAGGACGAATCATTTCTGTCACTTTATGGGCTGCTTACTGGCACGGTCAGCACGGGCATAATTCTTTTGCGTGAGGCAGATCCTAGCTTTGAAACTCCAGCTGCTAAGAATTTGGTATACCAGCAACTTTGGGCAATCATTTTTGGATTCCCAATGCTTCTGCTTATGGGGGTTGCCCCGCAAAACCTAGAAATGACATGGTTGGTTTTGTTTTTGCTTATTGCTTTGTTTGCGGCGATGGTTGTGCTTCTTTTCCGAAGTTATATTTTCAAGAGAAATAGCCGTTTAAGTTGAGTTAGAGGCAAATTTGTGATATGATGGGCAAAGTGTGTAAAAAACGAAAAAATTATGCGGCAGAGGTGCTGTTTTGAAAAGAAATCTGATTTATATGATGATTGTTTTTACCATTATATGGATTATTTTAATGGAAGAGTTCAGGATATCAACAGTGCTGGTAGGGGTTGTAATCAGTACTATTTGCGTTATATTTTGCCGAAAATTTTTGCCTTTGGAGCAAATTTCAGGAGTCAACTATTTCAAATTTTTTGTTTATATTTTTTATCTTCTCGGACAGATTTATATTGGTGCGCTGGCATCTATTAAGCTCGTTATCAAAGGGGCAAAGGCTGATGTTGTTGAAATTCGAACAGACATAAAAAATGATTTTTTGAAAGTGATGCTAGCTAATTCAATCACCCTTGTTCCCGGTTCTGTTACACTTGAACTCAAAGAGGATAGAATCACAGTTTTACTACTGCATGAGAAAACATGGGGCTTGCTGGAGCTTGCAGATGCCACGGAAAAGGTCAAGGGCGGTTTGGAAGATAAATTACTCAAAGCGCAGAAAGAGAGGTGAGGCAAATGCAAGTACCTGTGTTTTGGATTTTACTGGCATTTATGTTCCTTTACCTTATAAGAGCTATTCAGGGGCCGACGATTTGGGACAGATTGCTTGCAATGAGTTTAATTTCGGTAAAGGTCATTGTCCTGATTATTGCAATAGCCTCTTTTTATAATAGGGGTTATTTGCTGGATTATGCTCTTCTCTACTCACTATTTGGGTTTATCAGCGTTATTTTTATTGCCTTTTTCATATTAGACAGAACACGGGGGAAAAAATGATGGAAATTGTTGGAAATATAATCATTGGAATAGGGCTTGTTTTTATGGCCTTTGGTGTTTTAGGTCTTTACAAGTTCAAGGATTTTTATTTGCGTCTGCTTGTTCTTGCAAAGATTGATACTGTCGGTGCTATAACGTTTATGGTAGGCATTATCATAAGACATGGTTTCAGCTTTTTTTCACTAAAGGTATTTCTGATAATGGTTCTTTTTTTGATTCTGAATCCGCTGACGGCGCATATAATTGCCCGTACTGCATACCTGAGCATTGAGGGTATAACACAGGATCAAGATGATGGCCGCGGGGGCAGATAGGATTTCGACTCTCGTTAGCTAAAAAGCACAGCAATATAGGGGTAGTTAGTCATGATTTATGTACTTCTTATTTTTTGGATAACAAGCGCTATTTTGGCGATACAGGCAAGGAAGCTGATTCGGATAATTGTATATCTTGCAATTTTTTCGACGATTTCTGCGGTCTGTTTTTTTATGTTTGGCGCGCCTGATGTTGCGATGGCAGAGGTGGCGGTCAGTTCGTTTTCAACGGTTTTTATGATTGTTTGTTTTGAGAAATATTTCACACTTGTAACGGATGTGTCGCCGGATGCACCTAAGGATTTGAAATTCCGCTATAAGTTGAGCAAAATTTTACCGCCTGTAGTTTTTACACTTATCCTTGCCGGTCTGTTTATTTACTTTATACCTGAGGGCACGGTCAACACATATCTGAAAGACCTATATCTTGAAAGATTCAGATTTGATGTGGGCGGGGAAAATGCTGTTACATCAATTTATCTTGGATTTAGAGTGTATGATACGCTTTTTGAGGCACTGATGTTGCTGATTAGTGTGGTGGGCGTTGCTCATATGTCGTGTCGTAGTGAGCATGAGATTTCTGGCGAGAATTTCTCGGGAGTGACAAAGTCAGATTCAGTGGATGTTTACACGATTCGCATTATTTGCCCTGCTATGTTGATTTTTGGAATGTATTTGGTTCTAAATGGGCATGTTTCAGCCGGCGGTGGGTTTCAAGGCGGTATTGCTATAGCCTCATTCTTTATTTGCAGGTATCTCATTTACAATGTGTATGATGTCAGATATGGAAAGATTATGTCCTTTGAAAAGATGACTTTTGCTGCCATTGCTTTACTTGCGTCTCTCTTTATCTTTCTCGGATTCTATGTCCAGTTTCCGCAAATACGAACAGCTTACTTGATTTCAATGAATATGCTTATTGCAATGAAAGTTTCATTTGGCTTTATCATTATTTTTTACAGATATATTGCGTTTGAGCGGAGGTAGAGGTTAGCGTAATGAATTACGAAATTGTTGAAATTTTTGCAATTGCATTGTTTTTTATAAGCCTTTTTGGACTGATCACCAGCAAAGGTGTTATAAAAGGCATTGTTTCCATGATCATCATGGAAATTGCCGTTGTAATGTTTTTCCTGAGTTTGGGGTTTCAGACAGGAATATTGCCGCCAATCGGAGCGGAGCTTGGGGACAATGTCGCCGACCCACTGCCACAGGCACTTATGATAACGGCAATCATCATAGGGGTTGCGGTGACGGCAATAAACATGACAATGCTTATTGCACTGTCACGCCAGTTCAAAACTACAGAGTGGGATATTCTTAAAAAGAAGAATATGGAGTAAGATATGCTTGCTAATTTTGTTATAACACCGATATTGATAGCGGTCTTTCTGTATGTATTTGCCTCAGCTAAAGCAGCAAAGATTGTTGCAATTATAGCGCAAACGGCGTTTACCGGACTTGCGGTTTACCTGTTCTTTCAGGTTAAGCAGTATGGAGCAATAATCACCAGTATAGGAAATTATGAAAGCGTTATGGGAATCATACTCAGAGCCGACACGCTATCAACTGTTTTTGTTGCTCTGACTGCGATTTCTTTCCTTATGGCGGCACTGTACAGCTATAATGAAAATGAGGGTAAGCTGTTCTGGTTTTTACTCTTTGTCTGGCAGAGCTTACTCATAGGGATTTTCCTGACGCGGGATTTATTTAATGTGTTCGTACTTGTTGAGGTTGCGGCAGTTGTTGTCTCTGTTCTGATTATGTATAATCGTGATAACCGCTCAATGTACGATGGAATGTTTTACCTGATGACGGGCATAATCGCCATGCAGTTTTATTTGTTTGGTTTGGGTTATATTTACAGGCTCACAGGTGTGCTGGACATGGAAGTTGCCGCAGAAATTCTATCGGGGCTTGACAGGTCATCGCTGGTTTTGCCGTATGCTCTTATAATAACCGGGGTTGGACTGAAATGTGCAATCCTGCCGCTTTTTACATGGTTGCCAAAAGCGCATGGGTCACCGAGTGCACCGACCGTTGTGTCGGCGCTGCTCTCAGGGGTTCACATAAAAAGTGGAATATATCTCTTTATGCGCGTTCAGCCAATATTTCAAGAGCTTGATGCATCCGGATTTTTCCTTGTCATCGGGACAATAACCGGAATAGCCGGGTTTGCACTTGCTATTTGCCAAACGGACATCAAGCTATTGCTGGCATATAGTACAGTGTCGCAAATAGGACTTATAATCACAAGTCTCAGCATAGGTAATGAATATACCACCACCGGAGCTATGTATCATGCGTTTAACCATTCGCTATTTAAGGCAGCGTTGTTTATGGGTGCGGGGATACTGAGCAAGGTGTACGGTACTCGTAATATAACTGATATTAGAGGAGTTTTCAGGCGGTTTCCATTTTTAGGATGCGTCATCTTTTTGGCGATTTTAGGCATTACCGGCGCACCGTTATTCAACGGCAGTATTTCAAAATATTTCATAATGTATGGTACAACCTGGTATATCACATGGCTTCTGATTTTCATAAACCTCGGTACGATTATTGTGTTTACAAAGTTTTCGACAATGCTTTTTGGTCGCTTCGAACAAAAAGAAGTGGTTGTCTCTGCTAATGCGAAAAGGAAAGGTGAAACGGATTTTCACCACAGAGATAAGACAGCCAAGCTGCGCAACTATGCAGAATCAATTCCTGTAAACAAACAAGTTGCCATAGCCATTTTAGGGCTGGTCTGCTTTTTGGGAGGAATATTTGGCTCGGAGTTCATTACATTCTTGTTCAATGTTGAGGTCAGCGTAGATGCTGCAGGATATCTTGAGAAAACAATGATATTTGCAGTAAGTGTTGTTGCAGGGATTTTGATTTACAGATATGTTGTGCGGGACAATGCATTTTTGAAAAGGTTTCGGGCGATTGACTTCGGGTTTAGAGGAACATGTGCGGCTATGGGTGGATTTTTCGCCGCAGTGCTCATAGTCTTAGGGTTTGTTATGAATTAAATTACAAATTACAAAGCACAAATAGTTGAGAACTGAAAATTGTCCGCATAAATAAAGAACAGAGCAGAAGTGCAAATAACGCAATTCTGCTCTGTTTTGCAATTTGTGCTTTGCAATTTGAAAGCTATTCTTCAAAGTTATGCCAAACATTTTGGACATCGTCGTTGTCTTCCATTAAATCCAACATTTTCTCCATGTTTTTCAGGTCAGCTGAATCGGTGAGCTTAACATAGGTTTGTGGAATCATTTCGATTTGGGCAGATAGAAACGGATATCCCGCAGCCTCAAGAATTCCGTTGACCGTATTAAAGTCATCAGGTGAAGTATATACCTCAAAGACGGCATCGTCCTTCTCTATATCATCGGCGCCTGCCTCAAGTGCGTCGTTAATAAGTGTATCTTCATCTATGGTACCATCTTCATTATCTATAACAATTAAGCCTTTTTTGTCAAACGACCAGGAAACACAGCCGGATGTTCCCATGTTGCCGCCATATTTATCAAAATAATGCCTCATGTCGGCAGCGGTTCTTTTTCTGTTGTCTGTCATAGCCTCGACAATTACAGCAACTCCAGAAGGACCATAACCCTCATAAGTAATGCGCTCGTAACTTTCGCCACCGGAAGTTCCGAGCCCTTTTTCAATGGCCCTTTTAATATTATCATTTGGCATATTCGCGGCTTTGGCCTTCGCTATAACAGTGGCCAGTCTTGCATTGTTCGCAGGGTCGCCGCCGCCCCCTTCTCTGACTGCCACCATCATGTCACGGGCGATTTTTGTAAATATCTTAGCACGCTTAGCGTCCTGGGCACCTTTAGTCCTTTGAATGTTCTTCCATTTCGAATGTCCAGCCATAGAAAATGCCTCCGGATTTTTTACTTAAGCTGGGAGTCGAACTCCCACGGTTTTATCGGGCAGAGGAGTGTGCAAGATTACGCCCACCACCCCAAGGATTTTATCATAAAGTTTTCGGCACTGCAACTAGTGTAACGTAAATTATGCTACACCAGTGCATCGCAGAGCACTTATTACTAATTGTATTAATGATGAGCCAGTATGCATACTATTAATGCATATTCACAATTGAGTATGCAAAATTAAGATTATTTCAACCGTTTTACTTAAATTTCACACTATTTTTTATCAATATCGCCAAAATGTATATTGAGTTTAACAAAAATAAAACATTCGGATGGTTGACATAACTAGACGGTATGATTTTGAGTACAGATAGTTGTTAACATTATCCACAGGGTTTTCCACACCCCGTTGGTACAGAGATTTCGGAGAAATTTATAACAATTGCCATTAATTACCATAACCCACAAGTTTAATTATTGTTTTTTAAAGAATAGTGCAGTTAGTTGACATAACACATATGGTGAATATTTTTTGACATTATTCATTGCCATACCGCTTGTTTCCTCTTTGCCTGTGAAAAGTAACACTGTGGAGAGCTTATGATTCAAATGTCAGAAAATCTATTGACAATTGCTAAATGTTATGTTACTTTATATAAAGTAAATGATAATAAACAAAAAGGAACGATAAAGAACGATGATGGCCGAACTTGAAAGACTCCGACAAATTCACCGTTCGCTCAGCGACGTTATTTCTCAAATGGAAGCGGAGCAACAATCATCGCCGAGCATTTTAACGAGAACCGTGCGATTAGGCGATGCAAGAAGCATGGCTGTTTTGGCTGCGATTGACGGTGCAGGAGGCTCTGTTTCCAATCTAGAATTTGAGACCATCCTTGCAAGATTCGGCAGAACATTGCGTGGGGCAGGAGGGTTTCTGGGAGGTGCAGGTGCAAGTGTCCGCCGTGATGACGGAAAATTCAGTATAACAAGTGCAGGAAAAACGGCTCTGGAAAAATGGAAGCTACGGTATGGTAGCAAGTGGCTGGAAGAGCTTATGACCCCAGAAGCGCTTGGTGACCGCGCATATCCCGATAATTCAAGAGTTACATTCAAAGTTTAATTAATACGAAGCTCTCCAAACAACTTATAAGAGGCGGTGTTTTGTGTGATAAAAATCTGGGGTGGATCCGGGAAAAGGACAATCAAGAATACGTCAAGTCATGAAAAAGCAAAACAGACAATAAATAAGACCTCGCAAAACGAGGTCTTTGAGCGCAAAGATTATAGCCGCCTTTCTGAGGACAAAAGACAGCAGACAACTCCTTCGGTGACCACAACGCCGCGTAGCCGGCTTTCTGAGAGCAAAAGACAGCAGACAACCACTTCAGTGACCACAACGCCGCGCAGCCGCCCTCCTGAGGACAAAGGACAGAAAGTTTTGGACTTTGAAACGATGATGCAAATGTACAATGAACAGCAACGGGCTTTAGCAGTTGGTGACGATATAGGTGTTGGAACCTATTCAAAAAAGCAAAAGAATTTGAAATATTTGATGCTGTAGTAGCTAAATCATAAAAACCGATATACTTTGATATACTTATTTTTGAATTTTGAGTCAACTTTCATATTGTATTTAACAAGGGTCATATGTTAAAATTATCCGATGCTGAAATAGCTGGAATTTTTATGAAAAGAGACTAATCATTTTGTTGATATTATTATCGCTTTTGCCAATTCTATGTCTGCTTGTTTTGTTAATATTTGTAAAAATGTCTGTTGCCAAAGCAGGCGCGATTTCCTTGGTTGTTGCATTAGGAATAGCGCTCTTATTTTTTGGAATGAATGCATTTGGACTGCTTATCTCAGTTGGCAAAGCGCTTTCATTGGCATTATTCGTTTCTCTTATAGTGTGGGCGGCACTTCTGCTCTATCATTTAGTAGATGGCTTTAAGGCCATTGATGTAATAAACAAAAACTTTGTCATACTTGTAGAAGACAAATTTGTAGAATTTTTAATGCTGTCATGGATGCTGACTGCGGTATTTCAAGGTATGGCAGGATTTGGCGTACCTGTTGTCATAGTCGCACCGATTCTCATAGCTCTTGGTTTTGACAAAGTCAAATCGCTTGCTGCGGCACTCTTAGGACACAGTTGGGCTGTGACATTTGGCTCAATGGGTGCAGCGTTTTTTATAATACAAATGCTCACCGGTATTCCGTATGAGGAACTGGGTTTTCCAATGTGGATATTCAATACGATAATCCACTTTGGAACGGGTATTGGCATCTGTTGGCTTTACGATGGGCTTAAAGGTATAAAAAAAGGACTGTCATATGTAGTTCCGGTTTCGGCGGTCATGACTGTTGTGCAGTTCTTCATCATAAGATTAGGGCTTTTCTCCCTCGCCTCGCTGCTGACAGCAGTTGTCGGCCTGGCAGTCATGCTTGTGCTTTATAAGTTGCGGTCGCCGTCTAAAACAAAAGCAACGCTTTATGCTTCGAATCTGAATTTATTCCAATCAGTACTGCCATATGTTGTGATACTTGTGCTCGCTATGTTGTTTCAATTTTTGCCTGATGCGTTGCGCAATATCTCGATATCATTTGCTTTTCCCGGCACCGAAACAGCCTTGGGATATGTGGTTGCACCTGAATCTGGATATGCGCGTATAAGGCTGTTTGGGCATCCGGCAGTGCTTTTGCTTGCCGCTTCGGCAGTTGCTCTGATTGTATATAGACGTGCTGGAGTCTGGGATTCAGTTGTCTTTAAGGATGCGCTCAAGAAAACCGTCAAGAAAGGCATTCCGGCGACTTTGGCTTTGTTGGCGCTTGGAAACATGTCGCTAATCATGATGGACTCCGGTATGACCCACTTGCTCTCATATAGCGTTGCAGACTTGACTGGAAGATTCTATCCGTTCGTTGCTCCATTTTTTGGTGTATTGGGTAGCTTTCTTACCGGAAACAATACAAACTCGAATATCTTGTTTGGAAACTTTCAATATACTATCGCAATGCGCTTGGATGTGAGTGGGGCAGTTATGGCTGCTGCTCAATCCTTGGCGGGTTCTATAGGCGTTGCTATTGGGCCGACGCTTATCCTTATGGGGGCGCTCGCCTCAAAGTTGGAGGGACAGGAATCGCTTATATACAGAAAGCTCACAGGTATAGTGCTGATAATCGCCCTCGTGATGGGCGTAGTCAACTTCATAATGCTCTCCCTATAATACCCTCCTGCGAACCTTTACCAGAATCGAACTCCATTGCCAGACATCAGCTAAAGTCCAACATGTCGCCAAACCGTGTTGGACATACTTATGGCTATCAGTAATAAGCGCTGACAAATGAGTCACCTGCTACAATGATATGATCATCAAGCTTTATGCCCAGGAGCTCACCGGAAAGTTTAAGGCGCGACGTCACTTCTTTATCCTGTTCACTTATATCCAAAATACCGCTTGGATGGTTATGCCCAACGATTATTGAAGCGGCTCTATCCTCGATAGCAGGGGCGAAAACCTCGCGTGGATGTACCAGTGATGACATCAAAGTGCCGACTGTGATTGTGCGACAGGCTATGAGCCTTCTGGCACCATCCAATGTGAGCATCACAAAATGTTCCTGTTTCCTATTTTTGATAAAACTAAACTGTTCTGCAGCGCGCTCAGGTGAGTCGATTAGTGGGGCAGTTTGCTTTATATACCGCCTGCGCCAAAATTCAAGGGCTGCAAAAACGACAGTGGCCTTCGCGTTGCCGATGCCCTTTATAGCCAAAACGTCGTCTATGGTCAAATCGTCGGCTCCGATTTTTTGAATTGTTGTGTTTAGATTTCTGGCAATTTGTTTGAAATCATTACCCTTGCCGCCACTGCCTATTACAGCCTGCAGCAGCTCTATATCTGAAAGTGAAGATGCGCCTTGCCGATTGAGTTTTTCACGCGGCAGGTTATGTGTCAAATTCATATAGGATTCCCCCTCGTGGTTACTGGAGTAAAAGGCTAGTGATGCACCATTAGTTTAACTACAAATAGCCTTGTTTTCAATATGAATTTAAAGTTGTAAATCAGATGCGATATATGATTATTTTTCGACATTACTGCAGAGCATTGTGAGATGCAGTCAAACTTTCAGCTTGTTACACCTATTCACACGCTCTGCTTTAATAACATTACAAGGTCAGCCAAATAATGACTTTAATCATTATTTATGGCATTTTGTGAAGTAATGTGCTAGTATATATAATCAGTATTACATGGGGATTGGAGGAATATACAGATGAAAGACATAATGAAGGCGTTAGTTAAGCAAAAACCAGGACGGGGGCTTACATATTGTGATGTGCCGATTCCAACAGTAGGCGCCGGGCAGGTTATGATAAAAATACTCAAAACTGCTATTTGCGGTACTGACCTGCATATATATAATTGGGATGCATGGAGTGAGCGCACAATTAAACCGCCGCTTATTGCTGGGCATGAGTTTGTTGGAGAGATTGCGGAAATCGGGGATGGAGTCGTTGGCTATAAAAAAGGTGAAATCGTTTCTGGTGAAGGCCACATAATATGCAACACTTGCCGAAACTGTTTGGCAGGGCGTTATCACCTATGCAACAACACTAAAGGTGTCGGTGTGAATAGAGACGGATGCTTTGCTGAATATCTGGTGATTCCTGCTGAGAATGTCGTCAGAGTTGCTGAAGGCATTTCATTGGATGTCGCGGCCTGTTTTGACCCACTAGGCAATGCAGTTCACACCGCATTGAAATTCGATATCACAGGAGAGGATGTCCTAATCACAGGTGCAGGGCCAATCGGAATCATGGCGGCTCTTATTTGTCGTCATTGCGGTGTAAA
The DNA here is from genome assembly GCA_009781855.1 of Oscillospiraceae bacterium. GTDB lineage: Bacteria > Bacillota > Clostridia > Oscillospirales > Oscillospiraceae > WRMH01. Next base: position 4,107 of record WQUY01000028.1, on the reverse strand, counting down.
AAAGATAGCAATCACCGATGTCAATGAGTATCGATTGAAGCTGGCAAAAGAGCTTGTGCCAGACGCTTGGGCTGTAGACCCACGTGAGCAATCATATAAAGACTTGATGCATGATATGAACATGTGTGAGGGATTTGATGTTGGGCTTGAAATGTCCGGGGCAGAAGTTGCTTTTAAAGAGATGGTTGAGAGCATGAATAATGGCGGACGTATTGCGTTGTTGGGTATTCATAGTGAAAAAACTGAAATCAACTGGGATAAGGTCGTTTTTGGTGGTCTTACTATTCAAGGGATTTATGGACGTGAGATGTTTGATACTTGGTATAAGATGATGTCAATGCTGCAAACTGGCCTGGATATAAGCAAGGTGATTACACACAGATTTGATGCTAAGGATTTCGAAAAAGGCTTTGCGGCGATGCAAAGCGGGAACTCAGGCAAAGTTGTGCTGACTTGGGCAGAGCAGAGCTGAGCATAAAGTATGTAGTGTAGAATATAAAGAAAAGGGGAACTCAAAATGAACAATGCGCTTAAAATATTTGCTGATGCTGTAACCGAAATCAAATCGCAAGGCACATACAAAGCCGAAAGGATATTAACAACGCCGCAATCCGGAAAAATAGGCACAACACAAGTAAATAACGTAATCAATATGTGTGCAAACAATTACCTTGGCTTATGCGATAACCCTGCAATCATTGCCGCTGCTAAGGATACTGTCGAAACATGGGGATTTGGACTTTCGTCTGTGCGCTTTATATGCGGTACTCAGTCTATTCACAAGCAGCTTGAAAGCGCAATTTCTGTTTTTTTGGGGATGGACGATACAATACTATATTCATCCTGCTTTGATGCAAACACCGGGCTTTTCGAAACACTACTTGATGAGCGGGATGCCATAATATCCGACGAGCTAAACCATGCCAGCATAATAGATGGAGTACGTCTGTGCAAAGCCAAGCGTCTGCGTTACAAAGACAATAATATGGAGGAACTTGAGCACTGCTTGAAGGAAGCGGAAGGTTGTCGCATAAAAATGATTGCAACCGATGGCGTTTTTTCAATGGATGGGATTATTGCCGATTTAAAGTCGATTTGCGATTTGGCAGACAAATACGGTGCACTTGTGATGGTTGATGACAGCCATGCAGTTGGATTTGTTGGTGCAACCGGACGCGGCACGCCAGAACATTGCGGAGTGCAGGGTAGGGTAGATATTATCACAGGAACACTTGGCAAGGCGCTGGGTGGAGCTTCGGGCGGTTATACCTCTGCACGGAAAGAAATCGTAGAGCTCCTGCGTCAAAAGAGCAGACCATATCTCTTTTCAAATACCCTTGCACCGGCGATAGCCGGAGCCTCACTAAAGGTGCTTGAGATGCTTGGTGATGATAAATCACGGCGCGATGTCCTGGAGGAAAACACCGCATACTTCCGTGAGAAGCTGTCGGTGCTTGGTCTGAAAATAATTGAAAGCACCCATCCTATAGTAGCTGTGATGTTTGGAGATGCAAAGCTGACCGGCGAAATTGCGGCAAGAATGCTGGAGCTGGGTGTTTATGTGATAGGATTTAGTTTCCCGGTTGTACCAAAAGAAAAAGCACGTATCCGCTGTCAGGTATCGGCAGCACACACAAAAGAGGAACTCGACTTTGTTGTAAAACAATTCGAGACAGTGAAAAAGGAATTCTCACTCTAGGTAGTTCGGGCACGAGTTGAAATGCACAGGACTTGGTTTTGACTCGTGTCAATTCTTTATAGGGAGGACATCGCATTGCAAAATCAAGCCGGAGGGCGCATAAAATTCTCCTATGCATGGATAATATTGGGCGTTCTGTTTATTGGAATGGTTACATCTTTTGGTATGCGGTCATCATTTGGCGCGTATATTTCACCTTGGGAGTATGAATTCTCTGTCAGCCGAACGACAGTTACAGCCATCTCAACGATGAGTTTTGTTTTCTTTGGCGTTGGTATGCCGGTGGCCGGGAAACTCAACGATTATATCGGCAAAAACTATGTGCCTGCAATTAGCATATTTATTATTGGTCTAAGTCTGGTTTTAACGGCGAAGGCGACCCAAATATGGCATGTGTTTTTTAGCTATGGAGTGCTATTTTCTATCGGAGTTGCAGGCACAAGTCACTCGGTTTCAACACCGATAATCTCAAATTGGTTTGTGGAAAAGCGCGGATTAGCACTGGGACTTATGACATCCGGTATGGCTATCGGAATGCTGATTTTTGGTCCGGCGAACTTATTTGTCATAGAAGAGTTAGGCTGGAGAACAGCAATGGTGGTGTTTGGGATTATCGTAATGGTTGTTGCCGGCCCACTCTTTATTTTCCTCTTGCGCGCGAAACCCGAAGATAAGGGAATGAAGCCGTATGGTTATAAGGCGCATGAAGGTATTGAAGAAAAAAAGTCTTTGGACGAAGGGTCGAAGCAGGATGAAAATAAAAAACTTCCGGTTTTAGGTATCTTCAAAACAAGGGCGTTTTGGTTTCTGGCAATACCGTATTTCATTTGCGGATTTACCGATGTCGGGCTTATAAATGTACACCTCATACCTATGGCCGAAGGCCGTGGATTTGCAGTTGGAGTGGTTGCTTTGGCAATAAGTTTGATTGCAATATCAAATATTGCAGGAACAATTGTCACAGGTCATCTATCTGACCACTTTAGTCGAAAGCGACAACTTGCGGTTATTTATGGATTTAGAGCGGTGACATATGTACTTTTGATTTTGATGCAACAGCCATGGATGATATTGCTCTTTGCTGTGGGTTATGGAGCTGTGGAAATGGCGTCGATTGCACCAACCAATTCTCTTGCAGTCCAATTGTTTGATAAATATTCTACCGGAACTATTGTAGGGTTTATTGCTGTGAGTCATCAACTGGGAGGAGCTGCAGGCTCATGGATTCCGGGCATAATGTATGATGCCACAGGAGCTTATACTATAGTTCTCGCGGTCTCAATAGTTACTCTGGTTGGCATTTCGCTAATGTCGCTGGGGCTTCCGGAGCCTAAGAAAGTTAAGAAGTTAAGCTGATGGTGTCCATGTTCCACCCTTTTGGTCAAAAGTATTAAGCTTAAACAACATCGAAATGATTAAAAAAAATAACGACCCAAGCCGTGAGTGAAAACTTGCGGCTTTTTGTGCAAAGAAAGGGGCTAACGCTCACGATTTTCTAAAATCGCTTTGCGACAGCCATAACAGACCTCATCAACGCTCCAACAACCAGTCTTCAATTTTCACCGCAGGTATTCCTTCATAATTGCCCTTAAAAGAGCTTTCTTTATATAGGACAAATTTTGGGTAATTATCTTTAACCTCTAAAAGAGAACCAAACTCACGCAAAGTGGTTGATTCTTTGTTTAACAGATAGCAGACTTGAATATATAGCTTATCGCCATTCTTCTCTCCAACAAAGTCTATTTCTTTTTCATCAACACGCCCAACACAGACCTTGTATCCTCGGCGAAGGAGTTCAAGCCCTACGATATTTTCAAGGATGATTTCAGTGTTTTGCAAGTTAGCTCCCACTATTGCTTCACGCAAACCGTGGTCAACAACATAATATTTTTCATTCACCCTTAACATTTTCTTGCCATTTATGTCCTGGCTTTTAAGTCGGTAGAATAAATACGCCTCTTCGCACCATTTCAAATAATTCAAGACCGTTTCAGGTGCAATCGCTCTTTTCTCGTCTTTGAAAAACTTTGATATGCTTGTAGCCGAAAAGCTCTTTCCTATGTTAGCTAGTGCATACGAAATAATACGCTCTAACAAATCCACATCACGGATGTTGTTGCGCTTAACAATATCTTTCAGCATGACTGAGTTAAAGACGTCTTGTAAATAGTTTTTGCTTACAGACGACTCAAAATCTATGCTTGACAGAAAAGGCATCCCGCCGTACTGAATGTATTCGTCAAAAGTATAATCCACATTCACATCTTTAAACTCTGCAAAAGAAAATGGATAAATTACAAAGGATACATAGCGACCAGCAATATATGTGGCAAGTTCACCCGAAAGCAAGCGTGAGTTTGAGCCTGTAATATATATATCTGCCTTAAATTTTACACGCAAAGAGTTGA
>WQUY01000027.1 GCA_009781855.1 Oscillospiraceae bacterium | reverse complement strand
TCACCGTTGTACCGAACACCGAACTTGCAGTAGGTACATACACTGCAACTGTGACTGTATCCGGCGGTGCGAATATCACAGCGCAGACATTTAATGTGAGCTTCACTGTGACTCCTGCGCCGATTACCCCGACATGGGGCATTGCGTTGAATCCGGCTGGCGATCATACTTTCCCGGCTGCGGAAGAGGGTTATGCTGCACAGACTGCACATAGTGTAGCGATAGAGAATACCGGCAATCAGCCGACAGGTGCATTGACCGTAACACTCAGTGGTGCAAATGCGGACAGCTTCACTTTAAGCCGCATTGCAATACCGAGCTTGGATGAAGGCGAAGCAGAGAGCTTCACCGTTGTACCGAACACCGAACTTGCAGTAGGTACATACACTGCAACTGTGACTGTATCCGGCGGTGCGAATATCACAGCGCAGACATTTAATGTGAGCTTCACTGTGACTCCTGCGCCGCCAACACAGCCGCCACCATCAGGTGGTGGAGCAGGTGGTGGAACAAACGGCGGAACAAACGGCGGAACCAACGGCGGAACAGACGACGGAACGAATGACGGAACGAACGGCGGAACAAACGGCGGAACAAACGGCGGAACAAACGGTGGAACAAACGGTGGAACGAATGGCGGAACGAATGACGGAACGAACGGTGGAACAAACGGTGGAACAAACGGTGGAACGAATGACGGAACGAACGGTGGAACCAACGGCGGAACGAATGGCGGAACAAACAACGAAACAGTTATCCCGCCAAATCAGACGCCGCTTGAAGCATGGCAACCCACACCAACTCCAGACTCCGAACTCCAACGCCACGCCTTCTTGATTGGCACAAATCAAGGCTATGTGAACCCACATGGCAATATCACCAGAGCGGAAGTCGCAACGATCTTCTTCCGATTACTCTCTGATGATGCTCGTGTAGACTACTGGCAACAAACCAACCCATTTAGCGATGTAACCTCCCAGAATTGGTTCAATAACGCAATATCAACAACAACAAATGCCGGAATGTTCGTCGGCTTCCCGGATGGCACATTCAGACCGAATACAACAATTACTCGCGGCGAGCTGGCCGCTGCGGTTGTCAGATTAATGGACAACGATTTGACAGATGTACAAGTTGATGCGGTAGAAAACCAGTTTGCTGATATTGCCGGACACTGGGCAAGAAACTACATCAATCTGGCTGCTACACGCGGCTGGGTGCAAGGTCAAGATGGCATCGGCGGCGCATTTCACCCCAATCGCCCCATCACGCGTGCGGAAGTCGCTGCGATTGTCAGCCGCATCTTTGAGCGATTGGTATATTCGGCAGATGATTTGCATGAAGATATGCTGACTTGGCGTGACAACGCTGACGAGAATGCATGGTACTATTTGTACATTCAGTCAGCAACCAACTCTTATGCGTATGAGTGGAGAGACGGTGGCGATTTCAAGATATGGACTGAAATGCTTACACCTCGGAATTGGGCCGTTTTAGAGCAACCAAACTCTAGCCCAGAGGACGTTTGGGGATAGATGGCAAAAATAAACCGGGAGTCGATGAGGTTCGACTCCCGGTTGCTTAGTGTGCCCAGCCTACTCAATAACCAAATTGTTGATATCAATAATCAGACTGATAGACCCGTCGCCCAAAACAGCGCAACCGCCAATACCATGCATATCAATATTGTGCTTTTGAATGTACTCTGGCAATGGCTTAATGACGGCCTGCTGCTCCCCGATAAGCTCATCGACAAAGAGACAAAAAGTGGTCGTCTCTGTTGTAATCATAATCAGTATACCATCGTCTAAAGCCTCAAAATCAGGCTCAATATCAAAAATCCTGTAAAGTCTGAGTACCGGATAACACTCGCCGCGAATCATGATCATCTCACTGCCGTCAGGATCAAGAAAAATATCACCATCATTGGGCTTAAAAGACTCTCTTATAGAAAGCATCGGCACGATAAACACGAGCTTTCCAACACGAAGCTTCATGCCATCTATTATCGCCAATGTGAGCGGAATACGAATCTGTACCGTCATGCCTTGCCCAGGTGTGCTTTCAAGAGAAATCGATCCGCCGACCTTGTCGATATTACGCCTTACGACATCCATACCGACCCCACGCCCCGAAAATTCAGTGACCTCTTGGTTTGTCGAAAACCCGGGCGAAAAAATCAGATTATATGCTTCTTTATCAGAGATTTCATGCTCAGGCTTACTGATAAGCCCCTTCTCAGTAGCTTTCTGTATCAGCTTGTTGCGGTCAAGCCCCTGACCATCGTCCGAAATAAGCACAATAACATCACCGCCCGCGTTGCGAGCCTCCAAAGTGAGCTTGCCAGCCGCGGGTTTTCCATTTCTGACACGGACATCGGGCATTTCGATACCATGGTCAACGGCATTGCGTATAAGATGCATCAGTGGGTCTGATAATGTGTCGATGATATTCTTATCTACCTCGGTTTCTTCGCCGATGAGCACCAATTCTACATCTTTGCCCACTTTTTTGCTTACATCCCTAACAATGCGATGCATTTTTTGAAAAGAGTTGGAAACAGGTAACATCCGAATAGACATAACGATGTCTTGAAGTTCATTTATAAGTTTCCGTAGCTCCTGGCTACTCCGCTCAAAAGAATCGATATGCAGACTTGCAACCTCGGGGTTTTTTGTCACCATAGATTCCGTAGTCACAATTTCACCCATAAGATTCATCAGCTTGTCTAGTTTATTTACATTGACGCTAATAAAATTCTGCTTGGCAGGAACCTCAGTTGTCGGCGGCTTTTCTGCGCCTGTATCTGAGGTTTTATTTTGCGGCGTGATTTGGGTTGCAACTTGCATAGAGGGAGGGAGTTCATCGCTATCGGGGACGATTTCTTCAAAGCTAGAATCCTGAAGAAACATGCTTTCTTCCACCAGCTTATTAAGTATCTCAGGATTCTCACCGGATTGAATATACATTACAAATCCACTTTTGATTATCTCATCACTTGCGGCGCTTTCATTAAGATCAGCGGGTCTGTGGATAATTTTCTGACAATGCTCTGCAAGGGAATTCACAACGCCGAATGCCCGGAGGTTTTCCATTTGACATCCATCCTCGAAATTGATCACTATCTTATAAAGCGGTGTGCCATAGTTTGTAAAGTCCATATCATCGCCGGTGACGCTTCCGGATGAATTTTCACTTTCATCAGTGGGAGATTTGCTCAGAATAACTTCAAGATAATTATGAATCTTTGCAATCAAAGCGCCGAAATCACCGTCAGAAGCCGCCCCTTGCGAGAGCTTGCTTATTTCCGATTTGAAGTTGTCGGAAGCGGCAAGAACCAACTCAATGACTCCGTCTACCGATTTTTCGTCAGAACGTGTCTTGCCCTCGCGTATCTTGTCAAACATGTCCTCAAGCGCATGTGCGAGCTTTGCGAGATTATCAATCGACATCATAGCCGCAGAACCCTTGATGGTGTGCATGATCCGAAATATCTCATTGATGTGTTCTTCTGCAAGATTCTTTTCCTTCTCGCTTTGAAGCAAGGTCTCTTCGAGTGACTCAAGGAGTTGTTGTGTTTCAAAAATAAATACGTCAAGCATGGGGTCTAATTCACGCATCACTGTCACCTACCTTGTTATATTTGAAAAACTATATGCATTAGCCCAGCTTCTTGATTGCTGCGATAATGCCTTCTTCTTTAAATGGCTTAACAATAAACCCTTTTGCACCGGAAACGATAGCCTCACGAACCATGGCCTCCTGTCCCATTGCGGAAACCATGATGACTTTAGCCTGCGAATCAAGCTTAGTTATTTCCTTAAGCGCATCAAGTCCGCTCATTTCAGGCATAGTTATATCCATGGTTACAATATCAGGTTGCAATTCCTTGTAGAGTTCAACGCCGATTGCACCGTTTTCAGCCTCACCAACGACCTCATAGCCGTTTTTTGTGAGCATGTTCTTGATAGAAATACGCATGAAAGCGGCATCGTCAACGATTAAGATTTTTGCCATTATGTTCCTCCATTCTCAAAATAACCCAAAAAGCTACAATAGTATGTATCGGAATTTCAGATGCTCATGTTAAATAAACTTTTCGCCTGCTCCGACTGTCTTGATCTTCAACGCTCCCGTTTCAATATGCAATTCTATAGTACGTCCATGGGCACCTCCGGTGTCATTTGCTTTGACGGGTATGCCAAGCTGTTTCAAAATAGCAAGACTTGCTGCTGCATTTCTCTCGCCGATTTTGAGCATATCATTATTTTGGCGATGCCCGAACATATGCGCGCCACCCGCAATTTTCGCAACAAGCATTGCTCTGGGCGCGCCCATGCGAGCTAATTGATTAACCAACTCAATTATTGCCGAATCAGCAAACTTAGCAATATTTTGTCCTTCAAAACCTTTGTAGGTAGGAAGCATGATATGTGCCATACCGCCAACTTGCTTTGCAGGGGCATAAAGGGTTATCCCTATGCACGAACCCAGCCCCAAGGTTGTTAGGATGTCGGGTGATTTTGCGGCCTTTAAATCAGCCATTCCAACAACGATTACGCCCATATTAGCCTTCCAATCCAAGAAAATCTGTGTTGACAAAAAAATTATACCGCCCGAATGTTGAAGTTCTCAATGAGCGTGTTTCTTTGCGGCTCAATGAGCTCAAAACCCGGTGCGGTATAGGAGGTAGACGATGATTTGCCGGTATTAAGTGGAGCAAACGCAGCATCCTGCGCATATTTTTGCCAGGCAAAATGGCCAGTGCCGATACGATGCTCCCAGTTTCTATATTACCAATTTCTTTGAAAACGTCAAGTTGTTTTATCATTTTTGCCTGAGGAAAATGTTATTTATTGCGTGCTTATAAAGTCCGATGATTTTTCTGCCGATAAATTATAAAGCAAGGATTGGAGGGCAAACCATTGAGAATAAATGCATCATCAGTTCCCAGACAAGGTGGAGTTACAGTCAGCGAAAAAGAAAAAGATATCACACTTACCACAGTCAGCAATGATGAAGCAGACATTAGCGAAACATCTGCAAGTCGGATTTTTCAGCAAACTTCGACCGAAGATAGCCTGAGGCCGCATCTGAATGAATTGACTCGGTTAAACATGCCTGCGACAGGGGAAGCGGCAAGACTGATGCAACAGCTTTTGGCACAGCATCCGGGATTGACATTGGAAGAGGCAGCATTTCTGGCATCAAATAAATTCATGGGGAATGAGGATTTTATAAAAGCGGTTCTTGCAGTGATTTCAGGTGCCGAAAAAACCGACGAATTGGTCGAGCGGTTGCGATTTTTGTTGCAGCAACAATCGCCCTCAGGTGGACACGAAAGTGCAGGACATCCGGAAGATATATCTCTTCAAATGCTTCGAGGCTCAGTGCGCAGCACCACAAATTTTGCAACAGACGCTGACTCTGGACAACCGGTCAACTTTGTTGGTGACAAGATTCCATCCACGCAGTTTTCAACAGTGACTGACGTTGTGCAGATAACCGACTTGCTGAATATAATTATGGGTAATAAAGCAAGCTCACATAAAGATGGAGGGCAAGTGAACAATCATAGTTCCCCGCCCCCTAACAGCAGTATAACACATAGCAATGGCATTTTGCAAAGCACATTTACAGAAAATTCTGTTGAAATGATGCAAGAGATACCGTTTGATGAGAAAAATAATGATGTGCACAGATCCTCAAATAAAGACGTAAGTTTTGTATCCGCAAGTGTGAAAGCAGAGCAACTCATCGTACATCACTCAAATCCTGAACATCGCTCTGCGCAACCTATGTCGCTCGCTAATGATGAAGTATTACCTTTAGCTCAAGGGGATGCAGGTGCAACGCGTTGGACTGCGACAGCTAAGATAAATCAGGAATCAAACCCTGTGGTAGGGGTGCACTTAGTCGGTGATGATTTGCAGTCCAGTGCACGACTGGCCTCGCTGAGCACCAGGCTTTCAGCAATTTTATCTGAAATTCCTGAGCTCAAAGCAACGGTACCTGAGGCTTTGGAAAAATTTTCTGAGATGCTGATTCGCGTTGCAGACAAAAGTGTTGAGACAGCGGATGGTGAGATGGAAAAAGCAGAGGATATGATTGACAAACTCTTTACCAGGCTGGACAAATCAGATGTTGACACAGGAGCAAAACTCAAGGCTACGAGGGAAGAGCTATTTGCGAGGCTTGCACTTGTTGAGGAAGTAACTTCAAAAGTTGCATCACCAGACAGAGCCGAGATATTAAGTCAAATTCAAAGGCTGACGGAGCATGTAAGCATTCTGAGTCGCATAGAATCTTTTGTATATATGCAATTACCCATAAGTGTGGGTGAGCAGCGAAAATCAGCTGAGCTTTATGTTTTTAGGAAAAAGGGAGCGAAGAAGCCTGACCCTGAAAATGTCAATATACTTCTTACCATAGATCTTGAAAATATGGGGCATTGGGAATCACTGATAAATATTCGAAACAAGGAGGTTTCGCTGCAAATGGAAGCTTCCGGTGCAAAAGAGAAAGAGCATTTTAGTGAAAACATAGCGCTACTTCATGAATTGTTGGCTCAGGCAGAGTTTAAATTGGTCAGTGCCGATATTGCCATTGCCGAAAAAGAAACCACCCCTATTACCGCCCTGAACACTCTGCGCAGACTAACTGTCGGCAAAACGGGCAAGATTGATTTTAAGATATAGTGCTATGGATGAAAACAAAGAAAAATTGCAAAGAGCAGCGGCGATAAGTTATGACCCCGGTGTGCACGATGCTCCGATTCTGGCGGCATTTGGAGAGGGGTATCTGGCACAAAAAATCGTTGAAGTTGCGAAGTCATCCGGAGTCCCGGTACTTTCGGATAAAGGTCTTTCCTCTGTACTCTCATCCGTCAGTATTGGTGATGAAATATCTCCGGAGATGTATGAGGCTGTGGCCAAAGTCCTGGTCTTTGTAAGCGAGGTTGATCGCAGCTATGGAGAGAAAGTCAAAAGAATATAAGCTGGCGTGAGGCGAACTCCCATCACTCTAAATTTCATCCTTTTGGACTATGTCAAACACCCTGTTCTGCATTGAAATCACAAAATAAACATGAGATAATGACACTCCGGAGGAAAGCAAATGAACAGCGTAATAAATGTGATAAGTACAACAAATAAAGCGGAGTATTTTGCATTGCCGAAGCCGCCGGAAGAAGTAAGTGCAGCGCCTTTCGATGACTTTTCAATTGCGTTCACACAAGCAATGCAAAGCGGCATCCGACAAACCACGCAAATAGCGGGAAGCAGTCTTTCCGGAATGCCGACAGGCACTATGTCTATACATGATAGTGGGTTTGAAACGATGATTTTGCAAGCAGCATCTCATGGTGCAACGGAAGATGCTCAAATAGCGCTCTTTATGCTTATGATGTTGATGCAAGCCGGTTCAGACAGCGAACTTTCGATGAAGATGCAAATGATGACGACAATCATTATGCAAATGCAAGGAAGCAGACAAGCGCTTAGGGAAAATGCCACGTTGCCTGGATTTAATCCGGTTGCTTTAGATTCCGACGACAGGCAGGTGTTTCATAGATCTCTTTTGGCGCTTTCCGATACTGGGCAGGCGATCTTGCCGATTGAGGCATGGCGACCGGCGACTCCCGCAATAACAAGTGATGCAAGCAACAGAAGCCCTGAAATTTATCGGGCGGTCGTTGACCAGTTTAGGGTAGAAACTGCGGAAAGATACCGTCCGTTTAGAAACGGCAACACGTTTTGCAATATATTTGTCTGGGATGTCACCAGAGCAATGGGTGCTGAGGTACCTCATTATACAGACCCTGTGACAGGTGATCCTATGTTTTATCCGGATGTTGTGGGAGCGAGGTCAATGGGGGCTATTGCAACCTGTCAGTGGCTCAGGTCGCATGGAGAACGGTTTGGCTGGCGTGAAGTCGATGCGCAGACAGCCCAATGGCATGCAAATCAGGGCAGGCCAGCAATAACGAGCGCAGGCAGTTTGGGGCATGTTCAAGTAGTTGTGCCTTCAACCAGCAGAGGATTTGATCCTGTTTCAGGAGTCACGATTGCGCAGGCTGGTAGGATCAATTCAAATTATATGCATATTTCAGGCATTTATAGCAGCAATGCGCTTCAAAACAGCGTGAGATATTGGATACATGAGTAGGCTGCCGATATGAAAAAATTCAGGAAAAGGATTTGAAAAGAGTAAAGCGCTATACTAAAAGTACCGATATACATATTGTAAAACCCACTGGCGTTCAAGCTGCCGGGAGTTTGGCCCCCGGTAGCTTAGGAGCAGGAGGCTCCTTTTTCAGCCGGAAGATTGCCAAATCGCCCCGAGGGGGGATTTCTGTGATAACCGGACGGAGCGCCGCGCCGCTTTTTAAAGCGACCCATACAAGGAGGAGCGGATTATAATGATTAATGCATTCAGACCATCGCCGGTAAGAATGACTGGCATGTCATCGGGTATGGATACAGACCTGATGATAGGGCAGATGTTAAGAAGCCACCAAATGAGAATAGATAATCAAATGCGGTCAAGAACTCTTCTTCAGTGGAGAGCAGACACGCACTCAGAGGTAAGAAACACAATCCAAGGTTTCAGAAACACATTCTTGACATCCACAGGGTCGCAAGGACTGCTCAATCGCAATATGTTCAATGCGAATATTGCAACAGCATCCGGCAGAAACTCAGATGCAGTTACCCTCAGGGCGCTTGGCGGAGCCGCAGCAAGTTCCATAAGTATAGGACAGATAAGGCAACTTGCTGCCGGTGCACGAATGACAACCTCGAACACTGCCAGAACAGCTTTGATTGGAATGCAGTCATCTGTTAGGCTTGATAGTTTTGCAAATGATCATCCACTTTCACAACTGGGGTTTAGCGATGACCCTGCCGACAGGAATGCAAGTATATCGGTAAACAACCAGGTTGTGCGCCTGAATCAAGCTGATGTCAACGCAATCAATTGGGATGAAATTCAGGGAACGCATAGCTTCACACTCAGAGGTGTAGGAGAAGTCACACTTACAAAACAAGAAAATGGCGAATTTTCATTTGTATCTGGTGCAGGGGATAATGAAATCACCGGCATCCTATCATTTGATGAAAATGGCACAGCGGAAATCTCTGATCTCGTTTTCGACGAAGCAAATGAAAATCTGACTGCCGTAAGCGCAGCACTTTCAGAAGTTTTGAGCGAGCAGTTTTCATTAAGTGATGAGGGCGAGCTACAGCGAAACGGCAATAATATAGAGTTTGTGAAAGCGCATGTCATGCAAGTTGATGACGCTGATGTGAGGCTGATACAGCGTGCAAGTGGGGATGTTCAGTTTGGCGGCAGAAATTTAGACTTTTTTAGCGAACAGACCATTAGTTTAAATGGGGAGTCAATCACACTCAGATCAAATATGACGGTCAATCAAATGATGACCCAGTTTAACAACAGTAATGCCGGTGTCAGAATGACTTTCGAGTCACTGACTGGAAGATTTAATATTGAAAGAACTACGACCGGAGAAGAGTCAAGGCTGGAAATCGGTGCAGATAGCGTTGCGTTTTTCAACAGTCTGGGCATCGATATGGCATCCGGAAGCACCGATGAAGATGGAAACATAATTTTCAAAGGCACAAATGCAGAGGTATTTATAAACGGTGACCTGATTTCCAGTCAGAGTAACACACTGACTTTCAGCGGGGTAGCAATTACCTTAAACAGAACGACCGATGGTGTAGCATACAGTGGCGGGAATCCAACAGGAACCGACACGAGCGGCAATATTATGGTCAATATTTCAAGAGATACTGCAGGGGTAGTTGATAGGGTTAGGGTATTCGTGGATGCATATAACTCAATAATACAGAGGATAGAAAACCTAACAAGGGAAAGAAAAGCCCCACACGAGGTTTCTTATGGGCCGCTAACCGATGAAGAGAAATCTCAAATGACTGACCGTCAAATTGAAGAGTGGGAAACAATTGCAAGAAGGGGCATTATGCGAAATGACAGCGCCCTTCAGAATTTAGCGGCAAGCTTACGCAGGGAGCTTTTTGTCACAGTCGAACAGGTAGGGTTATCACCGCACCAAATCGGCATTTCAACAGGAACATTCCACAGCGGTTCGGGTGGTCAAATTGTACTTGACGAAGAAAGGCTGACGGCAGCACTTGAAGAAGACCCAGATCGTGTAGCAAATGTTTTTGCCGGAACAGAGGGTAACAGAGGATTGCTCTGGCGTTTGAACGAGAGAATGAATGACTATGTGCGGGCTGGTGGCAGCGGATCAAGGGCAATCAGAAACCTCGAAGACTCCATTAAGCGAAGCAGCGAACAAGTACACAGGATGACACAGAGGATGTTTGCCGAAGAAGACAGACTCTTAAGACAGTTTTCAGCCATGGAAAGCGCGATGGCAAGAATGCAGTCGCAAGGGGACTGGTTTGGCGCGATGTTGGGTGGCGCACAAAGATAAAACGCTTACGCAGCATGTAAGCGGTAAATATTCAAAAGAAAGAGTGAACGTTATGCAGCAAATGGTAATGGTCAATTCGCGCCCTCAGGACGCCTATCGCAAGCAAGATATTATGACGGCTAACTCCATAGACCTTATAGTAATGCTATACGATGCACTGAAGAAGAATATAATTCTTGGAAAGCGTGGGATTTTAAAGCATGACGTGCAGTTTGCCCATAAGCATCTGATCAGGGCGCAGGAGATTCTTTCTGAACTGATAAACAGCCTGGATATGAGCTACCCTATATCGGATGAACTTATGGCACTGTATGAGTTTGCGCTCAGCAACATCGAAGATGCAAATATGCATAAGCATGAGGAGCCACTTGTGCTGGTGATTGAAATAGTAGATAGCCTGCGAGAGGCTTGGAAGGAAATAAGTGCGTCAAACAAAGGGGCGAGATATTTACAAGAGGTACAGGCGTGATAAAGCTTTCAAAGGAAAATGAAACCGATTTGTTAAAGCTGCTGGAAGAGGAACTCAGTGCATGGAAACAGATTTATGAGTTGACTGAAAGACAAGCACAATTTCTGGATGCAAACGAATCAGATGCACTGGATAAGTCAATAGACAAAAGGCAGGCAATCATCGAAAAAATAAAAAGATTGCATCAGGAATCGGATATACTCATGCAATCTTGTATTTCAGGGGTATATGCAAATGAGGGGGGCAGGATTGAGGCTATAGATGCCATAACAGCAAAAATCAGAAAGCAAATAGAGGATTGCACAAAAATAAATGACAGCAACATAGTTGCGGCAAGCGATAAAAAAGATGATTATCTGAGGTGTGCGCAGGAGATAGCACAAAAAAGAAAAGGTATCGGTGTGTACGCACTGGATGTTCCGAATCATTCTGAGTTGTTTGATAAAAGATTGTAGTGCGGCGTAAAATCCGAAGGGGCCTGGGGTCAGGAGGGAGTGTGAGCGCTTTGCTATGAGTATTAAAGTCTCTAGTGTATTTCAGCCTGACTCAGGCGTTGTGTCTGTCCGAGGTTCCGAGGTTAAAGGGACTCACAATAGCGGAGCATCAGTATTTCGCAGGGTTCTTTCAGAGCTGTCGCATGAAGCGCATGTGGCACGCTTACACTCCTTGAAAACTGCAATTGATGAGCAGGGAAAGAGGTTGGTCGAGAGCGTTGATGTCAGGGAGTTAGAAAAGTATCGAGGCCTTATCAAGGAATTTCTTGGCGAAATAGTAAGTGGTGGATATAGGTTTTTTAAAGAGGATGCATATGCCTTGCGCGGTAGGCATCGTTATATTGCGACTGTGCGCATAGTTGATGAGAAACTGGACGAGCTCGGTAAAACAATTTTAGAGGAGCAGGCCGACACAATAGACCTTGTGCACAGAATTGACGATATACGGGGGCTACTGCTGGATATGATGTTGTGAGAATTTGATTATCAGGATGGTGACTTAGTGTGCAGGATATAGTAGATATTGAACTGGTAGTTGAAGATGTAATGCAAGGCAAATATCTAACCTTTCTGGTCGGAGATGTGGGTTATGGAATAGAAATCAGCTATGTTGTGGAGATTATTTCTGTTCAGGAAATAACTCTGGTTCCCCATACCCATGCATATGTAAAAGGGATTATCAATTTGCGCGGTACGGTCGTTCCTGTAATTGATATGGGCATGAGATTTGGTCAGGGAGATATTGAGTATACAGATAAGACTTGCATTATCGTGCTGAGCATGGATGAAATGAGTGTGGGGATACTGGTTGATGGGGTGCAGGATGTGTCGGATATAGGCGATGAAAATATTCAGGATCCACCGACAACGACCGGCAGTTCGATAAAGAGTAATTTCATCAAAGCGGTCGGGGTGTCACAGGGCGAAGTGAAACAATTGATTGACGTTTATACCGTTTTTGAAGTTGGCCACGAAGTGATGAGCGCATAGCATCCTAGGGTGCAGACCATCAAGGGGCTGGCTGATGGTTTTTGTTTTGCGAAGCGTAGGGCGACGAGACCCGTTCCGAGCAAAACAAAAATCATTAGTCAGACCCCAACATCCCAGAGCGCAGGGGATGATAGCTTTAATCTGTAATTGCCCACTAAATGGAGCGTGTGCTATGCATATAGAAGACAAAGATTTTTTCAGACTTCGTGATTACATCAAAGTCAATTTTGGCGTTAATCTGGAAAAAAAGCGAACGCTTATAGAGGGGCGTCTATCGAATTTCATAATTAAGCAGGGTTTTGAAAATTTCCATGACTACATAGAGGATATCTTCAAGGACAAGAGCGGCGCAAAAATAAATACGCTCATGACAAAACTAACGACGAACTATACATATTTCATGCGTGAGGAGACTCATTATAATTTTATGAGGGAAGTTGCCCTGCCATATTGGACTCAAATTATCCGTGATAGAGACTTGAGGATTTGGAGCGCAGGCTGTGCCTCCGGTGAGGAGGCATATACCACGGTTATGCTTCTCAATGAGTGGTTTGGTGCAAGAAAGAAAGCGTGGGATACTACTGTGCTTGCGACAGATATCTCGCTCAAAGTACTCGAAATGGCAAAGGCAGGAGTATATCCTGAAGAACATTTTGATCATCTGCCAAAGGTGTGGAAAGACAAATACTTTGCAAAAATCAGCGAAGAGTCATATAAAATCAAAGAGCAGTATGCAAAGGAAGTGGTATTCAACCAGTTTAACTTAATGGGAGATTTCAGCAGGTTTCGCAGGAAGTTTCATATCATATTCTGCCGAAATGTCATGATTTATTTCGACACTCCGACAAAAGCGGCGCTTGCAAAGCGATTTTATGAGGTGCTTGAAGTTGGGGGGTGGCTCTTTATCGGTCTCAGCGAGACCCTCAGTGGCATAGGCGGTGAATTTCAGCAAATCGCCCCGGCGATATATCGGAGAGTTAGGTAGTATGCTTTGAAATAAAAATGATGTTGCGAGGGGGCAGAGCTATGTGGAACAATCTTTTTAAGTCGGTAAATCTTCTTCAGAAAGGTCTTAATGCAGCATGGATTCGAAATGCAGTAATCAGAAACAATATTGCCAACATTGAAACACCAAACTTTAGAGCCTCCGATGTAGCGTTTGAAACCCACTTATCCCAAGCGCTCACGCAGTCGGAGTTTCGGGGAACGGTGACACATCCGAGGCACAGGGCTATGGGTTCAGGGTTTGTAGATCTTGAGGCCTTATCTCCGCGCATTGTTTTGCGCAGGGGTACTCAAATGAGGATGGATGGCAATAATGTAGACATAGAAGCGGAAAATGTAAAATTGGCTCAAAACAGTTTGCAATACAATGCGTTGGTCGAAAAAATGAATAGTGAGCTGAGACGGTTACGCATGGCAATAACGGAAGGTAGGTAATAAATGTCATTTCTTAATTCGATGAACATCAGTGCATCTGCACTTACAGCAACACGACTGCGCATGGATATTATAGCCGAAAATATGGCGAACATGAACACAACGAGGACGGCTTCCGGAGAGCCATATAGAAGAAGATATGTGGTTTTTCAGGAAATGCAGACGAGCAATCGGGCAGATAGGTCGTTTCGTTTGTTTTTTGATCGGGCAGCGGGAAATTTGCGAGGCGGCGTGCGTGTTGTCGATATTGGTACCGACATGTCAGAATTCAACATTGATTTTAATCCGGGGCATCCGGATGCCGACGAAAATGGCTATGTACGTATGCCAAATGTTGAAGTTGTACAGGAAATGGTTGATATGATGGCTGCGTTTCGAGCATATGAAGCGAACATTACTGCGCTGAATACGATGAAAGATATGGCGATAAGGACATTGGAAATCGGAAGGTAAGATTGGCAGGAAGGAGCAAAGTGATGAACATCAATCCATTATCGGCGAACTTGGTAAATATTTTGTCACCAGCTCAGGCTTTAGGTGTAGACAGCAACCGCACCGGTGCCGGGCAGTCAGATATCATTTTTTCAAACATCCTTTCCGATGCCATGAATTCGGCATCGGCTTTGGATTTTGCAGACAAGGCTTCCGGGCTTGAACTTCTGATGGGTCAAAGCGATGATCTTTCCGGACTGATGCTTGATGCGCAAAAGGCGGAGCTTTCGCTTAATTTGGCGCTTCAAATCAGAAATCGGATTATTGACGCGTACAACGAAATTATGAGAATGCAAGTCTGATTTGCAGTGGTGTGCTATTTGTGATTTGTAAGAGCGAACGTTGTTCGTCGCAGGCAGGAAGGAGCCAGCATGGGCGCGATGGAACCCGGCCAGGTGGTGGGATTCTTTGCAGGAATAATAGTTATAGTTTTTGCTGTTTATTTTGTGACTTGTTTTATCGGCAAAAAAGCCTCGGGAAAAAGCTTGAACAGGCTCAAAAATAAGAATATAGACCTAATAGATAGATTTGCAATATCAAAGGATAAGGATTTTTTGCTCATTGAGGTAAAGGGCAAAGTTTATTTGATTGGCATAACAAATCAAACCATGACATTGCTTGATACACTTGATGCTGCAGCATTTTCAGAGACTGCGGTTGTACAAACTAATGAGGCCATGTTTGTTTTTTGCAGAAGGTATACCTTGTTGGCAAAGAGGTTGTCAGGTTTCATTTTGAAAAAGATAAGAAGGACATCGAATCCGAATGTTCAAGCGCGTTGTGTTTCATTTTTGGACACTTTGAAAACAGCACGGGAGCAATCCAGTCCGAACGACCGGGAGGAAGATGAAGCCTCGCAGGCAGATGTTCCGGAGGAGAAATTGTGACCGGTGCAATGGGAGACATTGTAACGACACTTTTTGGGGATAATGCTCAGACTGTAGATATTGTAATCCTGCTCACTATTTTGACGCTGTTGCCATCTATCCTGCTCATGCTGACTGGGTTTACGCGCATACTTATTGTGTTGTCATTTGTTAGAAACGCACTCGGAATGCAGCAGACTCCGCCAAATCAAGTGCTTATAGGGTTAGCGTTGTTTTTGAGTTTATTTGTTATGATGCCGGTTTTCGATGAGGTATATGAAAATGCGTATGTGCCGTTTACTGAGCAGGAGATAAGTCAGCAAGAGTTTATTTATAGAGGAATGATGCCATTTCGAGAGTTTATGCATGCTCAGGTTGCTGAGACGGATTTGAATTTTTTTATAGCGCTTTCGAGGTTGGAATTGGAAACCAATGAGGATGGAGTGATACCAAACGAGTTGATTCCCGATAGGGTGCTCATACCTGCTTTTTTGACAAGTGAGATAAAACAGGCGTTCTGGATTGGGTTTATTATTTTTATCCCTTTTATTGTTATTGACATGATTGTGGCCAGTACACTGATGTCAATGGGGATGATGATGTTGCCTCCGGCAATGATATCATTGCCGTTTAAGGTTTTGTTGTTTGTGTTGGTTGATGGGTGGCAGCTGATTATAGGTGGGGTTATAGAGTCGTTTTGGCGATATACGTAGGATAATAAATTTATCGATTATCCACCATGGAGGTTCTGACATGATCGATCAAGGTCAGGTTATGATGATACTGACTCAGGCGGTGTCAACGGTTATTTTTTCAGCGGCGCCAATGCTTATTATTGCAATGGTCATAGGGCTTGTGGTTTCGATTTTTCAGGCAACGACGCAAATCAATGAACAGACTTTGGCATTTGTTCCCAAAATAGTTGGGGTTATGCTTGCGCTGTTGTTGTTTGGCAGTTTTATTTTCAGTACAGTCTCTGGATTTACAACGCGTTTGTTTCAGTCGATAAACGAATTCCCGATTTATTAGAAATGCTTTGGTACTCTGGGATGTGAGTTTTCAAGGGAAGCAAGTGGTTTTCCCACAGGGAACGGCCTGCCGGCGGCCATACTTTTCTGCTTGCCCAGAAAAGTATGCAAAAGAGGCACACAGAGGGCTTTGCCCTCTATGGACTCCCAGGGCTCGCTAACTCGCTGCGGCTCGAACAGAGCTCGCCCAAGGACGGGGATGTTCTATGGCAAAATTCGCAGGGGCGCAACTATGTTCACAGGGACATCTCAAAAATCATTAATAACACCCCAGCACTCCAGAGCGCAGACCCTGGTATACCAGAACGTAAGTTTTCTAGGAGCGCAAGTGGAAGGTATACCGCGACAAACCGATATGGAGGAAAGCAAAATGCTTACAATGGCAAGTTCGATATTGGTGTTTGCGGACTACTTCATCCTGCTGTTATTTCGTGTCAGCGGCCTGATACTTGCCTCGCCGATTTTTGGACGCATCAACATTCCGCAAATAGCAAAAATTGGCCTCATAGTATCTTTGACCTTTTTGTTTTTTACAGTCTTTCCTCAAACCGCCTACATTCGATACTCAACGCTTATGGGATTTATGCTTATTGCGCTGGGAGAATTGCTTTTGGGCATCGCACTTGCTTTTGTCACAAATGTGTTTTTTGCGCTGGTAGCATTTACGGCGGGTCAAATGAT
Organism: Oscillospiraceae bacterium; assembly: GCA_009781855.1. Classification (GTDB taxonomy): domain Bacteria; phylum Bacillota; class Clostridia; order Oscillospirales; family Oscillospiraceae; genus WRMH01. The sequence continues at coordinate 13,227 of WQUY01000027.1, read as the reverse complement.
CGACATGCAGATAGGTTTTGGAATAGTAAATGTATTTGATGCACAAAACAACATGCAAGCACCAATGATGGGAAACTTCCTCAATTTGATGCTTCTGCTGATGTTTTTTGTAGTCAACGGTCATTTGAAGCTCATAGAGACAATCTATCTGACTTTGGAGCGGATACCGGTGGGAACACTGATTTTCTCGGGTGGTATAGGGTTAACGGCGCTGGAAGTATTTGCTCGTGCTTTTCTTTTGGGGGTCATGGTGGCGCTTCCCATACTTGCATCGGGCTTGATGCTTGAAATATGTTTCGGAATGCTGATGAGGACTGTTCCTCAAATTCATATGTTTGTGGTCGGAATACCGCTCAAGATGTTGGTCGGCATCATTATATTCTTGACTACGATTCCAGTTTTTACCAATTTTAGCATAAGGGTGTTTGATGAATTGTTTGTGATGTTGGAACGCATGTTTGCACATTTTGCAGCGTGATTTTAGGGGAATACTGATAAATCATACTTGTGGGATTGTAGGTTGCTTTTTCGACTGTTTCGTGAGTTTTGAGGGTTAACCACCTGATAGCGAAAGGGGTGCATAATATTTGAGCCAAGGTAGTGGCGGAGAAAAGACTGAAAGAGCAACACCAAAAAAGCGCAAGGATGCCAGAGAGAAAGGTCAGGTACTCCAAAGCACCGAGGTCACAACCACTTTTTGCACAATAGCCATGTTTGGCATGTTATATCTGATTTGGCCAGATTTTGTAGAAAATATGACACTTGTATATTTCGAGCATCTGGGGCCAAACTCCATTTTGATGGTAACGCCATATTTGACCATAGCTGAAATCATGGGCGTAATGACCCGGGTTGCAATCAGAATGATTTTTACGCTGCTTCCGATACTCGGCACTGCGCTTGTTGCGGGTGTAGCAATAAATCTTGTCCAGGTAGGCCCACTTTTTACAACAAAGTCACTGGAACCCAAACTGAGCAAAATCAGCCCGGCAAGCGGAATCAAGAGGATGTTTTCATCCAAGACTATTGTTGATTTGGCAAAATCAACGCTTAAAATCATCATACTCGGATATATTGCGTACACAGAGTATATCAATTTGTTGCGTGAGTTTCCGGGATTTATTGGCAGAGATGTGCACCAGTCGTTTATCTATATCATGCGACAGGCATTTCTGACAGCGCTACGCATGTGTTTGGCAATGATATTTATTTCAATAGCCGACTTTATATATCAAAAATGGAAGTATGAAAAAGATCTCCGTATGTCAAAGCAAGAGGTTAAAGATGAATTTAAAATGGTGGAAGGAGATCCGCAAATAAAGGGCAAAATCAGAGCGAAGCAGCGCCAGATGAGTGCCATGAGGATGATGGCGGCGGTGCCGGAAGCTGATGTTGTTATAACCAATCCAACACACTATGCCGTTGCGCTGAAATACGATGACAGTCTGAGCAAGGCACCTGTGCTTATTGCAAAAGGTCAGGATTATCTTGCCATAAAAATACGTGAGACAGCAAAGGAAAACAATGTAGAAGTGGTGGAAAATCCTCCTATAGCGCAAGCGCTGTATGCTATGTGTGAGATAAATGATGAGATACCGGCAAATTTTTATCAGGCAGTTGCCGATATACTGGTGTTTGTGTACAAGCAAAAGGGAAAGATTAGATAAATGAAAGCATCAGATATTTCAGTAGCAGCATTAATATTAGCTATCCTGGTAGTTATAATATTCCCGCCATCAACTTTTTTGATGGATTTTCTGCTCATAATAAACATTTCGGTGTGTATCATCATACTGCTGTTTTCGCTGTATGTTAAAGACCCGGTCGATTTTTCAGTATTTCCAACGATTTTGTTGTTTATAACGATATTCAGATTGGCGCTGAATCTTGCTTCAACAAGGCTTATCCTTGGTAATGAGGGTGATGCGGGACATATAATCAGAACATTTGGGGAGGTTGTTATAGGAGGTAATATTGCTGTTGGTGTTGTGGCATTTTTAATCATACTGATTGTCCAGTTTATGGTCATAACAAAGGGTGCGGAACGCGTCGCTGAGGTTGGCGCAAGATTTACGCTTGATGCGATGCCCGGCAAACAAATGGCAATAGATGCAGATCTCAACAGTGGGCTAATCGACGAGGATATGGCACGTGCGAGGCGTGAAAAGATTCAACATGAAGCGGATTTTCACGGCGCGATGGATGGTGCAAGCAAATTCATCAAAGGCGATGCGATAGCTGGGTTGTTGGTCACATTTATAAATATAATTGGTGGAATTCTAATCGGTGTTTTGACCATGGATGCGCCGATAGGTGAAGTCCTTACAATATTCACAATCGCGACAATAGGTGATGGGCTTATCACACAGATACCTGCCCTACTGGTTTCGACAGCAGCAGGTATCGTAATCACACGCTCTGGCAGGGATGCTACATTTGGCAGCGAAATGACAAAACAAATTGCTGCTCAGCCTTACGCCATAATCATGGGTGGATTGTTGCTTATTATTGTAAGTCTGGTGCCTGGGCTTCCGACAATGCCCATGTGGGCAGTTGCGATAACATTGGTGGTGATAGGATATGTAATCAATTCAAAACGTCAAAAAGAGGCTATTGTTGAAGAGCATGAAGTTGAGGAGGTTGCGGCAGAGGAGAAGCGCAAACCTGAAAGTGTTACGGCACTGTTGCAGGTCGATCCCATAGAACTCGAATTTGGATATGGGATAGTTCCTATGGTGGATGTATCTCAGGGCGGGGATTTACTCGATCGAGTGGTTATGATTAGGCGTCAATGTGCGCTTGACATGGGCGTAATCGTTCCGGCGATAAGACTGCGGGACAATATCCAACTTTCAACAAGTGCATATTCTATCAAGATAAAGGGTGTCGAGATTGCAAAGGGAGAGGTGATGGCAGACCATCTGCTTGCGCTGAGTTCCGGTGATGTTGAAGAGGAAATCTACGGCATACCTACTGTAGAACCGACGTTTGGGCTTCCGGCGCTATGGATTCCAAAGAGCGAGCGGGAAGAAGCCGAGATAATGGGGTATTCGACAGTTGACCCACCATCGGTCATTGCGACTCATCTGACAGAGGTCATCAAACGATATGGTCACGAGTTGCTCAACCGTCAACAAGTGCAGACCCTTATTGAAAATCTAAAAAAGACTCAACCTGCCCTATGCGATGAGGTTATTCCGAAAATGTTTTCATTGGGGGAAGTGCAAAAAATCCTTGCAAACTTATTGTCTGAAAATGTTCCGATACGTGATATGGCTACGATTATTGAGACACTTGGTGATTATGGCAACCTTACACATGATACAGATATGCTCACAGAATATGTCAGGCAGGCACTAAAACGGTCTATATCAAAGCGGTTTATCTCAGATGACGTTGCCTATGCAATAACGCTTGATCCGGCACTGGAGCAGCTTATTGCAGACTGTACAAAACAGTCTGAATATGGCACATATCTTGCCATTGAACCTGCCCAGGTTCATGCCATATTTGATAAATTACGCACAATAATAGAGGGTGTAAAAACCAAGGGCAAGACTCCGGTCATTTTGACCTCGCCTCTTGTCAGAAGGCAATTTCGAAAAATCACTCAGCAGATTTCTCCGGAATTGGCGGTTTTGTCATATAGTGAAGTGGATAGCAGCATCGAAGTATTTTCAGAAGGAATAGTTCACCTCAATTGATCAAAATGCGACCTGCTTATGAGTTAATGTTGAAAATATCGTTGTAGGGGGCAAACTGCGTTCGCCCGAAAAGGAATTAAGTAAATGTTAGTAAAGAGATATCACGCAAAAGATATGCAGCAAGCAATGGATACAGTAATTAAAGAACTCGGCTCAGATGCTGTAATCCTTAACAGTCGGAAAGTCAGGAAAAAAGGGCTGAAAAACCTGTTTGGCAAACCGGTTTTGGAGGTCATGGTCGCCTATGACCCGGCAAACTCGCCTGCGGCAAAAAAGCTCAGTTTGACACGGACTCAACCCGGAGACAACAGTAGCCAAATCACAGACGGAGCGATTAAGTCGGATTCTATTCGCAGTGAACAATTTGAATGTTTGGACAAACGTATAGACTCGATAGATGAGCTGCTCACAGATTTTATAGAGAAATTTTCTTTTATAAAGCGAGATATAACCTATAGTTATTCGGAAGAAATCCAGAACCTTCTGGTAAAAATGATTGAAAACCAGGTCAGAGAAGAGCTTGCCCACTCGCTTGCAAAGCAAGCGGAACATATGCTCCGTAAGCAGCAAGGGGCAGATGCCACCGAGGTGATGGAACATCTCATACTTGAGCAACTGGGGAAAGCAGAGCCTGTTTTGCACAAGAAATTCACCCAAAAGGTCATATTGATGCTCGGGCCTACCGGTGTCGGAAAAACAACGACAATTGTAAAGCTTGCCGCCGAATTTGCGATAAATCAAAATAAAAAGGTAGGCATAATTAATACAGACACATTCAGGATAGGTGCTCAGGAGCAACTGCAGATATATGCCGATATACTGGAAGTTCCTTTATCTGTTGTCTATTGGGCGGATGAGCTTGAAAATGCCATGGAAGATATGTCTGATAAGGACATAATATTTGTTGATACTGCGGGCAAGCGTCCCGGAGATATGAGGCACAAAGAGGATTTGGTTGACATCATACGTATTCTAAGACCCGAAGATATTCTCCTATGCCTTTGCGCAACAATGGGCTTTGCATCAATGAAGGAAGTTGTTGACACATATGGGTTTGTTGAAGACTACAGAATTCTGGTTACTAAGATTGATGAAACAAGATATCGAGGCTCAATTTTAAATATGAGCTGGTATGCGCAAAAGTCATTAGCTTATGTCACTATGGGGCAAAATGTTCCGGATGATATTGAAATAGTTGATGCTGATTATATAACGAAGCAGATAATTAACGGGCATAGTACGAGAAATGACGAAAATGTAGAAAGTACCCTGGAGCGTTTTGCAGAATCCGCATCCTTGGGTCAAATGCAGCATGTGAGTAAGTAAAAGGCTATTGCGTTTAGGAGTTTGTGTTGTGTTAAACGAAGAGTTATTAGAAATTGGTGATAAGGTCGATTTATTAGGACATCAGAACAGGGTATATAGAACGATGATAGAGGACATGGTAGAAAGCAGAGCCTTTCTGGTAGGTATTCCGAGATTTAGCGGGATTCCCATGCCGCTTCATTTGGATGACAGCCTGGTTATGTTTTTTTATCGAGACTGGGGCAGATATGTCATTGAGGTGCAAGTGATAAGATTTGATCATATTGGAGATGTCCGATATGTCTGGCTTTGCCAGAAAACGGAGCCGGTTCGAAACCAACGGCGTGAGGCATTTCGGGTATCGACCATTTTCGATGTGACAGTGTGCAAATATGTTGCGGATATGGAAAAGGAGCCGCTGTTATTTGGGATTGAGACTGTTGCGTTGGAAAGTGCTTCCAGCAGGGATGTCAGTATGACAGGGGTATCCATGGTTACGAGAACTGATTATGAGATAGGGCAGAAGTTTCTTTTGAAAATGTATATGGACTGGCCGAAAAGGGGAAGTCCCCCATTTCACACCTGTGCAACAGTTGCCAGAACTTTGCCGTGGCGTGAAAGCGATAAAAACATTGTTGGTATGAGCTATATTGGGCATACAAGGGATATGAATGAATATGTGGCAAAGTATGTGTTCGAAGAGCAGCGCAGGCAGCTGAGGCAAAAGAGGTTGAACAAAAGTGAATAGCCTATCTGAGACGGAAACTCGGCGCTCATGGTGGTGATAAAATGGCTGGTATAACTGAAATTAAAGAAAAACTAAGTGTTGGAGAAGTTGCACATTTGTGGGAAGTTTATAAAGCCACTGGAGATATCCAATCAAAAAATGAGCTGTTGCTCCACTATGGTTATCTTGTAAAGTGGATCGTCAGGCGTATGATGCCAAAGTATAACAATTATAATGAGTATGATGACCTTGTGTCTTGCGGTATGTTGGGGCTGATTGATGCTGTGGATAAATTTGAACTCAAACACGAAGTTAAATTTGAGACATATGCTGTTACGCGTGTTCGTGGGGAGATACTTGACTACATGCGTTCGCAGGATTGGGCTTCGCCCAGCTTGCGAAAGAAGATTACAGCGATAACGACCGCTTTTGATATGTTTGAGAGCAAAAATCCAGGAAAACCAGTGGATAAAGATGTGGCTGCGGCATTGGGAATGCCTATTGAGCAAATACATAGGATATTAAATCAATCGCATATGTTCAATCTGGTGAATTTTGAAGATGCGCTGAATTCTTTTAATTCTGCAGCGGATATAAGAAGCCAGGATGAAAAGGCTCCGGAAGAAGAACTTCTGGAGAAAGAAAAGAAAGAAATTTTGGCAGAAGTTATTGAATCGCTTCCAGAAAAAGAACGAACGGTGATCACCTTATATTATTATGAGGGGTTGTTGTTAAAAGAAATAGCAGACATCTTGCAAGTTACAGAGTCACGGGTTTCACAAATCCATTCGAAAGTATTGGCAAAACTGCGCATAAAACTTGTACATCGGTTTGGAAGTGACTGATTATTCCCGAGTTTGTACGAGGATGGACTACTGAAAGGGAGTGGTGAACATGTCAGTCAAAGGTATTGACACTCAAATGATGATAACCAGATCTGCAGATTTGGTTAGAGATGCAAGTGCAATAGTCAAAAAACCTGAACTGACCCAAGAGCAATTGGCGGCGCTACAAAAGGCCGCCGCTGCGATTGAGCAGAAGAAAGTTTTGGAAACTGCAGAAGTAGAAATGGATAAAATCAGAGCGGATAAGGATGGAGGCTCAGGCTCCGGCGGCGGTGACAGCGCAGGAGGCGGCAAAGAGGACGAGGAGCATCAAGACAATGCGGCTCATAAAAATATGATGGTTCCACCGGGCGATAATGTAATCGATATAAAAGTGTAAAAAGGAAACAATGTTACATGGGAATAGAATATTACGCATTTGCGCTGTTTATTGCAGGTCTAATCTGCATTATAGCGATACTCTTTAAAGTGTTATTTTCCGATTTGCGGCGACAGAATCGGTTGCTGGATGAAAAAGAAACAAAACTCCTTAAGCTTTATCTCAGAGTTGAGGAAATTATGGAGGAATTCACTGCCCAGGCAAAAACAACATCATATGAAATCAAAGAATTTGAAAGCCGCATTGCAATGCGCACAGAACCTTTGGCATTAATCCCACAGACAGTGAAAAATGAGCAGACAACTGAGAAGCTTCCGGCATTTTTTGTCACAGTGGACTCAAACAGAATCAGGACGGCAGGCGAAGTTGTTCCGCGAGTGGAGCGGATGCTTAAAGCCGATATCCATGCACCTGAAAAAGCAATGCAAGCAAATGATGAAGCGATTTTCCAAACGTTCTTTGATGATGCGGTGGGAGCACTTTCACCGATTCCGGAGATAGATGGGAAATATAATCGTAATGAACTGATTCTTGCAATGGCTAAGGAAGGCAAAGCGGATGCTCAAATCGCAAGCGAGCTGGGCATTACACAAAATGAAGTGAGGCTTGTGCAACACATAGGAAATAGCTAACTCATTGTTTTTTGTTCTATTTTTAGGGGCTGATGCACTAAGAAATGCATCAGCCCCACGTTTTTTGCGAGCCTCTTGCTGAGGCTTTTATCCGCTCAACTGCCGTGAGCTATCCGTTATTCCGGTGCTGTTCCCGGATATTCGCTGTTGATGAGCAAAATTTCTAAGGTCTGTCCAAAGGCTGTGACATGCAGGTCAATCGTCTGCCAAGCGCCATGCTTGTTTATATCAATCAAATTGACCATGCCGGTGTTGCCTACATTCGCTTGCCACATATCGTTAATGCGGACAAATTCCATGGCATCGTCACCATCTTGATTTTGTGCCGTGACCTGCAGTTCGCTCAAGGCAATGGGTGTGTTTACACCGTCAAGCTGCACCCACGCACGAATCAATCCGGCAGCAGCTAACGATGCGTTATTGTTGTTGCCGTTGTTAAAGATATTCAGGGATAGCACAGGTTGCGTCACAAATAAGTTGTTGATAAGCCGTACTGCCACCGTCTGGTCAAAGGCTGTGACTGTTAAGTCGATGTACTGCCATGGCGCATTTTTAGTAATGTCAATCAGATTAACCAGACCTGTATTGCCTACGCCTGCTTGCCACATATCATTAATGCGGACAAACTCCATTGCATCATTGCCGTCTTGATCTTGGGCAGTCACACGCAGTCCATTTAATGCGATGGGTGTGTTTACACCGTCAAGCTGCACCCACGCACGAATCAATCCGGCGTTTGCCAGCGACTGATTGTTATCATTGCCGTTGTTAAAGATATTCAGCGAGAGTGTCGGTATCACAACAGGAGCAGCTGTTGGAATGGCAATGTTTGTATAGTTGTTGTCAATTGTAAATGAGAAGCGATCAATGCCATGCGCTGGGTTTGCACTTGGGCCTGCGATAGCCGAAGGTTGAGAGCCGCCGGTGGTAAGGATTAAAACCAGTCGATTACCGGCCCTTGCGGTGTGGACACCCGGTTGCAGGTAAATGGTGTAATCATGCCATACGCCGATGTTTGCTTGTGGGTCAATTTGCGATGCAATTCCGGCAGTGTAGCTTTCAAATCCGGCACCGGGATTGGTCAAATCCATCCAGCCTTTGGCTATTTCTCTGAATATGCCTGTTGTGTGCGCAAACTCAACCATATTGGAGTTGCGCGCGCCACCGCCTTGCCATGCTAACCAGTTGTTATTGCCCTGTTGCATATCAGAAGGAAGCAGGACACGTGCAGGGGTTGCACCCACTCTGGGTGTGCCGAAGAAATTAATGGTTGTGCCGGGAGCTGCAACTTCCACCAATTTTGCATGGACACGCAGATTATCCTGCGCTGCAGTGCCAAGCGATTCAAAGGCTGCGCGGAAACTCACTGCAACGACACCCATCACCGTTGTATCTTCCGGAAGTGTTATTGAATAGATTGCGCTACCTGCTGTAGCATAGTCCATATTGTTCCACCAGTTTAGTGCCGTACCGGGGTTTCCGGCATCAATGGCTGCATTGTTGTGCGTCAGCCCATTTGCACTATTGATTGTTACAAATCTGCCGTCAGCAGATAGGGCTGCTGCGGCGCTGGCGAAAGGTACAAATGCCGGTTCGTAGGTGTCATGAGCTACAGGGCGTGCTGCGTCTTCAGAGTCCATTCCGCTTTCGTCGAAAATCAGAAATTCTTCTGCTACAGAGAAGGAGATTGCCGTGCTGTTAAATGTATTTCCGGAGATATCTTCAACGGCAGTGTTTGCTCTGAAATGATTGCCGGTGAGCGTAAGTGTATATGTGTCGTGCCAAGAGTCGTAACCGTCCCATGCTCCGGTGGAATTGTTGTGCACGAGCACATAAGGTATTCTTTCCAATACATTGTTATCAACGTCATACAGCCAGTGACTAAACCACAAATTAAGCAGCTCGTCAAAGGTGTATTCGCCGCATTGCATAACGAAAGGACGGTGCGCTGCAGCGCCTGCACTGCCCACAGTGAGGTATGGGTTTGCATTGGCAAATGGGAATGTTGGGGTCATATGTTCCCCTTGATTCCACATCAGCCTCATAGGTACGCCTGCTGTTCTGCCTGCTCTGTACATCATCTCTGATTGTTTGGTACGAACATTGTCATCGTTGAGGCCGTGTATGATAAACATTGGCGTTTGAATACGGCTGGGGCCCCAATCTCTAAACCAGCCTTCACGGGTGTAGTCACGGCGTGCCCAGTGCGCACCGTAGTTACCTGCAAGGGCGGCTTCTTCATGCCGCATAAGCTGCGAATAACCCATATATCTTAAAAATGTGTTGCCTGGAATGCCTGTCCAATTGGGGGTGATGCCATCACTGCTTGCGGCTCTGGCTTGGGTCGTCCATGCGCCTAAGCGTGGGTTGCAGTGCCAAGCGAGTCCAACAGTGTATTCCCATGTTCCGAAAGTACCCTGTGCGTTGGTGTAATCATACCAGCTGGCGATACCGGCTACCGGGACAATGGTTCTCAGACCTTCAACACCGGTAGTGGCTAAGCCAAATTGGGTGGTGCCGGCATAGGAGCGTCCGGTCATACCCACACTGCCATTAGACCAGTCAGCAAAGACTTCGATGTTATCGGTTTTGTTGGTAAATGCTCTGGCATTTCCGGTGAGCCATTCGATGACGGCTTTGAATGCGGCGATTTCAACATCGGCGCCCATGGTGGAAAAGCCTTGGCTGTTTAGACCTGCCGGGCCATGTGCTGCAACGACAGCAAAGCCACGGACTAAGAAGTAGTCGTACCAGTTGAGGTTTTCGTATTCATATCTGACTTGTGATCCGGGTGCAGGTGGGTTTAGGTTATACGTGGCGGTGTAAGTGCCGCCGCCTGCATTTTGGGTTGCAAATTGATAAAACCAGTCACTGGTCACTGCATTTTCTACCATATACGCTACGCCTTCAACACCACGAGAGACCGAACCTTGGGCTGTGCGTGGTGTGGGTGTGGCTAAGAGCGAATAATGGCTAAATTCAGGGTTTGCAGCTAAGAATTCATCACCACGAGCACGATGCAGTGGGGATGGGTTTTGTCCAACTGTACCTTCAATGTATGGGCGAGCTTCAAATATGGTCGCAAATTCGGCGCCGTCTAGCGCTGAGTTTGGCAGTTGCACCAAAACTTTGATTAGGTCGAGTTGCCCATCGCCGTCAGTGTCATGTTCTGTTTCGACATAGACTACAAATCGAAGGATACCCTCTCCGCTGGTATCACGGATTGTAGAGTTACCGTATTCAAAAATCGGTACAGCCATGCCGTTTACAAAGTATGGTACTCTCGGCACGACGGACAATGCATTGTGAAGCCCTTGGAATTTGTCCATCATGGCAAATGTCATCGCTTGCATGATGCCTACTGTAAGTACTTGGTTGGGTTCAAATTGCCAGTTGTTAAAGAATCCTGCGGAGCGGGCAAATTCATTGTAGTTAAAATAGGGAAAATTCGGAGGCCCACCGGCAAACTGGCTGGTTTGCATTCCGGCTAAGTAAAGGAGCATGACCAGGTAGTCTTGCTGTGTTATGGGTTCTTCGGAAATTGCGGCTATGCCAAATGGATCAATGTTGATTTCTACTCCGGCGAGTATTACATTGATGGTGTTTAAGTCGGCTGCTGTTAGTCTTTGATCAGCCGGGAAGGTGCTCAAGTAGTTTAATACTACGTCTGTGGGACACGATATGACGACAATATGTTGTTCGTCCGGGGTTTCTGCAAGTACGGTAAGTGCGCCGCCCAAAATCATTACGGCAAGTAAAATGCATATGAATTGTTTGGTTATCCTTAGTGTTTTTGTCATTTTAGTCTTTGCTCCCTTTCTGAATTTTAGATTTTGTTTTTGCATTTGTGCGGATGTTGTCACCCAGCGGCAAAGTTTTTATTTGCTTCACAATCGTAAGCAGATGTGCCACCCGACACGACTTTACAAGCTGTTCCTACAACGCCCGCCATGCTACCTTAATATAGAAATGTAGCAAGACAGGTTATTCAAGTCAATGTTTTATCAGTGATGTGTATAAAAATAGAGATAAGCTGTATAAATATCGAGGCAAGTTGCAAGGACTGCTACACAATCTCACAAACTCAAAAGCAAAAACATGATAATCTCAAAAGCAAAAATGAAATAATTTCAAAAGTAAAAGCTTGATAATTTCAAAAGTATCAGGTATACTGCTTATGGGTGATTGAGTTGAAAAACAAATATTTACCAAGAATCGCCGATGCAAAACTGGCATTGGCTCTAAAAGCTATGGGAGCTGTTTTGATAGAGGGTCCTAAATGGTGCGGAAAAACCAGTACGGCAGAGCGCATTGCAAAAAGTGTCTTATATATGCAAGATCCTGATACATTTGAAGAAAACATGCTGAAAGCAAAGACGAAACCTTCGCTTTTGCTTGAGGGAGAAACACCACGCTTGCTTGACGAGTGGCAGGTTGCACCTGTGCTGTGGAATGCCGTGCGATTTGCGGTTGACAAGAGACAAGAGATGGGGCAGTTTATTCTGACAGGCTCAGTTGTCCCAACACGAACAGAAGATATGCACTCCGGAACAGGTCGTATATCCAGAATGAAGATGCGAACGATGTCGCTGTTTGAAAGTGGCGAATCTTCCGGAGAAATCTCGCTGAGAGATATTTTTGATGGAAAAACAGAGATGTTTGGAAAGTCTAAAGTTTCTCTTGAACAAGTTGCCTTTGCTTTGACTCGTGGCGGTTGGCCAGCTGCAATCAACGAGCGTAACGAAATACTTGCTATAAAAAAAGCGTCCGATTATTGTGAAGCAATAATAAACGAAGATATATCTCGAATCGACAATGTCGAAAAAAGCCCGGACAGAGTTCGAAGGCTGATGCGCTCACTATCCAGAAACATCTCATCTGAAGCAAGCACAACTACGATACTAAAAGATATGCAGGCAAATGACGAATCACTTTCTCAGGTTACGATAGACCAATACATTAACGCATTGAAGATGCTCTACGTAATTGATGATCTCCCGGCGTGGAGTCCGCGCTTACGTTCTAAGACTGCGATTCGTACTACAGCAAAACGCCACTTTTCCGACCCCTCCATTGCAACAGCGACATTAGGCGCAACAACGAGTAGACTGTTCGATGACTTTAGCACATTTGGACTTTTGTTTGAGGCGCTGTGTATCCGTGATCTTCGCATTTATGCAGACAGCCTGAATGCCGATGTGTATCACTACAGAGATGCAAAAGGAATAGAGGTTGACGCAATCATTCAAATGCATGATGGATGTTGGGGTGCAGTGGAAGTTAAAATGGGCGCAGGGGATATAGAAGAAGCTGTGCAAAATTTGATAAACTTCAAGGCCAATATAGATACGGACAATATGCATGACCCATCATTCCTTATGGTACTTACGGCAACAGAAACCGCTTTCCAAATGGAAAACGGTGTGTGGGTTGTGCCTATAGGGTGCTTGAAGAATTAATGCAGATATCTATATAACGGGTTCGAATTCACAACTACTTCCAGCCCCACCACAAACCATGCCCATAGGCTTGAGCCGATGGGCATGATATGATTCTATTACGCTTACGTTCTAGCTTGCGCCATTTGTGCGCTGCAACTCTCTTTCCGTCACAATATCGCCGGGTCTGGATTCAG
>WQUY01000026.1 GCA_009781855.1 Oscillospiraceae bacterium | reverse complement strand
AGGAATTCCCTCGACAGCAAAACCATCAGCAACACCCTGTAAGCTTGGTATGTTGGGGTCTGACTAATGATTTTCTGTTTTGCTCGGAACGGGTCTCGTCGCCCTACACTTCGCGAAACAAAAAACCATCAGCAACCCTGTAAGCCTGGTATATAGTGATATGGCTACCCTAAAAGTGCTGCATCATCACTGAATTCTTCACCGCTCACCTGGCTGAATTTTGCAATAAGGCTTTCTACCGTAATATTGCGCTTTTCTTCTCCTGAAATGTCAAGAGCCACACCGCCCTCTTTCATCATGATGAGTCGGTTGCCATGACGTATGGCATCTTTCATATTATGTGTGACCATCATCGTGGTCAGATTATATTTCTTTATGATTTTGTTTCCTATTTCAAGCACCTTGGGGGCTGTCTTGGGATCCAGCGCCGCCGTATGCTCATCCAAAAGTAAGACACGAGGTTCTTTCAAGGTCGCCATCATCAATGATAACGCCTGTCTTTGTCCGCCTGAAAGCAATCCGACCTTGTCGGTCAATCGGTTTTCCAAACCAAGTTCTAGGTCTGAAAGTCGCTCGCGGTAAAGGGCGCGTTCTTTGTTTGATATATACCAACTAAACCCTCTTCGCTTACCTCGCCTGTAAGCCAGCGCCAAATTTTCCTCAATGTTCATACTGGCTGCGGTTCCGACCATCGGGTCTTGAAACACTCTGCCAAGATATAGCGCTCGCTTGTGCTCAGGCAGGTTTGTAACATCTGCACCGTCAATGGTTATGGTGCCTTTATCCGACAAATGCGTTCCAGCGACAATGTTCATCAGTGTACTCTTGCCTGCTCCATTGCCACCGATAATGGTGACATAATCACCCTTAGGTAACTCCAGGCATACATCGCGCAAAACTTGGGTTTCGAGCGGCGTTCCGAGTCCAAATGTTTTACTTATATTCTTTAAGCCCAACATTGTCATCTCAGCGTCCTCCCCGACTTTTGAATTTTTCAAAAGCTTTCAAGGCTCTTTCGCGTATGAGCGGCAATGTCAGCGCCACTGCGACCGTAAGTGCCACGAACAGTCTCAGGTCGGTAGGGGGCATACCCAGCTCCAAAACTAATGTGATGATAAGCCTATATATGATTGACCCGGCAACTAGGGTTATGAGTCTTGCCCAGAATCTGCGCACCTTGAACAAAACTTCTGCAATAATCACTGAGGCTAAGCCCACAACTATGGTTCCAACACCCATATCCACTGATGCAAACCCTTGCTGCTGAGCTACTAGCGCACCGGAAATCGCAACGAACCCATTAGAAATCATGAGGTACATTATAATCATTGCGTTGGTGTTTACTCCTTGTGCCCTCACCATTTGCAAGTTGTTGCCCGTTGCTCTGACTGCACTCCCGATTTCTGTTCCACAGAAGAGATAATATGCAGTCCCCATAACAACTACCACCACAGCGGCTATCAAAATAACTGAGTGTTGTCTTGTCATTCCCATTTCTTGTAAAAATGAAAATACTGAGAAAACACGCGCTGGGCCGTGGGGCGGTAATCCGATATTTGAAGTGCCCATAATGCGTATGACAACAGAATATGATGCAACCATTGTTAAAATCCCAGCCAAAATCGGCGGGATTTTTAATTTTGTATGCAAAACTCCGGTCACAAATCCGCCAACGCTGCCTGTCAGTGCAGCAAGAATTGTTGCAAGCAGTGGGTTATGTCCGTTTGATATGAGTCGGGCGGCGGTGGCTGCACCCAGTATCACTGTTCCCTCAACTGATAGGTCTGGCATATTGAGTATTCTGAATGTCATAAAGACGCCTATTGTCATCAGTGACCATAGCAGTCCTAGACTTATTGCGCCTTGAATCATAAGTTCGATAGTAATCGACTCCCTTTAAATTTAATGGGTCAGCAAAACAACAAAATCATTAGTAACACCCCCGCATCCCAGGCTTTTGAAATTTACGGATTGACAATGCTGTCGGCAAAGCGCGCAGGAACTGCGATGCCTAGCTCTTCTACCATGAATCCGTTAACTATGTAATTTAAGGTTTGCGCAAATTGAATCGGCATGGTTGCAGGATCTGCTCCATCTCTGAGAATCTGCACAGCCATTTGACCGGATTGTTTTCCTAACTCAAAGTAATTGACACTTTGGGTTGCAATACCGCCCCCCAACACCATGTTTTCCTCACCGGGAAACACAGGCACACCGGTTTCAATACTGACCTGTCCAACTATTCCCATAGCATCGGCATGGGTATTGTCTGTAGGTATGAATATGGCCTCAACACGATTGGCAATCGAAAGTGTGTTTTGTTGGACATCCCCTGTTGTTGTGACCGTTCCTTCGACAACTGTCAGCCCAAGTGCCTCCGCAATCCCTTTTGCAAGCTCTGCTTGATATACGGAGTTTGCTTCGTTTGAAGAATAAACGATACCCAGGGTTTCGATACCCGGAACAAACTCTACAATCATGTTGATTTGCGCTTCAATAGGATTCATGTCTGATGCGCCGGTGACATTGCCACCCGGAGCCTCGTTACTGTACACAACCCCAGCTCGCTCATAGCTTGTGATTGCTGTGCCAACAATGGGAATATCCTCAGTGGCGGCAGCCATGGCCTGAACACTTGGTGTGGCTATAGCAAGAACAAGATCGACATTGTTGCCGACAAAACGCTGGGCGATGGTGTTCACTACCTGAGTATCACCCTGTGCATTTTGGAAATCATACTCAAAATTGATCCCTGCTTCATTAAGCGCCTCTAAAAAACCATCACGCGCTGCATCAAGCGCCGGGTGCTCTACCAGTTGCAAAATACCTATTTGAAACACAGGGGTTCCCTCATCGGATGTTCCTCCACCAGTGGCCGGAGCTGCCTGATTTCCACATGCTGCCAAAACAACTGTAAAAATCGCAATCACCATAATCAGGGTAATCAATTTTCGTGCGTCTTTCATCTTATTCACTTCCTTCACGTCAAAAATAATAGCTTTTATCATACCCCCTTTACAATTAAAAAGCAATACATGAATTAGTACAATAAAAATTCCCGAAAACCTTGCAAAATGGCAGATTTGTACGAATAGGAAGGCTAAGAATAATCGTCTGTATTTCACCCATTGCGAAATAGGCTGCCGAGAGTCGATATCGCTTTACTCCCGGCAGCCTGGCTTGATGGTGTCTAAATAGTTTTGTTGTCTGTCGGCTTATCCGCAAACACCACTTTAAGCAACAATGGCGTCAGAAAAACAGTGATGAGTACCACAACTATGATACTTGGATACATCGTTGCACTTACATACCCTGCCGCAATGCCTTTAGCCGCAACAATAAATGATATCTCGCCTCTGGCAATCATGCCAACACCAATCTGAAGGCTTTCTCGTCTTGTAAAATTGCTAAGCCTTGCACCAAGTCCACATCCGACCAGTTTTGACAAGATTGCGACCACAACCAACACAACAGTAAACAATATCAAGTTCCCCGTCATGCCCTCAAATGATGTGTGAATGCCAATATTCGCAAGAAATACAGGGGTAAAAAACAAATATGAAAGCTCATGAGTCCTTGTTTCAAGCGTCTCAACACATCTTGTGCTGCAAAAGGCTATTCCGGCAAGGTAGGCACCTGTGATGCCTGCAAGACCCAAAACTTCCGCGAGGTATGCCATCATAAAGCAAAAGGCGATGGCAAATATATAGAGTCTTCGTTTTATGCCATATTTCCAGAAAAACCAGTTAAACAGCATGTTTACCAAATACCCAGCAACTATGGCCAACGCAAAAAATGCAACAATTCTCAAAAGCGTCAACCCAAGCACCCCTACGGAGAAAGCACCGCCACCCATACCCATTATCAGTGCAAGTATGACGATAACAAAAATATCATCAAAAAGTGAAGCGCCCATCAACGCAGTTCCGATTTTTGATTTTAGCTTGCCCATTTCGGACAAAGCCTCAACGGTGATGCTCGTGGACATCGAAGCTATGATTACACCGACAAAGAAGCTCTCAAAGGTTGGGTTTCCAAATAAAAAAGCTGTGGCAAAGCCTCCACCCAATGCCAGAGCAACACCCAGAGCAGAAATGAGTATTGATGACTTTAATGATGTGCGCAATTGCCGGAAATCGGTTTCCATACCGGCAGCAAACAGAAGAAATATGACACCAAACTCCGCAATCACTGAGATGGTTTCATTTGGCTCAACAAGGTTAAAAACTGCGGGGCCGAGCAATATTCCTGCTACAAGCGCACCGACCACTTGCGGCAAGTGCATACGTTTCATAACCATGGACAAAGCTTTTGTAGATAATAGAATAAGTGAAATAAACAACAAGAGCTGAATATCAATCATTTGGCTCAACCTCTCGCTTAATACGTTATGTCATAACAGTGCGGTTTTTTGAGGGGGCTATCTCAAAATGCGGGCGACCGAGGTCGGTCGCCCCTACGATTTTTAATCTAAATTTCAATGATTGCGTCGATTTCTATCGTCGCATCAAACGGCAATTGATTGGTTCCCACCGCCGTTCTGGTATGTCTTCCAATTTCTCCAAAAATCTCAACCAGCAGCTCTGATGCCCCATTAGTCACCAGAGGTTGATTTTCAAACCCAACTTCACAACTTACAAAAGACTGGAGCTTTACAAACCCTTTTATAACATCAAGACTGCCCAGCTCTGCTTTTAGTGTTGCAAGCATACTGATTATGCAACGGCGAGCCGCTGCCTGCCCATACTCGGCATTATGCTCTTTGCCCAATTTTCCTGTATATATCGTTCCATCCTCCTTAACCGGCAAATGACCCGACACAAACAACAAATTCCCTACCCTCTTCACAGGCACATACATAGCTCTGGGCGGCGAAACCTCTGGCAGTGCTATATCCAATTCTTTCAGTCTCTTCTCGATGTTCATTTTAACTACCTCCGGTTAATATGTTTTACATCAGTGCGTAGGCTCTCGGCAATCTATGCATTGACTGTAATCAACTTAGTCTGTTTTCACATCCTGCTTATCTCGCACATATGGTCTAAAAACGCCTGTTGCACGGGCGAAAGCCAGCGTTCTTTATTATAAATCAAATGGATTTTGCGCGTAAAAATCTTGCTTTTCATCTCGACCGCTTGTACTAGCCCAGCCTGCACATACATTTGTGCGGCAATTTTTGAAACCAGAGCAATGCCCATACCATGAGCTACAGCTTCAACTATGCTATGCGTGTCGGCAAAATATGCAGGAATATGTAGCTTGCGGAAGTCAACACCGATTCTAGAAAGAAGCCCCTCTATCTCAGCACGGGTTCCCGAACCGGCTTCCCTCATTATAAATGGCGCTGAAGTAATGGTTTCCGGAAAACTTTCTTGTATGGCTTCTGCGCTATGCGGAAAGTCTTTTGGAAGAACCAAAATAAGCTCGTCATCATAGATTGGGCAGCTATGAAATCTGCCCTCATCAGGTGTCGTACCAATCATCCCAAAGTCATACTTAAACCCACTCATCGTTGATACTACCCTGCTGCTATCTGCTTGCTCAACCCTAAGTATGATGCCGGGTCGCTGCTTCTGAAATGACGCTATTCTTTCCGGCAGCAGATGCTGTGCAGGAATTGTAGATGATATGATATCGATTTCACCGGTAATATCTGTGTCGTCCGGGCATATACGCGCTAACGCTTGGTCACGAAGTGTCAATATTTTTTCTGCATAGGACAGGAAGTCCGCTCCGCTTTTTGTAAGTATGACCCCTTTTGTATTGCGCACAAACAATTGCACCCCAACAGCTTTTTCAAGCGCGTTTATTTGAGTGCTGACTGTCGGCTGGGATACAAACATTTCCTCCGCAACTTTTGAGAAGCTGAGTTTTTTTGCAACGCAGGCAAATATCTCAAGCTGTTTGATTTCCATGAAATATCTCCTTTAGGGTGATGGTGCTATCTTGAACCGCATCGGTTTTATCGGGCGGATTTAATCACTGTTTACTCAGAGCATTTATAAGCGTATCTACTTCATCTTCGGTATTCATATGTCCAAATGAACACCTGACAACCCCATGTGGGAACGTCCCCAAAGCCTTGTGCGCGGAGGGTGCGCAATGTAACCCACAACGTGTCATAATGCCATATTGCTCATCGAGTTCGGCTGATACTGCTGCATTGTCAGTTTCCGGAAAATCGAGTGCTGCAATAGCGCACTTGTCCCTTGGGTTCTCCGGCCCAAGGATTCGCACTGCCGACAGCGGCTTGATTCCATCGGTCAGCCTTGCCAATAGCTCCATCTCGCGATTGTAAATCTTTTCGACCCCATAACCTATTATATAGTCCAACGCTATAGAGAGCGCCGCAATGCCCGGAAGGTTGAGTGTTCCCGCTTCCAGCCTATCCGGCAATTCGCTCGGCATATCCGCTATATGTGTATGGCTCCCCGTACCTCCCGCTATAAGTGGGGTCATCTGGTTGGCAATCTGCTGCGAAAGCACCAACCCGCCAAGCCCTTGAGTCGCAAGTAAGCCCTTGTGGGCAGTAAATGCAAGGATGTCTATATGGTCATTTCGCATGGAAATAGGGAGCACACCCGCAGTTTGAGCACTGTCAACCAATAACAATGCACCCTTGTCTCTACAAATGGCTCCGACCTCTCTGATTGGCAAAATAGCACCACAAACATTTGACGCGTGTGACATTACAACCAATTTTGTTTTATATGTGATTTTGGATATCATATCGTCTAAATCAAGCCTACCATCATCTCCGCATCGCACAACATCTACCGATACGCCCTGAGCCGAAAGCTGAGCCAGGGGGCGAATGACTGAGTTATGCTCCATTTGCGTTGTTACAACATGCTCCCCAGGGTGCAACAGTCCTTTCAACGCAACATTCAGCGCATGGGTGATTCCGCCTGTAAAAGCGACATTTCTCCCGGATGGACAGTCAAACAACGCAGCTATTTTCTCCCGGGTATCAAACACCAAAGAGGACATCTCGTACGCACCGGAGTAGCCGCCCCTGTTAATATTGAAACATCCGCGTTCCAGTATTTCCATGACTGCATGAGCTACACCCGGTGCTTTTGGATATGATGTGCTTCCATTGTCAAAATAAATCATAAGGATATTATATTCCACAAACAACACTTTGACAATATGCTACAAATTATTTGTTTCGCTTTGCCACTGTTTGAATTGAGAATGGAGAACAAAAAGCTTCACAAAGTGCCGCCGTCAGGCGACGGGGTTCTACTCCCGTCAGCTTCACTGTGCTTCCAACGCTTGTTTGAGGTCTGCGATAATATCGTCAATATGCTCTGTTCCGATTGAAAGGCGTATGGTGTTCGGTTTTATTCCTTGCTCCTGCATCTCGCCTGCTGTCAGTTGAGAGTGCGTTGTGCTGGCAGGATGAATGACCAGTGACTTAGAATCTGCAACATTAGCCAAAAGCGAGAATAATTCAAGCTTGTCAATAAACTCTTTAGCCTTGTCAGAGTCACCTTTAATCTCAAATGTAAAAATCGAACCCGCTCCATTTGGGAAATATCTATTATACAGCGCATAATCACTATGCGTTTCAAGCGCTGGGTGATTAACAAGTTCAACTCGCGGATGATTCTTTAGGAACTCAACGACTTTTAGTGCGTTTTCTACATGACGCTCTACCCGAAGTGACAATGTCTCTAACCCTTGCAGGAACAGGAATGAATGGAATGGACTGATTGTCGGGCCTGTATCTCGCATTAAGGTCACTCTCATTTTAATAATATATGCCAGATTTCCGGCAACATCGGTCAACACCGCACCATGATAGCTCGGGTTTGGCTTTGAAAGTCCGGGGAATTTTTCATTAGCTGCCCAATCAAAGTTACCCGCATCAATGACTACGCCACCGATGCATGTGCCATGACCGCCAATAAACTTAGTCGCCGAGTGAACTACTATATCTGCCCCATGCTCTATGGGGCGAAATAGATATGGCGTAGCAAATGTGTTATCTACGATGAGGGGAATGCCGTGTTTGTGCGCAATTTTTGCAACTGCATCGACATCAACGATTGTAGAATGTGGGTTTCCTAGCGTTTCGATAAAAATGGCTTTTGTGTTTTCGTCTATGGTTTTTTCGAAATTTTCGGGGTTTCCACCATCAACAAATTTTGTTGTGATTCCGAACTCCGGAAGTGTGTGGGCAAAGAGGTTATATGTGCCTCCATATATGCGTTTATCAGAAACAACATTATGCCCAGCAAGCGCAATGTTTTGAATTGCAAGAGTTATTGCAGCAGCTCCTGATGATGTCGCTAGTGCTGCAATGCCACCCTCTAGCGCTGCTATGCGTTGCTCGAAAGCATCAGATGTCGGGTTCATCAGTCTGGTATATATGTTGCCCGGCTCAGTCAGGGCAAATCTTCCTGCCGCTTGAGCGCAGTCTTTAAAGACATATGATGTCGTGGCGTAAATAGGTACTGCTCTGGCATCAGTCGCTGTGTCTGGGTTTTCTTGTCCAACATGCAGTTGGAGTGTTTCAAATTTATATTCTTTTTTCTTCATTTTGTGTTCTCTCTTTCATGAATAAATCGTGCTTTTGGTATGCTGGGATTAACTCAACTCAATCATTTTATCAATACACATTCGTGCATCTCTTATGGTTGCTTCATCCAGTATAATTTCTTCACCGCCATCACCTTTGACGCAGTTAAGCACATCAACCAACGTATTTATCCTCATATTTGGACACATCAGCTTGTGTGACAAGCCGTAAAACCGTTTCTCAGGGCAGCGGTACTGCAAGTTCTCCGCAATACTTAGTTCAGTACCAATTATGAATTCTTTATGCTTGGAGTTCATCGCATACTCCATTATACCGGAAGTCGAGCCGACATAATCAGAGCACTTTACGACCTCAGGCACACATTCAGGATGAACCAGCAGCAAAGCTTCGGGATGTCGCTCTTTGGCTTTTCTGACATCATCAGTATTAACCGCCGCATGAATTGGACAACCACCTTGCAACAGTTTGACATTTTTGTCCGGAACTTGCTGCGCAACATATGCTCCCAAATTACAGTCTGGCAAAAACAATATGTTTTTATTTTCAATATTATTTACGATTTTGACCGCTGATGAGGATGTGACACAAACATCACAAATTGTTTTTAGCTCTGCAGTAGTGTTAATATATGCAACGACTGTATACTCCGGAAACTGTCCTTTGACCGCGCTTATAAGCGCTTTGTCCATTTGCTCTGCCATCGGACAACCTGCTTCCGGGTGAGAAAGGAGCACGGTCTTTTCAGGTGAAAGCAGTTTTACAGTTTCTGCCATAAATCGAACACCGCACATGATAACTGTCTTGCTGTCGGTTTTGCTGGCAGCAACGCTTAGCTGATATGAATCTCCCGAAAAGTCGGCAATTTCAATTATCTCTCTTGCCTGATAGCTGTGCGCTAAAATGCAAATGTCTTTCTCCTGTTTGAGCTTTAATATTTTATCTTGTACTTCTTTGACTGTCATAGACTTCCTCCTATCGGCAAGCAAGTGGCTACCCTGCACAACCATCACATTTGAGGTCGCAGCCAACTATGGGAAGCGGGTCAATAGCCTTTTGCTTGTAATAGTCTGTGATTGCTGCCCTAATCGCTTGCTCTGCCAGAACACTGCAATGCAGTTTTTCCGACGGAAGCCCATCCAGAGCCTCGGTGACAGCTTTATTGGTAATATTAAGCGCCTCTTTGAGGGTTTTTCCTTTTACAAGTTCGGTCGCCATTGAGGATGTCGCTACAGCGGCTCCGCATCCAAATGTTTTGAAGCTTACATCTGTTATCACATCATCTTCTATTTTTAAGAAAATTTTCATGATATCCCCGCATTTTGCATTGCCGACTTCACCAACGGCGCTGGGACTTTCCAATTCCCCTACATTGCGTGGATTCGCGAAGTGTTCCATAACCTTATCTGAATACATAGTTTTACTCCTTCTCTCTATTGCTTGAATACTGAATAAACAGGTTTTTAAAAATTACTCATGCCAAACAGGTGACATTTTTCTAAGCTTTGAGACCACATCCGTCAACTTTTCTACAACGTAGTCTATATCGTCATCTGTTATCTCATCGCTCAGCGATAGCCTCAATGATCCATGTGCTATTTCGTGTGGCAACCCGATAGCCAGAAGTACATGGGAAGGGTCTAGCGATCCAGATGAACACGCAGAGCCTGATGAGGCACATATGCCAAAGTGATCCAGCATGAGCAGCATTGATTCTCCTTCAATTGCTTCAAAAACAAATGAGGCGATGCCCGGCAATCTGTTGATGGGATCGCCGGTTAGCGCTGATTTTGGTATTTTCAACAGCTCTGTAATAAGCCTGTCTCTCTTTTTTGCGATATCGGTCAGCGGCAGGCGTGAGACTTTGTATTCCAGCGCTGCAGCAAGCGCGGCAATACCGGCGACATTTTCTGTTCCCGAACGCTCGCCACGCTCTTGCCCGCCACCATGAATGAGTGGAGGCAGTTTAATTCCCTTTTTGATGTACAGAGCTCCGACGCCTTTTATTCCACCCAATTTGTGGCCGGAAATTGTCAGCATGTCGGCATTAATTTCACCTACATCTATTGGGATGCTGCCTGCGGCTTGCACCGCATCAGTGTGAAACAAAACACCATTTGCTTTAGCGATTTTACCAATCTCCGCGGCTGGTAAGATTGTGCCAATTTCATTGTTTGCAGTCATTATGGAGATTATAATTGTGTCGCTACGCACGGAGCGCTCCAAATCAGTCAATGAAATCTGCCCATTTTGAGAGACAGCAAGGGTCGTTATTTCATAGCCCAAACTTTCAAGATATTTGAGTGTATTCTGAACAGCCGGATGCTCAATGGCAGATGTTATGATGTGCTTACCTTTGCCTTTTAAGAGCTCGGCCGCTGATTTAAGTGCCCAGTTGTTTGATTCTGTGCCACTACCAGTGAAATATATTTCCTCCGGCTCGGCTCCAAGCGCATTTGCTACTTTGCTTCGGGCATCTTCAATTGCTTTTTTCGCATCCCTGCCAACGGAGTATACCGACGATGGGTTGCCGTATCTATCCTTGAGAAATGGCAGCATGGCATCCAGAGCTACGCTTGATACTCTGGTTGTCGCAGCATTGTCCAAATAAATTAGTCTTTCCATTGCAACCTCTATATCATATAATTTTAGTATGCTTTTAAAATCACACTACTTTAAGCCAATCATTTCATGACTTTATTATTATAGTACATACGTCCTATGATTTCAAGCAAAAACCGACGAGGGGTTCGACTCTCGGCAGCTGAGTAATAAAATATCGCATAATTATCCAAATCAAAAGCAGTCGGTTTTCAATTGTTGCCCATTCTCTAAATCGAAAACATGCCCCTCTTTCGCTATTGATGCCTGCTTTAGTCCAGGCCTTGTCTCAATGCATTTTCAATAGCTGCCAAGATGGTTTCACTACTTCGTGTTGCTGTTGTAATCGCATCTACCTGTAGTGTTTGCTCTCCCAGGACATAGTCAATGATTCTCTCAGCCTCTTCCCCCATGCCATTGCGGTGATTGGTGATTATAACTCTGTCAATTATGTTGTTTCTAACCGTGACTTCAACTACAGCTCTAATCAGTCCGTTATAGTATTGCTCCAGGGTCATTGTCATCTTTTCTCCATCTGCATTCCAACGTAAAAATCAATATATAACAGCAAATATTTGCTTGGAGCAACTACAAGGTTTTCCGACAATACAACAAACTCGAGTGCAATCTTTTCAGACTGCACCCGAGAAGCTATGTAGATTATTAAAATCAGCGCTTACGCAAGCGGAATATCACCCAGGTTAACATCGTTTCCTGTGGTGTCTATTTCATCAAACACCTTTGTTTTGCCGCCTGCTTTAACTTCGAGTTTAAACTTGCCGTCTGGCAAATCTTCAAACCAGAAATCGCCATATGCATCGGTAACCACTGCATACTTTTTGCCATTATCAACGTCGGTAAGTGAACATTTGGCATCTATGAATACTTCTTCTTCTACCGGATCATAGAGTGTACCTGCAATAAACTTCTTAGGTACATTGAGATAATAGACTCTGGGTTGTGTCTTATCTTTAATTTCCGGTCTCCATACCTCAGCATCCTTGATAAGCTCTTTAGCATCTTCCTCATCCATGAACTTCATGGCCAATGTAGGACATGCATCTACACATCTTGGCTCACTCCAGCCATTGTCAAGCAGATGTGCACAACCCGTACATTTTTGAGAAATGTTCAAATCTTCGTTGAAGTAGATTGCATCGAAGTTACATGCATCAACGCAGTTGCGGCAACCTTTGCACTTGACCGAATCAACAACAACAAGACCATCTTCACGCTTGTAGATATTACCCGACGGACAAGCAGCCATACATGCCGCCTTATCACAATGCATACAAAGATGCGGTCTGTATGCCACTTTGACCTTGGGAACGGTGCCGCGCACACGTTCAGTGAGCTTCACCCAAAACTGGCCAACCTCAGGTTGAGGCTTTGCAATAGGGCTCCAGTCATTTCCGCTGTGCTCGTCTTTACACATGAATTGGCAGCAATAGCAACCATTACATATAGACAGATCTATTACAAATACTTTCTTCCCCATTATTTATTTCCCCCTTCGACCCATGCATTGAATTTAAGTCCGGAAGCCGGATCATACTCGCGCTCAAAGGCTTCGGGATGTTCTCTCATCCATTTGTCCATCTGCTCCATGCTGACTCTCTCAACTTCGACCAAGAACGCCGTCGTTGCTTGTCCCGCAGCATGTTTAGATGTCAGACCTTCCGGAGTTATGAGGTTGATTGCGCCACCGCGATCTAAGTTACCCGGAATGATAAAGTCTGTACGTGCGCCATGGTCGATTGAGACTGCACCGGGCATAACTCTCTCGAATACCAATGCTCCGCAAAGGACACTTCCGCGCTCATTATAAACACGAACGATATCCCCATGCTTGATGCCCCTGGCTGCAGCATCGGCAGTATTTATCCAGCACGGCTCGTAATGATAACCGTCAAAGCCTCTGACCTTACCGGTAAATGCTTCTTTACTCCACGGAATATCATCAGCTTGAGCGTGCACTCTCCATCTGCCGTGATTTGACAGTACGAGCAGCGGGAATATATTCGCCCTTCTGCTGGAAATACGCTCATCGTGAATTGCGCTCTTTTCAATCCATTGTGGATAAGGCGGACGCTCTTCGTCATTGGGGAATGCTTTTGCAAGACCCTCTGAGTAAAACTCAAGTTTGCCGCTAGGTGTCGGGAGCGGATTTTTGACCGGATCGATGTAGAACGGATATAGTCCGGCCGGGAATTCTTCCCAATTTTCAGCAACCGGGATTACCATATAGTCTTTTTCGTTAAACTCATCCCAAGGCACAATTTCGTCGAATCTCATACCCTCATATGTCGCTTTGATGAGTTCATCAACTGAGTATCCCTCAGTGACTTCTTTTTCCATTCCAAGCTTCTTGGCTATCTCAACAACAGCTTCAAAGTCACTCTTTGATTCACCAACCGGCTCAATAGCTTTCTTCATGTAAAGCACACTCTGGAAGCTGTCGCCGTCACGGATACATGGTGAAATGTCGTCAACTTCAAGAGTCGTGTTGACAGGCAGAATTATATCTGCAAAGAGACAGTCATTTTCAAGCCATGGATGTTGTGCCAGAATGAATTCAATCTGAGAGTCGCGAGATGTCAAGGCTATCTCATTACCATTGTTCCAGCAAGTCTGACGGCACGGCGTATCTGTCCACATCATGCGGATTTCTGTGCCACCCTCTTCTTTGGCGATTGGATATGTATATTTGACATATTGGTCGGCGGCTTCTTCTTCGTGGCCGCCGGTTCCCCAGAAGTCAACCGTTCCTTTTCTGATGGCTTCTTCTACCAATGTCTTTGGTATCATTTGCTTACCCCAAGCCGTCGGGGTGCCACGGTGTGGTTTTAGGATGCGCTCACCGGCAGCTGTTCCTTCAAGGCGGCCAAATGTGCCCATATGGTCTTTACCCGCGCCGATGATGTTTTTGGGCATACCTGTATATGCAACTTGAGCTTGGTGTACACCTGGTTTGCCAAGACCTTGCATACCAAGGATAACACATTCTAAACGGGCAGGTTCGTGGGAGAACGGACCGCGTGCCATACCACCTGCAAAGTAGTGACCAATGGTGACAATTTTCTTTGCCCAATCACGCGCAAGCGCTTTGATTGTCCAAGGTGGAACGCCGCATTTTTCCGATGCCCATTTTGGAGTCTTGGCAACTCCGTCTACTTTACCCAGTACATAATCTTCTATTTTGTCCATGCCGATTGTATGTGTTGCGACATATTCTTTGTCGTATGTGCCTTCAATAATCCATGTATAGATTATGGCAAGCTGCATCGCTGCATCGGTATTGGGTAGAATTGGAATCCATTTGTCCGCATGGATACAAGCAGAGTAGTTGAGGTCAGGGCAAATATAAATTTGCTTTATGCCGATTTCAGTCCAGAAATATAGAAGACGGCTTGCAAGCTGACCACGGAAGCCCCAGTGGGTTGTTTCAGGGTCGCCGCCCCACATAACAACCATGTCACTGTGGTCGCAGATATCTTTAACAACATTGTCAGCAGGAGCCATCATGCCTATGAAGCCTTTGCCCCAGACATGCTTAGAACCCCAATACCAGCCTTCCCAGCTGTCGGGGTTTCTGACTTGTTGTGTAAATCCACCCATTTTGTCAAGCAGCAATGTGCTGCAACCATGCGGTGCGTGGATCATTTTACATTCGCCATGTCCATCACCCTGAACAAGGATAGACAGCGGGCCGTAATCTTTATGAAGCCGCTTGATTTCCGCAGCGATGATATCAGTTGCCTCATCCCATGAGATGCGGACATACTTGCTCTTGCCGCGATTATGTGTGTTGCGATCGCCGTTGGGATCCCAGTCAACACGCTTGAGCGGATACTTCACACGGTTTGGTGAATAGGTTCTCTTCTTATATGCCAAGCTCCACGGAGCCGGCACTGATTTTGGAAGAGCGCCAAATGTCTTGCCATTTTTCTCAATCTTCCATGGGTTGAACTTCTGATAATCATACTTTTCTCCCCAATGGAGCGGTCTGATTCGGATGACCCTTCCGTCCTTTACATCGACCTGCGCGGGTGAAGCGCCGAAAATCCCACCGCTAAGCCCAAGCGCTTTTATGACGGTCTTGTCTGCGCCCACTGCCGGTTGTCCGCCTAAAGGCATCTGCTTTGATTTTTCTGACACGCAATAACCTCCTCTTTGATTCTATTATAAATTTTTGTATTCGCTATAATTTTTATGCATCAAGATTAGATTTTATATTTTGCGAAAAGACATTTACTGCCCAGAACAATATCACACATCTTAGATAAAATCAATAATCAACTTCAATTTACTAAAGCTGGTGGGCATCGAGCTGACGGGAGTTCGACTCCCGTCAGCTAATGCGTGGTTCCGGCTGCTTCATGGATGTCTTCTTTATGGGTCGCTATGGCTTTTACTGCGCATTCAAGCGCTTTGGCTATTGTCGCAACTGGCATACTGGGCGTGCCATCCGGCTTGTCAAGCACTTGCGCAGTATCGAATGGGACATGTATAAACCCACCGCGGATATTGGGGTACTCCTTGTCAATCATATAAAGCAAGTGATACATGATGTCATTACATACATATGTACCTGCTGTGTACGAAATGCTCGACGGAATCTTCTCTTCCTTGATTTTGTTAACCATCACCTTTACAGGCAGTGTTGCGAAGTATGCTGCCGGGCCATCCTCTTTGATTGTTTCGCCTATGGGCTGATTTTTTTCATTATCTGCAATACGCGCCTCTTGCAAGTTAATGGCCACTTTCTCTACTGATATGACAGAGCGTCCACCGGCTTGCCCAATGCATAATACCGCATCCGGCTTAATTTCATCTATGGCAGCTTTTAATACCTCGGCACATTTTCTGAAAACAGTCGGCACTTCAACTATGCTGATGTCTGCACCGCCGATTTTCCTTGGTAATAACTTCACTGCTTCGAAAGCGGGGTTTATGGCCTCTCCACCAAATGGGTCGAATCCTGAAATTAAAATCTTCATAGCTCTCTCCTTTTAACAATGCAATAAGTCCACTGCATACACCGGTGAAACACCGACAAAAGTGCCATATCGACACCTCTGCAGGCGCTTTGCTACCATGCCTCAGGTACAGCAGGAATAATGATTCCATCTTCCATAATCATACGATTGTCCGCATAAATAGTTGGCTTTAAAAACACCAAATCAAAATGCCCATCTGCCTCAAACTCACCTCCGAGGGCTATATTTCGCCCAAATCCTACATGGAAAGTGCCATAGGAAGATTCGTCCTCAATATAGCAATTGCCCTCACAATGCGAGAAGAAATTAGTACCTATGCCAAATTCAGCAGCATAGTACATTCTCGGATCATTGAACGCTTCCAAATATTTTGACAACTTTTTTCCGCTCTCTGATTGCTCTATTTTTACTATTCGTCCACCATCAAAGCCTATTTCAAAGGGTCTGTCAACTTTCCCCAAGTACCCATAAGAGCCATCAAGAATGGCAACCCCCTGCGTCTGATCCTCTTCTATCGGCACATACACTTCAAAGCTGGAGGATGCAAAACCTTTGCCATCTTTCGCCATTCCATTGAAGTAATTTGCTTCCCTGTCGATTTTCCGAAAATATAAATCTGTTCCGAGTTTTGTCGTCACGCGCAAGTAATCTGATTGCCTGATAAATTTCAGCAGCTCTTTTGCGACAAAGCGACTTTTTCCGGTGTCCATCGTTAGAAAATCGTACTCTAAAATGGAGCGATTATCATTTGTTGACATAGGTAATGATAGGAATCGCGAACCTTCTTTAACCGCCAGTCTCACTGCTGGTTTTGTGACGATTGAATAGTGGGTCGCACCGATTATAACATCGTATTCTTCCAGACCCCCATCTGCAGCATCCAGAAGCCCGCTGAATTTTGTGTCTGATTTGGGCATCATTTCGAGTTGCACTGTTGCCCCAATATCCTCCATATACCTTTTCAGAAGCTCCATCTCTTGTGCATGATCCTCATCCGTAACGATGAGCACAGACTCTCCGCTGCGCACCTGCATCCAATTATGGGTTATGATTTCCACTCCACGGTGAGCTAATTGTAAATTCCGCATTTTTTATGTAGGCATAGTGGCGGCGAAAAGAGGTTTCGCCGCCATTATGTCAACTCCTTAAGCTGACGGGAGTCTCGCTCCCATCGGTTTTGCCGGGCTTCCGCCCCTGCATCGAAGAGTGCCGCCGTTAACTCAATGCGATCATAAGAATAATCTGGAATACCATAACCGGCAACGCTATAGCAATTTGGTTTTTGATGACCGCATACTTGTCTTTTATATCCAGCATTGCCACAGGTACGATGTTGAAGTTTGCCGCCATCGGCGTCATCAGGGTTCCGCAGTAACCGGTGGTGAGCGCAAGCATTACAATTACAACGGGGTCTGCGCCGAGCGCCAACACAAATGGATAACCAATACCTACTGTCATGACCGTGATTGCTGCAAAAGCATTGCCCATGATCATTGTAAAGAGAACCATTCCAAGCGCATAGACTATGATTCCTATGGTCATATTTCCTTCCGGAATCAAAGGTGCGACAACCTGAGCAATCACATCACCTACACCTGCGCCTGTAAAGACTGCACCGAGAGATGCCAGAAGCATAGGGAGCATACATAGTGGCCCAATAACATCCAACATCCTTCTTGAATCGTTTAGGAAAATTGTCGGCTTCGTTTCACGGTTAAATGACATCAGGAAGAGTGCAGAAATTATCACACCAACACCAACACCTACCATTGCGCCGAGGTTTGGTAACACCAACGCAAAGAAAATCGCCGAGATACCTATGGAAAAAGCGGGAATGAATATCTTCATGCCAATCTTCTTCGCTTGATTTTTGGTGTATTCATCCGTTGGCACATCGGACTTTCCCATCTTGACCTTGCGGAAAATCGCCGGCAGTGTCATCAAAACAATAAGCATTCCGTTGACTGCATGTGGAAGCCAGCGCCCTGACAGCAAGACTATACCCAATGCGCCCCAGAAAATTCCCGAGCCGATAGGGGCTTTGTTTTCTTTATCGAACAAATTACGAAGCGCCGAGTTGATACACACCAGACCCATGATAATAAACATGATTTCGAGCAGTTTTTGTGAGGTCGCCACAGCAGGATCTGAAAACCAAACCATTGGGTTTGTGAAACCATCAGTAAAAGTCATGTCAGCGCCCCCCTATTCTTTCGTCTTGTCTACAGCATCGCCATAGTACTTTTTACGCAGTGCTCTGTCTTTGAGGTTGTAATAGACGATTGCCCATACCAAGGCGAAAATCGCAACCGGAATCACCACCCGCACCAGCTCCAAAAGCTCTACTTCGATGCCCAGACCGGCTAAAGTTGATTGCACCAGCAGGTTTCCACCGCCGGTGATAAACAGGACTTGCCAGAAAAACCATGCAACATTTTCCATGCCGGAGGACATGCCTTTTATGGTATCTACATGTTTTTCGTTAGGCACTACACCTTTGGCTTCAACCGCACCAATGGCCATCGGCATGATTACCGGGCGCACAAATCCGGCAACACCACCGAAGCTCACATTAAACATAGCAAAGAAGCTGCGCATAATGCCATATGCGCCTATTACCTTGCCTGGGTTGGCACCTTTAACCTTGCCTATGAGTTTTGCTGCCGACTCACGGAGCCCATTGCGCTCCATAGTTCCGGTGACAAGCAAAATGAGAATAAAAATGGCCATGCCGCGATTTGCAACAAAACTGTTTCCAATAGTGCCTAGCAGTGTTATCGGATCCATCAGGCTTACGATTGCTGTCACTATGATACCCAGCAACACAATAAGGATAGGCTCCAACTTGAGGATAAAACCTATGATTACGATTACAATTCCAAGCAGTTTAATCAGTTCGGAAAATTCCATAAACTTACACTATCCTTTCTCTCAATTCATTGTTTACTCCATGTCCCCGGCCAATTACACCATAAGCACTCACCTCATAGTTACACAGATAGCCTCCCGGAGGCTTATCGCTGAGCCCTTGCAGTTTTGGATAAACAACTGATTTAATCAGCGCTCACCTGTGGGCACAGCGGCCTGAGACGAATATTCGAACTCATTGCTCCAGCGTTATGTGCGTTTATTTCCCTGCGATAGAAACTGTGCCCCTTGCGCAAAATATCTAAAGTGGTCAGATTATGGAGCACATGTGTACGCGCACAGAGATAAAGATAGTCTCCTTGGGCAGTTTCATCTGCTACTTCAGCAGTGTACGCAACAGTCGTAATCCATGGATAACGAATCGAGGGGTAGCGGTGCACCGCGTCGTAGTCAAAAGGAACCCAGTAATTGATCATATTCTCAAAATAGTCTGCCGGAAAAAGCCTTGGCATCCAAGCATTTGCATATTTTTCGAATCGGTCTTGCCAGTCATTATTCCAGCTGCTTATCTCAGCATCCTTTGCGCAAGCGGCGGCAATGTTTGCCTCCATGCGCTTGGCAAGATGGATATTGTCGGCATACGCTTCCCCCTGAACAGACCAGTAGCATCCATATAGCAATGACCGCGGAAGCCAAAAACCTTTAAATGACGGCGCTGTATAGCCTGAAAAAGGCTGTTCCCATTCATGCGAAGGCACACCATGATTATCAAGCACAGCATCCGGAAGCCAGCGCCGCCATAGTCGGGTGAATCCGTGCGCTTCAACGTGGATGGTTTCATCTTTAAAATGCTCGTAATAGAACTCTTTTCCTACTGCGTTGTATCTTGCGATGTGAAGCTTCCACCACGGACTGTGTTTTTGAAGCTCATAATGAATTGCCGCACCATCAGCATTTTCAAACGGAGCAATTACAATGCACATCTCATCTGCGATGCCTATATACTGCTCATCGGCCAGCAATTCTCGAACCAGTATAAATGCTGCATTTGTTGCAGAGACTTCATTTGCGTGATGTCGGCAATTGATGATGGTCGAAGGCCCTTTTGTCAGGCGTTTTGTCCTTGAAACATAACCATTCCAAGATGGCAAAAGTTCGATAGCATAGATATCCCTGCCCAAATATGACTCTGCAATCGGATATACATCAATTCCCGGCACATGCTTAAGCTGCTCTATGATACGTAGGTATTGCTCATAGCCAATCAGCTCTTTTTCGCTGATATCTATGCTGCGTATGTCCAAATCTTTTTTTATTGATGGTAAGGTGGGTATTTTAATGAAGCATATTTCAGGTTCTGCTTTGTCCCAACACAACTTAAAGCCCAAGCGTTTAAGATTCTGCAATCTTTCTGAGATTCCCAGAAAACCTTTATTTAACAATGAAGCATAAGCCTTTGCCGCACTGATTGCCTCATCAGGCCCTCTCACTTCGATGAGCGGAACCAAAAGCCCATCTTCAAACCCAATCTCACTGATTATCAGCGATAAACCTGTTTGTGCATAATCCGGGCGCAGAACATTGCCGCACACCTCTATATATGGCTCAGAGGCTTTTTGATCCAGCAATGTAACCGTCATGCTGGGCTTGCCCAAGCGCTTTCGTATATCCGGCAAAATGAGTCCGGGGGCATCCAAAGCCTCACCGCCATTTTCTAAGCCATGAACTTTGAAGAAATCCGTGCCAACGAAGTATATATCCTCGTGCAACGCATTGAGCGAGGATATCATGTCCTCACGTATCTTCAGCCGCTCATCCGGTTCACTCAGGCCAAGTTCAATGTGGAGTTGTGCAAAAAACGGCTGATCAGCAGAAGTCAGTTTGCCGCCGGTTTTTTCGAGGCTGTGCGCTCTTACCCAGGGCAATACATCCTCCTGAAAAGCTTCCCAAACCGCTTCAACATCTGTTTTCACTCTTTCATCCAACACAATCTCGTTGTTTATCCAGGCCGTAACATGACCTGTTCCGGGATGCACCTTGCCTAGATTGGGATAGAGATCAATATAGTTGCGCTCAACATTATACGCAGTATAAGTATCCATTAGCACTTGTTTTCCGCTAGAAAACACAGTGATATTGTAGGTAATATCTTCGCTGCCTTTATACTCTGTAAAACGTATTTTGCTCCGGTCAATCCCCAGAGCCAAAGCCAAAACGTCATCGATGGGATAAAGTTCCTGAAGATACCTTATGGGCTGATCATACCATCTACCGCCATCACTTGTGTCTAGGTCTCCATAGGACGGCATCGCACCATCTTCCTCTTTCCAGATCGTCGTCCCCGGACGCAAGAAGGCCTTAAACGCTATTTCCACCTCGTCAACTTCTAAATCTGACAATTGAGGAAGTATTATATCCTCAACCCAGCTAAACCCTTGCTTGTATGCGCAAATCACTTGCACTCTTGCGCCTTTTTCCTCCCACTGCCTCATAAGCTGCGCTCTAACCGCCTTATCCTCACTCAAAACGGCACGGATAACAACCTCATCGCCCGGCTTAGCCTTTGACCAAACAGAATCATCCAGAAGCCTTTGGCAAACATCAACTTCCCAAGGTAAATCATATGCCCTTTGCTCTACCTGCCTGATATCTTTAAACCCAACAAACTGCGTGTTGCTGAAATGATTTTTCACTTCATCCCGAAGATGATGTACTTTTGGTGAGAAATATGCAGTGTTTTGCACATTTTGCGCTTGCCCAAAAGCCTCTAACCAAGAAAGCTCACCGTCAAGATTTTTCATGGCGAATGACTCAGCCATCTCCTCCAGTATATCCACCCATCGCCGCCCCTGATTTTGGATTGGGAACTGCGTACAAATCACTGAAGTAAAGTTTTCGAGTTCCGCACCCTCACCCGACACCTCAAAAACCAATGCATCTCCATCGTTTTCGAATTTTAAAGAACATACAGACCCCGGTTTAAACACAAAGCGGTTCCCTGTGGATTCGGACTCTTTTGCGGTTATGGGAAATAATGCAACCGTTGTTTCCATGCCCAGTCTTGCAGCAAGGTTACATGCTGCGCTCAATTGGTAGAAATCAAGATTTTCACTCAGCACTATCTTTGCCGTCAACAAATCCGGCAATAAATCCAAGTCTTCATCTTTTAGAATGAAGTCTTTATCAAATAATGATTCCAAACCTTTACGATGCCTTTTATCAAAAGGGTCAATGGGGTGCGGGCTGTCTGTTGCCGCCGTAAACCCCTCTGCTGAGATATTTTCCGCACACTGCTCACGCCCGGAAAGCTCCGCAAAATGATCAGCGCAATAACGCCAAATCGCCAAAATTTGAGACTGATCGCCTATGGTAATATCGACAATGTTTCCGGATTTTTTCACACGAAAGTCTCCGGGAGATTCTGAAATAAAGAAGTAGGTTGCTGTGGGGGTGTTGATTGAGGCAGGAAAATCATTAGTCAGACCCTCACACTCCAGAGCGCAGACCGTAAGGGGGCTGGCTGATGGTTTTTTGTTTTGCGAAGTGTAGGGCGACGAGACCCGTTCCGAGCAAAACAAAAAATTATTGGTCAGACCCCCACACTCCAGAACATCGGTTTTTCCTTTCAGAATCGGAAAATCCATTGCAACAGACTCAAATCCTATAAGATGCGAAAGTTCAACTGCCAGTCTCCCTGTAAGGAACGTCGGCGAATCAACAATGATTTTAAACATAAACTCGCTCTATCCTTTCCACTCAATGAAACCAACCTAACTCGATTGTACATCTTTTATTCATATTTATCAAGGGCATATTGAATTGAGAATGGAGAGAGGAGAATGAAAACACCGACGCAGACCTCCATTCTCAATGCTCCATGTCTATGCTCAAGGGTATGATAAATAGAGAGCGTAGCGCAGGCACTAGCCAATTATGCTCCTCTCTCTATTTTCCATTTATCATGCTCAATTTGATTTAAGCAATTTCCAAAATATTCTTTCTAGACATTTCAACAATGAGGGATTTTTGCAAGTCACAAAGAAAACCTCTAAGTCCACAAGATTCCTCATTAGCTCTGTTGCAATTTCTGTGTTCCATCAAGCATCTGCTTATTTGCAGCTCACCTTCAGTCGCAACAAACACTTCATAAAACCCTATACGTTCCAGTGGCTTCCCAAGAGCGTATCCACCCTTTCTGCCCTTTATTGAAGTCAGCAAGCCTTTTCGCTTTAACTGGTCTGCAATTTTTGCAAAGAAAGGATATGGAACATCAATAGCCTCTGCTATTTCTCTTCCTGAAAGCGTTGTGTCACTATTTTCATGGATGTAATGCAATGCCCTTATTGCATAATCTGTCGCCATTTGAATTTTCAATTATCTTCTACCTCTTCTTTTTTATTTGTGTGGGTTATTCTCCCAGCAATCTCCACGACGAACGCGTTGTATATGATTAACATTGAGCAGACTCTGCCATCTGCGGAGATGAGTCTCCGTTTCTTTTCCTAAACATCGATATATAACACAGCGACATGAGCACAAGCACAGCCGCATGAACCAGTGTCCACCAGTCGAAAATGACCACCGGCAAGCGCATATCCTGAGTTATGAGAAACAACAGTTTTGCAATCATCGGAAATATGAGGCCTATCTTGATAAGCACCGGACTGTGCTTGTTTGCAGAACCAAAACTGCCCTTGCGTTTTTTGAACAATCCCAAGCGCATAAGCATGATGCCCATCAAAATCAAACCTGCTATGCTTAGAATAAAATTCGCAAGCACCCAAACTTGGTTACCAAACCCTCCAGCCAAAAGGGGTATCTGTTCGCCACCGATGGTGAGCGCCGGTATCCCATTGGTAATCAGCTGCGCAACAATACCGTTTGCGGCATTTGAATCACCACGAATCGGCTCACTGACCTGACTGAAGAACCCCGATGCGCTCAGCAAAGGTATAGCCGTTCGCTCGGGCAAAGTTACATCCTGAGCATTATCGGGCGCAGATATTTGCTCTACATATCCGCCGGACGTATCATGCTCCGAAATCTGTCCCTGTGCAGGCGTTTGCTCCTGCCCATCACCAGGCTCTGCTTGGGTTGATGATTGCAGCTGAGATTGCTCTTCTGAGGCTGAAAAATCACTTGACTGTGCGTATTGCGTTGTATCCGCATCTTGCAAAGACTCTGTTTCCGGCACCATAGTATCCGGTGGAATGGTGGTTAAAATAATCTCGTCATCTTCTTCCGACTCCGGCTCTTCCGGCTCTTCCGGCTTTTCCGGCTTTTCCGGCTGCATCTCTTCAATCTCTTCACCCGCTTCCGGTGGATTGACATTGTCCGTGGGCTGCACCGGTATCTGCGGATATGGTGGTGATATTGGTGGATATGGTGTTTGAGTTGATGAGCATTGACATGCTTCACATATGATGCAAATATTGCAATCGGCGCAAAATACACATACATGCGGCTGCTCAGCAGCCAAAATCGCACCGCGAAATTCGCTGCGTACATGCTGCTCTGAATGCGTCCAGCCAAAAGATGTCAAAGCAACGACAACCAAGGCAGGTGTCGAAACAATCCATGCCAATGCCAGAATCACAATTATTAAGTTGTTTGCTTTATTGCTTTTCATAAGTGAACCTTCTTTGCATACTTCTGGTAGATTCTTCGCTGCGCTCCGGATGATACAAGGCTTGAGGGGATTGTGGGTCAGGCTCGCAATGACAAGCGGGGGCTGATGACAACATGGCTACTCTGTAATAATGAAATTATGGCCCAGTGCATATTGTGCGCCTAAAGCGTCTTCTAAAAGAAACTCCAGATAAAAAACACCATACGCTCCCCTGTACCGCATTTGATCAAAAACATCTTCAACAATCCTGCCCTCACCTGTGTATAGCGGCTGCTCAGCATCTGCGTGCCGTATACTCCAGTGCAGCACATTCAATGCACCATAAGCGCTGTCGGATGTTTTCTCAGCACGAGTGGGATTGATATGAGATAGGGCATCCTCGCCCACAAACTCTATTTGCGCACTTGCATAGGTTGAGACCGGAGGCCTATCTGCGGGTTCTTCAGGCGTGTACAAAAGCGTCGTGGTCGCAACGCCTACAGAAATTGCAACTGCCGCTACAATGGTTGCACAGGTTCCCACAACAGCCGCAATGCTGCTGGTTGCTGCAGCCCCTGTGGCACCTGCGGTGGTTCCACTGGTCATGGCTGCGGTGCTGCCTGCGGTTGCCGCAACAGCCGAGCCGCCCTCTACCGCAAGGGCGGTAGTGCCGGCAAGGCCTATACCTAATGCGATCTCACCGCATTTTGCAAGTGTCTCTGAAACCCACGCTGCATTCATTTGAAAAACTTGGCTTTCCGCCACCAATGCATTTGAGATTAGGGAGCCAAACGGCACCATAGCAAAGCCATTGGCTATGCCGCCATTCCATGACCAGCCTTTTTTGCATTCAAGCTCATTCTTTATTTTATTGCGTGCATTTTGCAAATAAAGCGTGACATTCGGCTGGGATATGCCCATTATATTCGCGGTCTCGGTAACACTGATATCTTCAAAATAATGCAGCATTACGGCTTGTCGCTGTCTGACCGACAAACAGCCGATTACATCAAGAATATCTTTGCGATGCTCTTCTATTTCATAATAGGCTTCAGGAACATAGATGTCGTTTTCTTCACAAATGGAATCCAGCTCATCTTCAAAGTTCAAAACCCCTGCGGTTTTGGAATTGCTCTTCATTTTTCGCCTCGATTCATTTACGATAATACTCATTAGCCAGGAGTGAAACTTTGTCGGGTCTTTTAGGCTTTGAATATTTTTGCAAACACGCAACAGTGATTCCTGTGCCACATCTTCCGCATCGGAGTGGTTAAACATAATCTTTGACGTCCTGAACATCACATAATTGACTATCGATTCGCATAGCTGTTCAAGAGCGAAACTGTCTCCATTTGCTGCATTTTCTATGAGCAATTTGAGTTCTTCATCTTCGAACCACCGTGCGGATGATTTCGGTTGCGTTGGTTCTGCTTGCTTTTTTGTATTTTTTAACACGTCATAAAGCTCCTCAATAGGTTTGGGGCGTTGCGATTTAATTTTCGGATAGGTTTACCCACACTAGAGGCCTGAGATAAATGTCTGGATAATCTACACCTGCACTCAGAAGACCATAAGGACTTATGGCTGTCACGCGTCCATATTCCTCAATCGTACTGGTCCACCAATTTACACGGATGTCCAGCTCATTGTATGCAACATTCAAGTCCTGCAATGCTGCGGGTTCTTGGAATCGCAGGAATTCCATGTGTGCGCGTGTCATGTTAAATGCCACATCATTGTATTGCTCCATCGCAAATACTCCGGTAGTTGGTGTCATGCCTTCATGAAAAATTTCCCAGTTCCAGTAGGCCATATCCGGAAGTGTCGCATAGGGGTGCGCCCACTGCATTTGGTTTTGATAAAATTCATCTGTGAGCCATCGCAGGTGGCTCCAGGCATAGCCGCCGGAGGTGGTCAGTGAGTTATTCCATACTACCGGCATAATCGCAGACTCAGATATCACCAGAACCTCATATTGTCCGGCAAATACATTCTTTTGCAAAACGCGCCAAAGTCTGCCGCCTGCCATAAAGGTGTCTCCAACATCGGTTTGCATAATTAACTCTTTTATACTTGGTTCATTTCCGTTGCCGCCGCCAGACTGCCTATATGCTGTATAGAGGACGGCACCTCCACCATAGCTGCGACTGAGTCCATTTATATCTATGAAGTCGCCGAGATTACTTGCATCAGAGAATTGACCGATTGCGTAAATGGAGTAATACCAAAGTATATTCTCATCGCTGCGATGCGCTACCAAAGCGCACATGTTCATCTGCACTGTGCGCAGAAACAGGCTGGTGGCATCGTTCTCGGCAAGCGCATTTGCCCAATATGCCCATCCGTCTGGCGTTGCAACCCAGAAGTTACCCACTCTATCTTCCGCAGATAACGTCTCCCACTCAGAGCGTGTCATTACTCCACCACGCTCACTACGAACGGGTGTCTTTGCTGTGTGTATATAATTTGCAGTTGTGCCACTTGATGTATGTAGCGTACCTATTGCGGTCTGTCCGGAGATCCATGATGTGAATTCGCCTGAGGCGCTGCTCGCAAATTGTGGGTCAAACACCCGGTGGTCTGCTGTGCCCATATCAACATCCACCTGCACGCTGTCGTGCGCAAATGCAAATGACGTGGGGCCTGTGAAGTCGGTGGCATCGCTGAGCCGGTTGCGGTTGAATGTGGGCATGAAATAATCCATGTCTCCGCCAAATCCCAGTGAAACATAATCCCTAAATCTTGCGCTGTTTGTGCCGGACGGCGCTCCATGTACAAAGGGTGTCCATGTCATTACATCATTGATATCGGAACCCAATATCAGGGGTTCATCGCCAATTTCCATATATTCAAGCAGTTTTATGCGCAGAAATACCTCTCCGGCATCGAAATTCTCAGCATATATGCGCTGATCAGTGCCGCTTGCATCGCTGCGCAGTCGCCCTCCGAAGTTTCCGTCGGGCGGCGTTTGATTGGTTCCCGATGCGAGGGTGCCTGTTAGGGTAGCAATGATAATCATCGCAGTTGCAATGGCAACTACAATTTTGCGGTGCCGATATCTTTTGCTTTGGTTTCTTTTCATATTCCTCAATGCGCTTCATTGCCTTTCTTCGGATGCGTTTCTTTTGTGTGTATTTTCATTATCCCCTTTAAAGCCTATCAGGCTCAGCCTAGGTATCAGATCCAGTATCGTAGTTTGCTTGCTTTTGCAGAAAGGGCATGTATATACATTATCGGCAATGGCTCTGTTGAGCCAACTTTTCTTACAATCGTAACAATGCAGGGTATGAAACGTGGGCAAGTCAGTCAATCCTTTCAGCTTAAGCTGGTGGAAAACCGACGGGAGTTCGACTCCCGTCAGCTTACCGTGTGCAGGGGCAGATACAGGATCTGCCCCTGCACACTGAGATGTGCGCGCTATGTGCTAAGCATTATCATCTGCAACAGTTTCCATTTGGATTTGTCTTGCTGCTGCTATTGCGCGTGGTGTTGAGTGTGGTCGCTCCAGTACCGTCCAGTCAAGGTGCGGTAGGATCGCTGTCCAGCTTACGCGACCATTGCTGTTTCTCTCGAACAGGGTTGAGTGCGTTGCTTCTTGGATGTACAGGTAGTACCATGCATTTTCATTCCTTACATCCGGGAAGCGGGTGCGTCCGTCAAGCAATCCGTCGGAGCCTTCGAGAATTCTCTCCAGCATACGGTTTACTATGGCTGCTGCTTCTGCGCGGGTCATCAGGGCATTCGGGTTGAATGTGCCGTCGCCTGCGCCTTGTACCCAGCCGAATTGTGCGACGAGGTTGATGTAGTTTTCTGCCCAGTTGCCTTCGATGTCGCTAAATGCGTTGTTTGTTGCCGAAAATTCTGAGAAGAATCTGGCTACCATCGCTGCAAACTCTGCTCTCGTTACTGCATCGTTCGGTCTGAATGTTCCGCCGGGGTTCTCTGTGAGTATGCCGGCATTGGTCATTGTCGATACTGCGTTGTTAAACCATGCGTTGGCATTTACATCGGAGAAGCTGTTTTGCTGGCTCCATACTGATGCTCTGAAGTCATCGCTCAGAAGTCTGAACAGAATTGTTGCTACTTCCGCACGGGTGATGTTTGCATGGGGCATCATTCGGCCGTCCGGCACACCAACCAAGAATGCGTTGTGGTATGGTGAGAATATCTCTGCCAGTGGCAGTTCTGGCTCCGTGATTACTGTGACCGGTGGCCTTACGGGGCCGTCACCGCCGCCGCTTGGCACTGCGGTCAGTATGATCACAATCAGCTCTTCGTACAGGTCGATGTATGTGATTGCGTGGGTGTTGCTGTGGAAGCCTGGGGCGGCTGCGGTTAGAATGTCGCCAACATGTCTTCCATCGACTTCAACTGTGAATGTGCCCGGCTCATCTTCTATTGGTGTGATAATTGCCGATGGGTCACGATTTATCGGGGCGATTGACAGTGCCGCGTTGGTGATCAGTGTGCTGCCATGGAGGCGTCTTACTTCTACTGTGAGTGTTACTGTGTCATAGTAGTCGTCATCACCGGGGTCTGTCGGCTCTTCAGGATCTTCCGGAATGTACAGGTCACGACCCGGATCACCTAAGATGATGATGATCTCTCCGTTTACAATGTCCGCTTCCACTATGGTGTGCGTTGTGTTTGTAAAGCCGGGTGCTGATGCTTCCAGAATATCGCCAATGTTGTTGCCGCTGACTGAGATGGTAAATGTACCGTCTTCGTTGCGTGTAATCGTTGTACCTGCGTAATCAAGGCTTGCTGTCGGCAATAGGTTACCGTTCGAGCTGTACACTCTGACTGTGACATCGATCGGCGCTGCTGCGAGTCTGATGATGATGACCGTGTCATCGCCATACAGGTCAACATATGCAATCGTATGCGTGTTGCTGTCAAATCCTATTGCTGATGCTTCGAGTATGTCGCCGACATGTCTGCCGTCTACCGTCACTGTGAATGCACCAAGTGTTCCGTCTATCGGAATTATTACAGCCGCCGGGTTACGATTCGGAGCTATACCTAGGTTCGCACCCGGGATCAGCTCGCCGCCGTCTGCGTCAAGTTGCCTTACTTCTACTGTGAATGTTACAGGTTGGTATCTGTCGCCTTCACCGGGTTCTGTCGGGTCATAAGGGTCACGACCCTCATCACCTAAGGTGATGATGATTGTGCGGTTGCCGGCAAGGTCTTCATGCACTATTGTGCGTGTTGTGTCTGTAAAGCCCGGTGCTGTTGCTGTCAGGACATCGCCTATGTTGTCGCCGTTTAGATAGATTGTGAATGCTCCATCACCTTCGTTGGTTACATTAAGTTCAGGATGGGTCACTTCTGCTGTCGGGACACGGTTGCCGTTTGAGCTGTAGACATACACTGTTACCGGTGTTGCAGCCTGTGCTGTCAGTCTGATGACTATCGGTGTATTTTCATCTCTTGCCAAATCCAGGTCAAAGTATGTAAGCTCATGGGTGTTGCTGTCAAAGCCTGTGGCTGCAGCTTCCAAAATGTCCTCTACATGTCTGCCGTCTACCACGATTGTGAATCTGCCTGTCGTTCCGTTTGCATCTTCTATCGCTGTGATTACAGCTGCAGGTGTACGGTCAGGGTCGATTGTCAGTATTGCGTGTGGTATGAGTGGGTTTGTGCCTGAGGCTCTTTGCACTTCAACATACAGTGTTACAGGTTGGTATCTGTCGCCTTCACCGGGTTCTGTCGGGTCGGGGCCACGGTTTTCGTCACCTAAGATTATGGTGATGATACGCGGTGCACCAAGGTCTGACGACACGATTTCGTGTGTGTTGTTTGTAAAGCCCGGTGCGCTCGCTTCGAGCATGTCGCCCAAGTTGCTGCCATCTGCCATTATGGTAAATGTATGGTTTGCATTACGTGTTACCGCTGCGCCCTCATGCAGCAAGCTCGCTGTCGGAATCAAGTTGCCGTTTGAGCTTTCTACACGAACGGTGATGGCTTCCGGTGGGGCGATGGCCAGTCTGATGATGATTGTGCCGCGATCCGGAGCGAGGTCTGTATACCATATATCATGGGTATTGCTGACAAAGCCCAGTGCTGCTGCGGTCAGAATGTCTTCTACATGTCTGCCATCGATCTCAACTGTGAATGCACCCAGTGTGCCGGTTACCGGTGTGATTACCGCTGCAGGTGTACGTGCCGGGGCAATCGTCAAGCCTGCGTGCGGGATAAGCGCTCCGCCGTCTACGGCCAGTTGTCTTACCTCTACTGTCAGTGTGACTGTTTCGTACTCGTCACCATTGCCGGGATTTGTCGGCAGCGGGCCGCGCTCTTCGTCACCTAAGGTGATGATAATCGTCCGGTTACCGACGAGGTCATTAGGCACGATGACATGTGTTGTAGATCTAAAGCCGTATGCTGATGCAATCAGGGTGTCTCCTGCTGTGCCGGTGATGCTGAATGTCAGATCTGTATTGCGTGTGACTGCATCTCCGTCATGGAGT
This sequence comes from Oscillospiraceae bacterium, assembly GCA_009781855.1. GTDB lineage: Bacteria > Bacillota > Clostridia > Oscillospirales > Oscillospiraceae > WRMH01. The sequence goes on along the minus strand of WQUY01000026.1, from coordinate 909 downwards.
AGGCTCGCCGTAGGTATTCTGTTGCCGTTTGAGCTGTACACGATAACGGTCAGGTCTACTTCATTCGGTACATAGGGTATGCCGCGGTGGTTGCCCCATACTGCAACGTAGTGGGTTGCGCCTTCGGGCATATCAAATGTGCGTGTTGAGGCGGTTGGCACTGTGATTGCTACGCCCGGTAGCGGTAGATTGTCGTTTCTAAACCAACCAAGAAATGTGTGTGTTGTTGATGTGCCTGCGTCAAGCACTACGGTTGCGCCCGGAATTACGTTGTGTGTTCCGACTACCGGCTCTGTACGCAGTGTGCCGGTTACCATTATCGATTGATCTGCCGGGTTTGCGGCTGTTGGGTTGTTGCTTATGGTCAGGCCGATATCGTTCGGCACAAATGGATTTCCGCGTTGGTTACCCCATACTGCTACATAATGCATTGCTTCATCAAGCATATTGAATGTGTGCGTGGCATCGCCCGGTGGTGTGATTACGTCTGTCGCAGCCGGCACATTATCTGCTCTGAACCAGCCGAGGAATGTGTGCGTGGCCGATGTGCCTGCATTAAGCACTACGACTGCATTCGGAATTACGTTATGGTCACCGATCGTCACTTCTGTACGTGCTGTGCTGTCTACCGTTATCGTTTGACTGCTCGGGCTTGCGGCGGTTGGGTTGTTGCTGAGTGTCAGTACATTGTCGTTTGGTACAAATGGAGTACCTCTTTGGTTGCCCCATACTGCGACGTAGTGGAGTGCTGCGTCTGGCATGGAGGCTATCGTATGTGTTGTTCCTGGTGGTGGGGTCAGGGTTGCTGTTGCAGCAGGCAGATTATCTGCTCTGAACCAACCAAGGAATGTGTGTGTTGTTGATGTGCCTGCGTCAAGCACTACGGTTGCGCCCGGAATTACGTTGTGT